>JANODX010000218.1:0-38487 GCA_031412915.1 Vicinamibacteria bacterium | reverse complement strand
CTCCTGGTCTTCGATCGCAGCGAAAAGGCCACCCGGGCCTGGCTCGCCGGGGAGTTCGACGGCGAGCTGCAGATGCTTCAGGAGATCCTGGCCGGCGCGGTCGCCCACACCAGGACCGGGGCGTATCTCGAGTCGCTGAAGAGCCGCTTCGAGGGAACCACCCTCGCCGACATGCTTTGTCTGCTGCAGATTCAACTGGAGTTGAAGATCCGGGCCAAAGGCATCCTCATGGCCCGCGAGGCCGGCCTCGAACTCCCGGTGGGCGAGGACGTGCGGGCCAACCTCAAGGAGTTGCACTACCTCCAGGGCCAGATCGGGCGCACCGGACTTCTGGCCATGAGGCCCATCCTCAGTCTCAGAAGCCGCGACGTCTGGCAGCTCTCGATGATGGAGGAGGAGGGCCGGGCGTGCGCCCCCCGCGCGGGACGGTCGTGAGGTTCCACGAGAACTGCGCATCGGCTTTCCCTCACCCCCGCTTGCGTACAATCGTCAGCCTGGCCATCGTTCTGGCTCTCAGCGGATGTGCGACGCTGAAGGCCGCCCGTAACGTGCCCGATGTCGACGCCATAGATGCCGAGGCCAGGCGCCTGATGCAGCGCGAGCGCGTTCAGGGATTGGCGCTCGCCATCATCGAATCCGGGAAGGTCATGCATGTCCGGGCGTACGGTCGACGGAATGTGGAGCGGGACCTTCCCCTCACCACCGACACCGTGATGTACGGCGCGTCCCTGACCAAAACCGCCTTCGCCTATATGGTGATGCAGCTGGTCGATGAAGGCCGGCTCGATCTGGATGCCTCCATCGCGGATCTCCTGCCCCGTCCTCTCCCGGAGTACGACGACTACAAGGACCTGGCCGGGGATGCGCGCTGGCGGGCTCTCACTCCCCGCCTCTTACTGACCCACACTTCCGGGTTCGCCAACTTCCGCTGGCTTGAGGAGGACAAACGGCTGCGCTTCCACCACGACCCGGGCGCCCGATACGGTTACTCGGGCGAAGGGTTCTACGTGCTGCAGCTCGTCCTCGAGCAAGGGCTGGGGCTGGACGTGGGCGCGCACATGCAGTCCCGTGTCTTCGACCGTTTTGGAATGACTCGGACCAGCATGGCGTGGCGAGAGGACTTCGCGGCCCATCTCGCCGATGGTTATGCCCTGGATGGGTCGATGGAACCGCACGATGAGCGCAGCAGCGCGAGTGCTGCGGGCTCGATGGACACCACCATCGCGGACCAGGCGCGCCTGTGGGCGGGAATCGTCCGTGGTGACGGCCTGACCGCGGCCTCCCGCGCGGAGATGGTGCGCGCCCACATCGCCATCACGTCCGCGCACCAGTTCCCCACCCTGGCGGAGGACATCGATCCTGGCAACCGGGCGATTGCGCTCGCCGCTGGTCTCGGGCTGGTGACGTTTCGAGACCCGAGCGGCGGCGCCTGGTTCAAGGGTGGCCACAACGACTGGACCGGCAACATGGTGATTTGCCTCGAACGCGGGCAGCGCTGCGTGGTCATGCTGGCCAACGACGCGCGGGCCGAGCGGATCTATCCCGAACTCGTCCGGAGCATTCTTGGCCCAACCAACATGCCCTGGACATGGGAGTACGACTGGCTGGGCGCCCGCCTTCAGCCCAAACCCTAACAACTCTCCACGCTCCTTCGCCGCCGCTCGGACCAAGGGTACGACCCGTAAATGGAATCTGGCGAGAGGCTACAATCGAGGTTATGCAACCTCTGCGCGCGCTGGTGGCCGCGGCTCTATTGGCGGGAGGAACCGGGGCGCCGGAGAGGGTCTCCTTTCCCACCCCGGACGGCGGCCTCGTGTATGCCGACGTCTACGGCGCAGGCGACCGCGGGGTGATACTCGCCCATGGAGGCCGCTTCAACAAGGAAAGCTGGATGCCCCAGGCGCGCACCCTGGCCGCCGCTGGATTCAAAGTCCTGGCCTTCGATTTCCGGGGTTACGGCCAGTCGCGCGGCCCCGGGGATGTTGATCCTCTGGCCGCTCCGCTTCGCCTCGACGTTCTGGCCGCCGTCCGCTATCTCCGCGGGGCGGGGGCGACGTCGGTATCCGTGGTGGGAGGGAGCATGGGTGCGGGGGCGGCGGCCGATGCTTCGATCGAGGCGAAGCCCGGAGAGATCGATCGCATGGTGTTGCTGGCGGGCCTGTCGAACGGCCCGCCCGAGAGGTTCAAGGGACGCAAGCTGTTCATAGTAAGCCGCGACGACATCGGCGGTCCCGACGTGCCTCGCCTGCCCAGGATTCAGGCTCAGTACGAAAAGGCCGCGAAGCCGAAGGAACTCATCGTCCTCGAGGGCTCCGCGCACGCTCAGGCCATTTTTCAAACCGATCAGGGAGAGCGCCTGATGCGCGAGATTCTCCGCTTCCTGTCTGAGCCCTAGCCAGGGCCGCTCGTCGACCTACACCGAGGAGGCGAGAGCCTGGCCCAAGGCGCGGACTTCGGCCAGGACTTCGCTCGCAGCCTCGGCCGCCGATCGGCCCGTCGTTGTGGAGGCGGATGCCGAGGAGGACGATCGGGCGTCCTCGGGGTCTCCGAGCCCCGCCTCGCGAAACTTCCGCAGCCGCTCCAGAACGAGGTCGCGGATCTCCACCGCGTTCGAGACTCCCTCGAAGATGCCGAGATGGAGCGACGTCTCCTGACCGTGACCCTTCTGACCCGGAGTCGAGTCGCCCCCTCCGGCCGAGCGAACGCACACGTCCGCGAGACCGAGCACCCGCTGCAGGGGGCCCTGTCGGATCTCGACCTGCTGGATGTTCGCGAAGCTCATGGTCGCCTCCTGAAGCCGCAGGATGCCGGTGCGGATTCGCAGGCTCCGATCGGTCACGATGTACCAGTGCTGCTCGAATTCAAGGCGCACGATCGCGTAGGTGACGAGCATCTGAACGAGGAAGATGGCGATGCCGCCGAACTCGATGAGGCGGATCAAGGGCATGACGAAGCCGGGCATCCTCACGGCCACATTTTTCATCGCCCGTTCCCTGCGTTCGGCCCGGGTCCGGGAGTTCCCGGGAGAGGGTGACAGGCGGGGCGAGGCGGGCAGCGGTGAGAGAGGCGGCGATACGGTGGAAGCCGGCGCGGACGCCACCGGTCGACGCGCCTCTTCGACACCCATCTCCAGGACGCCGAGGAACGCGAGCGAGAAGCCGATGCCGATGAGGGCGCCGCCCTGGCCGAGCACCCAGCGCAGGACGCGGATACGGTAGTGATTGAGCCCGGCGCGAAACACCCGGACCGAGCCCGGCGCCCCCAGGGGCGCCTCCGGCTCATGGGGCACCCGCATCAGGCGCAGGACCCGCGACTTCACCCACTCAAACATCACTCCCGCCCTTCTCGGGCGCGCTTCCGCGCGACTCGATGACTCTGCGCATCTCGCGCAGCTCGCGAGCCACTTCCAGAAGGGCGGCCACGACCTCGGGCGACTCGGGCGCGCTCGCATGCGGTCGCTGCGGGTGAGCCGGGTCGGAAACCCCGCGCATTCGGGAGTAGAGGAAGTCGCGCACCAGCTCGAACTCCTTGATCCCCTCGATCGTCATCTCCGCTCCCGAGTTGCCACTTGCGGTCTGGACCAGGATGCGACCAAGACCGAGCCAGCGCTCGATGAGGTTCGATCTCAGGTGAATGTCCTGAATCCGCGCGTAGTTGATGATGGTCTGGCGCCGGAACAGGATGCCCCAGCTCATCGAGAGACCTTCATCCGTGAACTTGTAACGGAGGGTCTGGAACTTGAAGCGCAGCACCAGCGCGGCGATCGGGAAGAGAACCAGAAAGGCCAGGGAGGAGATCAGGTAATACGTCCAGAGGTCCTTGTGCGGCCGTTCCAGGGCGAGGACCGTGGCCTCCGTTTCGGGCGTTGTCATTGATCAGACCTTATCAAGCAGCCGCTCCACTGCCTCCACACCCGTCGTTGATCACCGCGAGCAGCCAATCCCCGGATTGGTCCCCCCGGGTCGTCTACATCTCGCTCACGAGGGTCTGTCCTCGATTGGCCCGGTCGTCCAAGGCGACACTCATCACCATCACGAAGAAAACGGTCAGATAGAAGTAGACCCACACCACGCTGTTGAAGAGCACGAATACGCCCAGTACCGCGGCCATGGCGCCCCAGGGCGAGTCGGCCGGTCGCAGGCGTTTCAGCGCGACGATGAGCGCGGCGAGCCAGGCGGCGGCCTGAACCAAGCGGAGACCGTCGAACGATGCGAACTGAACGACGAAATAGCTGAGGTTGGCGGTCGTGACGTTGAGCGTCCGCTCCCAATGGCCGAAGACTCCACGACCAAACTCCTGGGGCCCGAGGACGAGGAAGGGCGCGGCCAGGATCAGCGACGTGGCCAGGGATGTGGCCGCGACGAACACGGTCCGGCGCGCGCCATCTTTCCGGTACAGCTGCACGACATAAACAGGCAGGATCACCCAGACAAACTGCGACGTCGCCACCGCCCAACCGAGCGCCAACCCGAGCGAGCGCGAAAGACCGCGCGCGTGGAGGAAGGCGGTGAGTGCGAGGGAGAGCCACAACGTGCCGAGGTAGATCTCGTGCCGGTATTGGACGTATGGCGCGAACAGGAAGAGGGCGGCGAGGCAGCCCGTGATCGAACGTCGCGACGGGGGCGCCGCAAACACGAGCAGGGCCAGGGCCGCGAGCGTGGTCAGAGACTGCACCACCCGCGGGTCCAGGCCAAACGCGACGGCCGGGACGAACGGCAGCCAGGCCCCGGGGAGATACGTGAGCGGCACGCTATGCGGGATCTCGTACAGGCCATATGGGTTCGCGCCGGTCACCAGGCGGCGAACCGCTGCCGCGATCAGGGGCAGCATGTCCGACCGTCCGGAGTGAAGCGGAAACCAGGTCATGCTCAAGATCTGCGAAGCCAGGTAGGCGCCGCTCGCGACGACGAAGAGCCGCACCCCGTCGGCGCGACCGCGCCAGGAGGCAGCGATGAGAGCGATCCCCACCGGGAGCGCGAGCGCGAGGAGGGCCAGGGCCGGCAGGGCGTAGCCGAACTGGGCGTATCTGCGCGCCGCGCCCCGCAGGACGACGAGGGTCAGAAGCTCGAAGCCGACGACGCCGACGAGCGCCCAGGTCACGGGCGACACCGTGAGCAGGCGGCGGGCCAGAACACGCTCGATCAGGGGGGCCGCGCGATGGGCTCCAAGGAAGGCCGCCACCGCGCCGACCAACGCCAGCGTGTAAGGCAGCAGAAAGAGCTGGAAGGTGGTTTCCGACAGCGATTCGGGTAGCGGGAAGCGACCGTCGGCCTTGACGCTCACCAGCAGACCGCAGGCGATGAAAGCGACGACGCGAACAACATCGGGGTCGAGCGACGGTGGCGGGGCGGGGCGAGTCTCCGTCATTCCGAAACGGATTCTCACCTGCGTTGGCCCCAGAACCAAGCTCGGGCGCGGCGCCTTGACGCCCTCGGAAAGGCGTCGGCTAATCTCGAGGCGCAGCTCTCGATCGCCCCAATGCTCGGTCGCGGCGTTCAGGCCCGACGAGCCATTGCTCGCACCTATCTGTGGCAGGATGAGCGCCATGCTCCACCCTTGTGCGGCGACGGTTCGTCTAGCTTGGGCCCTGACGATCGCCGTGTTCACCCGGACGAGCCACGCGGCCGAGCCCTCCGCTGCTCGCGACCTGTCGACCTTCTTCAAGGTCGGCGTCACCGTATTGGATACGAATGGCGATTCCTTCGCCGACGCCGCGAACGTCCGTTTCGTCCTGCCTTCGCCCCCCACGGCCGGGCAGATCACGGGTGCCGCCAATATCGCGGCGCGGCTCGGCCTCGAAACGACGGCGATGAACATCCCCCTCAAGCGTGGCGCGGGTCCGGAGATCGCCGTCTTCTTCGCGACCGCCACCGGGCCGGAGGGGGCGGCGCTCGGCGACGACGAAGGGCTGATTCGCTTCACGCCGGGAGGACCTCCCTCACTCCTGCTGAGTGGAAGAACGGAGGCCGGAATCCTGACCGCGGCCGAGTACGTGGCCGCGCGCCTCCCCTATGCGTGGGACGTGAATGGCGCGACCCTCGACCGGATCGTCGCCGATATCCGGGATGCGCTCATGCCGTCGGGTGTCGTGGATGCGGATGTGGCCATCAACGAAGCCGTGGTCAGCCGGGAGGCGGTCACCCGGATCGCGGTCACGGTGAAGCTGCTGCGGGCGGCGGACCTCGTGAAGGCACGAGCCGCTCTCGCCGCTATTGCCGCACGACGGCCTGCCTCTTCCGCGCCGTCCGTTCTCAGCTATCGCGGCGTCAACAGCCTTCGCGTTCGGCTGAACGCGGGGGCGGCCCGGGCGACCGTGGAGATCAAGGGTGTCGCCAGGCCGGAGAAGCCGCAGCCCATCGCGCGTCGCGCGAGCGGGGCCAAGGAGGGACTCGACCTCTCGACCTTCTATTCGATCGACGGGGGCCTCGGCGACTCCGACAACAACCTCATCCCGGATCGGACCGAGGTCATGATCAGCGCCTTCGGCGAAGGAACGGAGGGCGTCATCGACCTGGCCGCCCGCATCGGTCTCGAGTCGACCGGCGTTTCCATCCCGCTGGTGATCTCCGCGGATTCGATCGACGCGGCGACGCCGCCGAAAACGCCCGAAGGGGCGCCCTCCCCCACACCGGAGGCGGACAACGACAAGAAACGCCCGGAGTCCCTTCCCATGCTGATCCTCGTGGGCGGGAAGCATCCCGTGGTCGAGCGGTTGATTCGCGACAAGAAGTTCGAGCTTCCCGCCCTCGCGCCCGGCGAAGGCCTGATCCACGTGGTGAAGAACGCCTTCGGCGGCCTGCCCGGGCAGGGCAAGCCCGCCATCGTGGTCGCCGGAGGGGATGCCGCCGGAGTGGCGCGCGCGGTGGCCCAGCTCGCCGAGACCTTCCCCCACATCGCCGCCCGGGGCAAGGATCGGACCACGGTGGACGACATCGAGGAAGACGTCCGCAAGTTCGTCCAGGCCCGCTCGCCCGAAGGTCAGGCCGCAACCGCGCTCTACCAGCTCGACCGCCTCGTGACCACGCTTTCGGGCAAGGACCTCGCGAGCGCGCGAGTGAAGGTGTTCGTCGAGAAAGCGGAGCCGGGCCTCGACGCGGTGGTGCGGTCTCGGGTGGGAACGAAGCTGGGCGGGTCGCTGGAAGTCGCGGTCGAGAACCTCGACGTGCAGAGGGCGAAGCCGATCGTGGTCGCGGGCTCACCCGTGGTGGGCGACATGGACATCGCGTCCGAGGTCGACGAATTCTGGAAAACCTTCCGCGAGAAGGTCCTGCCCGCGATCAAGAAATCCACGAACCCGCCGCCCATAGGGATCGAGGCGCGCCTCTCCGAACCCCCGGCCGTGCGCGCCACCCTCGAGAAACAGATCCGCGCCGAGCTCGTGGCCGTGGGGGCGCCTGATCCGACTCTCTCGGTGTCCGTACTCTCCGCGTACAAGCAGGGCTACTCGTGGCTCATCGATTCCGTGATGCCGCGGATCGCGGGCAAACCGATCGACACCGTGACCCTGAAGTTCACGGAGATCGGCCCTCCGGCGGAGTGGAAGACCCAGACCGTCTTCGCCCCCACTCGCTGGCTGCTCGAGGCGTATCCCTTCGCCGACGTGATGGCGCGCGATCTGAAACTCGACCTCAAGCAGATCGTCATCGAGAAGACACCCATCGGGTCCCCCGCGTATGAAGTCTCGGTCAAGGCGAAGGATGGCAGTTCGCTCTTGAACGAAACCTTCGAGCCGAAGTGGGTTCTCCGCTCGATGTTCGACCGGATGCCGGACTACGAGAAGACCCGCGTCACCACCGGCTGGATCGAGGCCACGGTCGGCGGGATCAAGGTCGCGGACGAGCGCGTGGTCACCGACTACGAGCGCTTCTGGGACATCTTTCAGTCGCAGATCCTCGGCCGCCTGTACGACCACGTCATGGCCGTGCACAAGGGCAAGCCCAAGCCGGAGGACGCGCCCTTCTTCGGCGAAATGCGGGTGGACCTCACCCTGTCCGAGCCCGACTACCAGCTCGGCATCGATCAGGAACAGATCTCGGCCACCGAAATGCTCCACGAAGAGATCTACTTCAACACCATCCACTTCTTCGACGTCCTCGGCCGGTACGCGCGGGGGCCGTCGCTCAACTACATCGGCCGGATCATCCCGAACATCCAGGCGAAAGGGGACGGCAAGCCCGGGCGCCTGAAGTACAGCGTCACCGGGTTCACCGAGCCCCGGCCCACCGTGGCCATCGACTTCGTGGAGAAGGGCGGCCGCACCGGCTCAGCCCGGCTCGACGTAACCGAGGTCGCGACGGAGCGACCCACCGCGCACTCCGCCCGTGTCGTCGCCGGGAGGGCGGGCCTTGCGAGTCTCGACCTCCGGGTCAAGGTCGATTCGGACAGGAACGAACGCGACGACCTGGTCAGGAAAACCGCCGAGGATCGCGTCGATCGCACCATGATCTCCGCCGAACAGGTCACCGCTTCCTTCGCCAATCTCGGAGCGTTGAGAGCGGCCGGGCTCTACCGGCAAGCACTCGCGTATCACGATGTGGGGACCCTTCGCCTCGGCGCGCACTGGGAACACGCGGCGGCCGCGGCTACCGAGCGCGTGGCCAAGCTCGAGCCCAACGGGGCTCCCGCGGCCTGGCCGGATATCCGGAAGTTCCTCCCAAGCGGCTACAAATACGCGGGCGGGACGATGGTCCAGTGGGACGAGCCTATCTCCCCCGGCGAAGGCGCGGAACTGCTCGCGAAGATGTCCACGTTCCCCGAAGTCACGGTTTACAGGGCCGGCGAAAGCTACCTCGGCAAGGACGTCTGGGCCATGGATATCCTGCCGAGGGTCGAATCGAGCCACCTCTCCGCGGCCAAGCAGACCACGATCAAGCCGACGGTCATCTATTCCGCGCGGCAACACGCGAACGAAGTGTCATCCACCAGCCACGTGCTCAGGATGGCGGAGTTGCTGCTGACCGACCCGGCCCACAGGGAGAAACTCAAGAAGGTGAACGTGGTCGTGCACCCCTTCACCAACCCCGATGGAGCGCAGCTCGCATACGACCTCCAGAAGGTCACGCCGTACCAGATGCTGCACGCGGGCTATCTCGGGTCGCTCGGCGTGGATGTGACCGCAGCGCAGAACGACGCGGACCCGATGTACCTGGAAACGCGGGTGCGGCCACGGCTCTGGCGCGAGTGGCTGCCCGACATCTTCCTCAATCCGCACGGGTATCCCACCCACGAGTGGGTGCAGGCGTTCTCCGAATACGCGGCCTGGGTACGCACGCGCGCGGTGGAGACGCGCGACTACTGGACGGCTCGCGGCTGGTGGATGCCCGGGTTCTCGTGGCTCGACGATCCGCGGTACCCGCGGCACAAGACCGAGCAGATGAAGCTGCTCTCGATGATCACCGCGAACGTGAGGGCGGCCCCCGAGGTCTGGGCGCTGAACCAGCGCGCCTACGATCGCTACACCCGCTATTCCTTCGCTTTCGATGAGAAGAACTTCAAGCTCGACTTTACCGATGGCGTCCTGACCTACAAGGCCATCAAGGGCTCCCGCGCCGCGGCGGGCCCGGGGGATGGGGCCGGAGGAGGAGGCGTCGCCCAGGGCAGCGGAGGCCAGCCCGGCGGCTGGATGCAGCGATACCCGAACGTCACTCTCTTCGAGGGTTCCACCGAAGCCCCCGACGAGACCGCGCACGGGGACTGGCTGAAACTCGTGGCCACCGCCGGCCTGCAATGGGACAAGGCGAACTTCGAGTACCTCGCCCAGGGCAACCACAAGGTCGACCGCAAAGCCGAGACCTTCTTCGGCGGCGGGGTCTCGCTCTCGATGAATCGGACACGACCCGCGCGCCCGGCCGAAACGCCGAAACCATAGGTCCCGGCCCGGAGGCACTCATCGGCAGCCCAAGGCCACGCGAGACGGGGGGCCGGGGCCGTTCACCGGCCCCTTCAGACTCAATTACGGCAACCAGGCGTAGCCGAGCTTGACGAAGAAGGTCCGGTCCGTCCGCGTGATGTCGACGGTCTGGTTGCCCCGCGCGTTGTCGGAATAGCCGGCGAGCGCCACGGCCTGCGCATTCAGCTTGTAGCTGAAGAGGAACTGCGAGAAGAGGCGCCTGGTATGGGCGGGCACCACGGACGTGTAGAGGGCGGGGTTTCGGTCGATGTCGGTGTACTGGGCGATGCCGCGCGCGAACATCCGGGACGAAAAGTGGTACACCGCACGCAATTCGGTCAGGTTAGCGGTGAACAGACGGCCGCCCTCGACGTTCAGCTTCTGGTAGTTGTGGGAAACGGTCGCCGACAGCGAGCGGCCGAGTTTCAACCCGAGAGAAGGGCCGAGCCGGACCTGGGTCGCCTGCTGCGCGTTGGAGTAGTCGACCGTGCCTCCCACTCCTCCGTTCAGGCTGAAGGTGACCGTGCCGGAGGGCCGCAGGCTCAGGCCGAAATTGTGCCGCAGGTTCTGGTACGTGGTCCCCGCGTAGTAGTCCCAGTTGGGCGACAGGTTGTAGCTCAAGGTCGTCTGTCTCGGGCCCTCGTAGTCGAGCGGGAAGTCGAGCCCGCCTGCAGGCTTCCCTCCCTCGGTCGATTGCGTGTAATCGCCGAACGCGCCCAGTCCGATCGTGGTGAACCACCTCTTCTTCCCGTTGCTGTGGATCGCCCGATAAATGCGGGCGCGCCCGGTTCGGTTGCCCACCTGGGTGACGAAGCCGCTGTCCGCCCGAAAGCCCGACGAGAGTCGCTCGCCGAAAGCTTCCCAGTACCAGTCCCTGGTTTCCCGAAAGTACCGGAGACGAAACGCCTGGCCGCCGAAGGAGCCGACCTTCTGGTCGTAACGCCGGGCGAACGCATCCGGATAGCGGGTGTCCGATACCACCGCGTGGAAGCCGAGCCGGTCGGCCTTGCCCAGGCGGATGTCGCCGTCGATGCCGGCCACGGTGTTGCGATAGTCGCCTCCGTCGCGAAGAGTCGCGACCGCCCCCAGGGACGATCCGGCGCCCACGTCCGCCCGGTATCTCGCGACCGCTTCCGTGGACGGGTTGTCCAGCGTGTCCTCAGCCGAACCGTCATAGCCGGGGATCAGGATGTTCGTCCGATTGTCCCGCGCCGCGAACGAGCCGAACGCGTGCCGGCCCTCCTTGCCCGTGACCTTGGCGCCCCAGTCGGGGTCGGCCACGGTGCGGGTGAACACCAGCGAGAACGGGGTCGAGAAGAGGTCGGCGCCTTCGAGGAAGAACGGCCGCTTCTCCGGGAAGAAGAGGGCGAAGGAGTTGTTGACGTCGAGCTGGGCGACGTCGGCTTCGACCTGGGAGAAATCCGGATTGATTGCGGCGTTCAAGGCCACGCTCGGAGTGACGCTCCAGCGCACGGACACGCCCGCCTCCGGGTCGGCTTCGCCCTTGACCCACGGTCCGCCCGGGAAGTCCGGCCGGAGGTCGGTCCGGAGGCCGGTGAGGGTGGGCGTGATCTCCAGGTTCCGCCCGGGCTCCATGCCCTGAAGGCCGGAAATCTTGTCGAACTGACAGACCAGGCAACCGCGCTTGTTGTCGAAATACTGCGACCGCATCCGATGGCGCACCGAACGCGGCCAGTCGCGCATGGTCATGAAGCCCCAGGTCTGGGGCTCGGAGCTGCGCGGGAAACGCAGCGACGAAAACGGAATCGCCACCTCGACCACGTAGCCGTCGGCGTTGATCTTCCCGCGTGATTCCCAGATCGCGTCCCAGCTCCAGTCCTCGTTGCCGTTCACGTCCGAGTTCGTCGCATCCATCTGAACGCCCAGGGCATTGATCCGGAACTGGAAGCCGCGCCGCCCATCGTTGAAGGGATCCAGGAAGAAGCCGACGGTGTCGTCCTGAAACGGCTGGTCACGGTCGTCGAGATGCGCGCGGATCTTCGAAGGCTCCGGATCCCTCGCGTCGAAGGCGATGTAGATGTGGCCGTCGTCGAACGCCAGGTACGACATCGTCTCGACCGGCGGCTTGACGTTGTCGCCCGGCTGCCACTCGTACTCGAGGGGAATCTTGAGGGCGGTCCTCCAGATCTCGTCGTCGAGGACGCCGTCGATCCTCACCGCCGCAGTGGAGCGCGCGATGGAACGCGTCTGCGCCCCCATCGCTGGCGGGAGGGGGGCCGGTTCAATTTGTTGACCCCCCGTGAGCAGAAGAGGCAGGAGAAAGGCCGGATTCACGCGATCCTCGAGAAGGCGGAGCCCGAGCGGTCGTACTCGGGGCCGTTAGGGTATTGGACGAATCGGGCGCCTTCCTGGTTCCATCGATCAATGCTCCCAGAAGAACTTCCCTCGCCTGGTGGGTGTGGGGAGGAGTTGGTCGCCGTTCGAGGCGTCGAAGAGACGGCCGTTGATCATGGTGTGGCTGACCTTCTCGGTGACCCGAATGTCGACCAGCGGATTCCCGTCGATCACGATGACGTCGGCCAGTTTGCCCACTTCGAGCGAGCCGATGTCCCGGTCGAGACCGAGGTAGCGGGCGCCGTTGATGGTGGCGGCCTGCAGGACCTTGAGCGGCGTCATGCCGCCCTGAGCGAGCATCCACATCTCCCAGTGCGCGCCCAGGCCCTCACGCTGGCCGTGCGCGCCGATGTTCACGCTCACCCCCCGCTTGTTGAGGTCGTTGGCGCTCTTCGAGAGGCTGATGTGGTTGAAGTCGTTGTCGCCCGCCGACATGGTGGGCCGCATGGCCCGCGAGTCCACGTTCTCCTGGGGCACGAAGGTGAGCAGGCGCTTGTTCTGCCACACCCGCGTCCGCTCGTACCAGTAGAACTCGCCGGAGAGACCGCCGTAGCCTACGACCAGGGTCGGGGTGTAGCCGGACTTGCTCTGGCTCCAGAACTGCAGCGCATCTTCATAGAGTTTCGCCACCGGAACGGAGTGCTCGATACCGGTGTTGCCGTCCGCCACCATGGTCATGTTGTGCATGAAGAGCGACCCGCCTTCGGGCACCACCATTATGCCCAATTCGCGGGCCGCGGCCACGATCTGCTGGCGTTGTTCACGGCGCGGCTGGTTGTAGCTCTTCACGCTGAAAGCGCCCACCGCCTTGAGCTTCTTCAGATGGAAGCGGGCGTCGTCGAGGGAGTTGATCTCGGCCCGGAAATCGCCGCCCGCGCCATAGAGAATCGTGCCGGTCGAGAAGATCCGCGGCGCGGTGATCAGGCCGGCGCGCGCCATCTCCGCGGCGGCGAACACGGTCGAGGTGTCGTTCGACGGGTCGTGAATGGTGGTGACGCCGAAGCCCAGGCTCGCGTACATCACCCAGTTGCGCTGAGGCACGACCTCGTCGGTCCCGAACCCTCCATGCCAGTGCGCGTCGACGATGCCGGGCATGACCGTCTTGCCCGCGACATTCACGACCTTGGCGGCGGCCGGAACCCGGGTGGAGCCGCGGGGGCCGACCGCAGCGATCCGGTTGTTTTCGACCACCACCACGCCGTCTGGAATCACGGTGTCGCCCTTCATGGTGACGACCCGGCCGCCCACGAGGGCGATCGTTGACTTCGGGATGTCCGCGTCAGCGGTGAAGCCGATGTTCCGGCCGGTGGCGGGAGGATCGGGAAGGGTTTCCGCGTTCGCCACGAACTTGAAGCTGTCCTTCACCGGGCGTTCAAAGAGCTCGGGCCCAAGCGCCCAGTGAAGCTTCGAGGAGTCGCCCGACCAGTGGAGGTACTCCCCCGCTTCCTTGCTCACCTGGGCCACCGGGAACGACGACGTCTTCGGACCAAGGTCGATCTTCTGGCCGGACGTCACGAACGCGCCGATGAAGGCCTTGAAGCCTTCGCGGAAGGCCACCCACTTGCCGTCGGGCGAGACCTTGAACTCGGTCGCGTCCTTCGACGCGAAATGCGCGCGCTCGTCGCGCCCGTCGAGGCCGATGCTCGAAAGGCTCCGCGTGTCGCCCTCGGACTTCTGGAAGAACACGCGGTCGCTGGCCTTGCCAAAGTGCGGGCGGACGCCCCGCTTCACCACGAGGGTCGAGGGGCCGCCGGTAGCCGCCACTTTGTAGAGACCTTGGTCCGAGGAATAGAGATCGGAACGAAGGTAACCGCCGCCGCTCCGCCGATAGACCACGGTCGCGCCATCGGTCGAGAACGCGGGCTCGACGTAGTGCCCGGGCTCCGCGGTCAGGGCACGCCCCTCGCCGCCTGAAGACGAGACCACGCGCACCGACGAGAGCTTGTCGTCATCCCAGGTCGTGTACACAACGCTCCTACCGTCGCGCGAGAACGAGGGAAACAACTCCCAGTGATCGGTCTGCGTGGTCAGGCGGCGCGGCTTGCCTTCGGGAAGGTCGCGAATCCACAGACGCCCGAGCGCCTGGAACACAACCTTGTCGCCGGTCGGCGACACCTGGACGAAACGTAGTTCCTTGACCGTGATCGAGTTGGGCGCGACCTCGATCGGAAAACGAACGGCTTCGGTGATGGCCCGCGTGTCCTTCACTTGAAAGGCGATATCCGTGACCGCCTTCGAGGTCACATCTATCCTCCGTATTCTGCCGCCCGCCCAGATCACGATGGCCGCGTCGTCGGGCGTCCAGGCGAAGGCGGGATAGAGACCGTGGATGGCCCAGGCCTCCTGCATGTCGCGCTCGAGCCCGTCGTTTACCTGCCACTCCCGACCGGACGCGAGGTCGCGCAGCATCAGGACCTGTTTGTCGCGGATGCGCCGGGAGAATGCGAGCTTCTTTCCATCACGCGAAACCACGGGACGCACCGCACCGCCGGAACCGCCGGTCACGGTGTCGCTCTCGCCCGTCTCGATGTTCACCGCCCGGATCTCGTAGATGCCCGCGTAAGGATCCTTGTTGTATTCGAAGACCAGGCCGGGGGTTCCGTCCATGGAGTAGTAGATCGTCTTGCCGTCCCTGGAGAAGACGGGCTCGCCCACGTCCTTCTGATCGTTCGCCTTCTTCGTGACCTGCAGACCGTCGCCGCCGGAGACGTGGTACAGCCAGATTTCACCAGCGCCGAGCGAGCGCTGCGCGGTGAAGTGCTTGCGGGCCGCGATGTACTGGCCGTCGGGCGACCACGTCGGTGAGTTCAGGAGACGGAAGGTCTCTTTCGTGACCTGCTGCGGGTTGGACCCGTCGCGGTTCATCACCCAGATGTTGTCGCCTCCCGCCCGGTCGGACGTGAAGGCAATCATCTTGCCATCGGGCGAAAAGCGCGGCTGCATGTCCCACATGGCTCCGCCGGTCAGGTTCCTGGCCAGGCCGCCTGCCATGGGCAGCGAATAGATGTCGCCCAGAAGGTCGAAGACGACCTCTTTCCCATCGGGACTCACATCGACGGTCATCCAGGTGCCTTCGGTGACGTCGAGCTTCGCGGTGGTCTTCGGACCGGGGGCATTGCTCACGTCCCACTTCGGCGCTTCCTTCGCAGGGTCGGCCGGGGTCTGGGCGGCGAGCGGCAGGGGAACCGCGAGGGTGATCGAAAGGACCAGACGAAGGCTGCGTTTCATTTGCTTTCTACTACTCCTCAGAAAAGGGTTGGGTCTGGTCCACAACGCCGAGGGTCTTCATCTCGACCATGCGGTCAATGCACACGTGGCCGTCCAGATAGTCGCATTCGTGCTGGATCACCCGGGCGTGGAATCCGGGATGATAGGTGCTTCTCCGCTTTCCCCTCGACACGATGGCCCGACAAGGCGGCCGGAGCAGCGGATCCGGCGACCTCGATTACGTAGACTCACGCGATGGCGCGCGTGACGGATCTTTTGAAGACGGGAGCCGAGCGATCGATTCAAGCCTGCCTGATTCTCACGGGTGCTATCCACCTGGCCCCCTCGATCGGGGCGCTCGGCAGCAATCGCCTCACCGCCCTGTACGGAATACCCATTGACGGCCCCGACCTCGCCATCCTGATGCGGCATCGTGCCGTACTCTTCGGGATCCTGGGCGCCCTCCTGATCGCCGGAGCGGTTCGAGCCAGCCTGCGGAACGCCGCACTTCTCGCGGGCCTGACCAGCGTCGTGTCGTTCCTTGTCCTGGCCATCACGACCGGCCGATACAACGCCCGGCTCGGCGGTATCGTCGCCGCCGATGTGGTGGCCCTGGTGCTTCTTCTGGTCGCGGCCGTCCTTCAGGTCTCGCGCCCTAAGAGCCCACCGTCATCGTCCTCGGCGAGTTCAATCGCCACACGGTTGTCGCAATAGCCATGACGATCCGGAGATCCGCGGTCCTGCGTGAGTCCACTCTGGCCGCCTCCCTGCTCGTCGATCTTCTGGCCTACCTGGAGCGGCAGGGGATCCTCGGTGCTCTGGCGGCATTGATAGCCTGGCCCCATGAGACCCTGGGTCCTCGCCGTTCTCTCGGTGTAGGCGGAGCAAGGGAAGCAGCCCAGCTATGACCTCCGGGTGAGCACGCGACTCTGAGATCAAACGATCGGCCGCCGCTAAGATCCCGCCCGCGTGACCCGTTTCGCTGCTCCCGATCCTGAACTCCTGAAACGTCTCCAGGGAGCCCTTCCCGCGGGACGGATCCTGTCGCGGCCCATCGACCGGCTCGCCCGCGCGTCCGACGCATCGATGTATCGGATCGTTCCCGAAGTGGTGGTGCGGCCGCGGGACGCCTCCGACGTGCGGACAATTCTCGACATCGCGCGCGCTTTGAAGCAGCCCGTCACCTATCGCGCGGCGGGCACATCGCTCTCGGGACAGGCGGTGGGGGGCGGCATCCTCGTCGATCTCTCGCTCGACTGGGGGCGGTTCCGAATCGAGGACGCGGGCGCTCGCGTGTGGGCCCAGCCGGGGGTGATCGGCGGCCTGCTCAATCGCGCTCTATCGCCGCATGGCCGGCGGATCGGGCCGGATCCCGCGTCCATCGACGCGGCCATGATCGGCGGGATCGTCGCGAACAACGCCTCCGGCATGTGCTGCGGCGTCGCCCAGAACAGCTATCACACCATCCGCGGCGCGACCATCGTGCTCGCCGACGGCGTGATCGTCGAGACACATGGCGACTCTCCCCACGAAGTCGACGAGCGCCTGAAGAACCGGCACCCCCGACTCCACGCTGGACTCGTGGATCTCAAGGCGAAGGTGCGCGCGGACAAGGCGCTCTCGAAGCGAATCCGCCACAAGTTCGCGACCAAGAACACCATGGCGTATTCGCTGCAGGCATTTCTCGAGTTCGACCGGCCCGCCGACATTCTCACGCGACTCATGGTCGGATCCGAGGGCACGCTGGGCTTCCTCGCCGACGTCACCCTTGAAACCGTCCGCGATCCGAAAAAGCGGGCTACCGCCCTCGCGTATTTCGGAGCGCTCAAGGAAGCCGGGGCCGCGGTGGCGCCGCTCGCGGAGGCCGGAGCGGCGGCGCTCGAAATCATGGACCGCGCATCGCTCATGTCCATGGCCGCGGACCTCACCCACCCGGTCGCGATCGGTCCCCACTCCGCGGCGCTCCTGATCGAGTTCCAGGAGGACGACGACAAGGCCCTCGCCACCGGGATCGAGAAGGCGACCCGGGTGCTGAACCGCATCAGCGGCGTCGCCAGCATCGAGTTTTCCACCGACGCCGCCGGCCGGGCGCTGAAATGGAAGATGCGCAAGGGCCTGCTGCCCATGATCGGCGCGCGACGCGGGCCGGGAATGGCCATCCTCAATGAGGATGTGGCGTTCCCGCGTGAACGTCTGGCCGAGGCGATCACGGACCTTCATGGGCTCTTCGAGCGTTTCGGCGTGCGCGACGCCGTGGTCTTCGGCCACGCGAAGGACGGGAACCTGCACTTCATCGCTCCCCAGGATTTCCGGGGCGAAAAGAACGTCGCGAACTACGCGGCGTTCATGGATGCCCTGGCCGAGTTGGTGGTCGGCAAGTACGACGGCGCGCTCAAGGCCGAGCACGGGACGGGACGGAACATGGCGCCGTACGTCGAACGCGAATGGGGCGCCGCCGCCTGCGCGATCATGCGGGAGATCAAAACGCTCTTCGACCCGTACAAGATCCTCAACCCCGGCGTTCTGCTCAGCGACGACAAAGCCGAGCATGTCCGGAATCTGAAACCATTCACCGAGATCACGGCCACCGCGGACCACTGCATCGAGTGCGGTTTCTGCGAACCGGTCTGCCCGACCCGCGCCTCCGGCCTTTCGCCGAGGCAGAGGATCATCCTCCTGCGCGAGATGAAGGAGATCGCTCTCCGGAAAGAGCCCATGCCCGAGAGACTCGCGTCCGACTACGCGGATTTCGCGCGGAGCAGCTGCGTTCGCGACTCGATGTGCATCACCGCCTGCCCGGTCAAGATCGACACCGGCCTTCTGATGAAGGAGCTGGATCGCGCCGAATCTTCATTCATCGGCCGGGGTCTGGCGGGATTCGCCATGTCCCATTTCGAAGGCACGACGGCGATGGCGCGACGCGCGCTCTCCGCCGCGGCGGCTCTTTCGGGGGGCGGCGGGGCGACTCGGGGCGCGCTCACCGCGGGCTCCGCCCTTCTGCACGCTCTGGCTCCCGGCCTTGTCCCGAAGCTCGACGCGAAAACGCCGCTCCCCCGGCCCGCACCCGCCATCCCTCGGCCTCGCGAAGGCGGCTCGCGCGAGGTCGTCTACTTCCCGAGTTGCGTCTCTCGGGTATTCGGGGCCCTGCCGGGCGAGTCCGAACTCTCCACGATGGAAGCGGCCCTGCGATGCCTCGAAGCCGCGGGCTATCGCGTCGCCATCCCGGAGCGGATTGATTCGCTCTGCTGCGGTCTAGCTTTCTCGAGCAAGTCGCAGCAGGATGCGGCTGATCGCTCGATGAGCGTCGCCGCGAACGCCCTGGCCCGACTCACGCGCGGAGGCGAGATCCTCGTGGTGACCGATGCTTCGCCCTGCGCGCTCGCCTTCTCCGAACCAGGGGCGAAAGAGGTCCGCGTCCTGGACTTCGTCCAGTTCTGGGCAGGCGAGGTTCTGACCCGCGCCGACCCGCCGAGAGGCATTCTCCCTGGCCGCGCCGTCCTTCACCCCACCTGTTCGCTCACGAAGCTGGGCGCGATGGATGACCTCAAGGTCGTGGCCGAAGCCCACGCGGAAGATCCGGTCGTTCCCCTGCGCGCGGCCTGCTGCGGCTTCGCCGGGAATCAGGGATTCGTGCGGCCGGAGGTCACGGAGGGAGCGACCAGAGCCGAGGCGGAAGACGTCCGCGCGCTGGTCCAGGGAACCGAGGGCGTGACCGCGTATTCCACCTGCCGCACCTGCGAAATCGGAATGACCCGGGCCACGGGTGTGAGCTACGCGTCGGCCGCTCACCTCGTCTACCGAGCTCTGGGCCTGAAGCGCTAGGGGACCATGGACGCTTTCCTGGACTTCATCCTCGCCCGGGATCCTGCCACCGTCATCGTGGTCCTGGTCCTGCTCTCCGCGGTCGAGAACGTTTTCCCTCCCGTGCCCGCGGACGTAGCTGCAGCGCTCGGCGCCTTCTGGGCGGTGCGCGCGGGCGTCTCGCCAGTCCTCGTTGGCGTGTTGTGTTTTCTCGGGAATCAGGCGAGTGCGGTGATCGTGTATTTCTGGGTGCGGGGGCGAGGTCAGGCGGTGCTCCAGTCGCGCGAGTTTCACCTTCTCCTCCCGCCCGAGATTCAGCCGGTGGTCAAGAGTTACTTCGATCGCTTCGGCGGGCTCGGCATATTCCTCAGCCGGTTCCTTCCCGGGCTGCGCGCGGGGGTGCTGCCGTTCGCGGCCATCAACGGCGTCTCTCCCCTGAGAGCTCTCGTTCCGGCGGCCCTTGCTTCCCTGCTCTGGTACGCGGCTCTCACCGCCGCGGGGTCGGCCATTGGCCTTGCCTACGACGACGTGAAGAGCACGGTCGCGCGGGTCACCGGCGCGCTCGGCACAGTCGGGGTCGTGATCGCCGCGGCCGGGATCTACCTCCTGTGGCGTGCGGGCAAGCGCGCGCGCGCGAAGCGTCGGACCGAAGGGGGTCCAGGCTCTGCCTAGCCCTTCGACTTGAGCGCGGCCACGGCCTTCTGGATCCGCACCTGCGTGCCTGCCGAAAACCAGCCGTCGAGGAACTCATCGAGGAGGGCGGTCTCGCGGTCTCGCATCGAGGCGACGGTGCCCCCCCGCAGATACCCCTTGGTCACGCCAAGTGCTAGGGCATCCTTCTCCGCGAACTCCACGAGACGCTCGGTCAGAGTCGCCTCGAAGGCTTCCGCATCCACGGCCTCGTTCGCCAATCCCGCGGCCACCGCGGCGTCACCCTCGAAGTTGCGACCGAGGAGCGCCACCGCGCTGTGCATGGCGGCGGGGGCCGCGGCTTTCAGCAACAGGACCGCGGACCAGGGGAGAGGCACGCCCACCTTCACTTCATTGAGGCCCATGGGGGCCCCGCGCTTGACCACGCGCCAGTCGGCGGTCAAGGCCAGCAGGCACCCGCCCGCCACCGCCGCGCCGTTCACCGCCGCCACCACCGGTTTCTTGAGCGCAAAGAGATCGATCAGAAGAGTGGAGAAGTCCAGCATGAAGGCGCCCATCTCGGTTCGACCTATTCCGGACAGAGACACCAGATCGAGACCGGGACAGAACAGCTTGGGATGGGCCGAGGCCAGAAGGACCGCGCGGGCCGACGGATCTCCACCGACCGTGCGCAGCGCGGTCGAGAGATCCGACACCAGGCTCTGGTTTATCGCGTTGCCCCGAGGTCCGGCCAGGCGGATCGCGCCGATGCCCTCCTTGATTTCGATCTCAACTGTGCTCATGACCACTTCGCCCCCTGGCTACACGAGATCGGCGGCCATCGCCATGACATGGAAGCCGCTGTCCACATGCAGCACCTCGCCGGTCACGCCCCGCGACATGCTCGAGACCAGGAAGAGACCGGCGTCGCCCACCTCGTCCTGATCGGTGGCTCGACGCAGGGGCGCGTGCTGACGGTAGTAGTCGATCATCTTGGACAGGCCGCCGACCCCGGCCGCGGCCAGGGTCTTGATGGGGCCCGCCGAAATGGCGTTCACCCGGATCCCCCGGGGGCCCAGATCGGCGGCGAGATACCGCACGGACATCTCGAGGGCCGCCTTCGCGATTCCCATCACGTTGTAGCGCGGAACCACGCGCTCGCCCCCGAGGTAGGTGAGGGTCACAATCGAGCCCGCGCGACCCTCCATCAGCGGCGACATGGCCCGGGCCACCGCGGTCAGGGAGTAGGCGGAGATGTCCTGAGCGATCCGATAACCCTCGCGCGAAGTGTTGAGGAACTGGCCGGTGAGCTCTTCGCGCTGGGCGAAGGCCACCGAGTGAATGACGAAGTCGAGGGAGCCAAAGTCCGCCCTCACACTCGCGGCCAGCGCGGCGATGTCCTCGTCCAGGGTGACATCGCACGGATAGAGCAGCGGGTCCTTGAGGTCCTTGGAGAGTTCGTCCACGTTCTCCTTGAGCCGCTCGCCCTGGTAGGTGAGGGCGAGCCGCGCGCCCTCGCGGGCGCAGGCCTTCGCGATGCCCCAGGCGATGGAGCGCTTGTTGGCGACGCCGAGAATGAGACCGTTCTTTCCTTCGAGAAGCATGGGACCTTCCTTCGCTTAAGCACCTTGAGCTTAGCGGAAGGAAGCCGGGACTAAGATTCCGGCATGCCGCCCATCGAGTTCACCCAGAACTACCAGGACCTGTCCACCGATGTCGGTTTCCAGTTCAAGTTCTTCTGCGAGAAATGCGGGGACGGCTTCATGTCGACGTTTGACCGCAACCTGCTGGGAACGGCGGGAGGCCTGCTTCGAAGCGCCGGCAGTTTCCTGGGCGACATGTTCAGGCGCGCCGCCGACAGTGCCTATGAAATTCAGCGGGCGGTGGGCGGGGCCGCCCATGACGCCGCCCTCAAGGCCGCGGTCGAGGAGATCAAACCGCTCTTCAAGAAGTGCCGACGGTGCGGGAACTGGCTCTGCGAGAAGACCTGCTGGAACGGCAAGGCGGGGATGTGCAAGAACTGCGCGCCGGTGGCCGAAGAAGAAGACGTCTCCGTCCGCGCCACCTCAGCAACTTCTCAAGCCTCGAACGATGTCGCGGTCGACGAAGAAGCGCGGGTCGGGGCCAGGACGAAGGCCGCGCAGGCCCCCTGCCCCAAGTGCGGGGCGGCTACCCTCGGCCAGAAGTTCTGCCCGGACTGCGGGACGAAGATCGAGACCGCCCGCTTCTGCGAGGGATGCGGCAAGAAGCTTTCGCCCGGGGCGAAGTTCTGCGGCGACTGCGGAACCAGGGTCACGGCCTAGCGGTCCCGGTCCGTCGGACGCCCTGGTACAAGAGCCAGCCGGCCGGTCCGAACATGAACGTCAGGAACAAGCAGGGAAGAACCCGCAGGTGCGAAACCCCTCGGGCGCGGGCGTCCTGCACTTCCCAGGCGCCCACGAGCAGATCGAAGGCGAGGTAGTGCACCCATCCGGCAAGCAGGAGCCAGGAGTTGCTGAAGAGCAGGGCCACGCCGTCGAGCGAGGAAAAGGAACCGGGACCACCCATGTTCGAGACGATGAGCGCCGCATAGACCACGGCAAGGACGGCCGGGACGACCGATCCGGCGATGGTCTTCGCCACCCACGGCTGCCGGGGCAGCACGGCAAGGGCGACCCAGGCGAGCAGCGCAATCAGGTTCACGACCGGGAAGATCTGCTGGGGTGTCACCGCCCGCCTCCTTCCACCGCCGGAACCGCCCCTGTGAACGCGACCAGAGGAACCCCGCGGAGCGCCTGGTTCAAGAGGAAGGCGAACAACAGCGCGTAGGCGACGGAAGCCGCCACGACAAGGGACGCCCGCTGGGGACGGGGCCTTCGTCGAAGGAGGAAGGCGACGAGGGGAAGCGCCTGAACCGCATGGAGCCCGAAGAAGTGAGGCACGCGCAGATCGCCCTTGACCGTGCTCCAGCCGAGGCCGGGCAAGCCCGGCCCGCCGTCCTCCCCGTCCACGGTGTGCGCGCCGACGGTGGTCAGACGGCCGGTGACCCGGGCCTCTTCGAGTTGGGCGGCGGTTGGGCGCGATGTCATGATGCCTCCCACCAGTGCGCCCAGAATGGTCAGGGTCATCCCCGCGCGCAGCGCCCATCCCATCGCTCGATCTTCGAAACGCTGCCGCCAAAGCGCCACCGCGACCGCGACGGTCGACAGGGTCTGGACGAAGATGGCGACGCCCATGACGCCGAACAGCGCCGCATCGAGGGCGGCGCCGACATTGAAGTGGCTGGTGGTGCCTCGCGCCGCCTGAACCGCGACGATGGCAACCTCGATCAGCATCACCGCGGCGGTAAGGCTCCCGACGATGCGGCGCATCCTTGGCCACGCGGGCAAGTGCGTGAATACCCAGGCCAGGGTGAGCGAGTAGATCGCCGCCGAAATCGCGAACTTGGCCGGCTTCAGCCAGACCGGTGCGCCCAGCAGGGTGCGCGGATCCAGCACCATCCCCGTCCCAAAGGCCGCGAACACGGGCAGCAGAAAGAGTCCGGCGCCCACGAGAAGCGGATCGGACCGCCATAGACCCCCGATGCGGTTCTTCGCCGTCTGGATCACGGTCAGGGCTCGGGCGAGCCCGTGAACCGCCGCACCGGGGAGCGCATTCTTCTGAGTCACAGCTTTCATGTCGATTCTTTCTCCGGTGCCGTTTTCGGCTCAATGTTGTCGTTGTCAACATGAATATATCTCTGAATGTTGACACTGTCAACACTAATCGGCAGAATAGCCGAGTGCCGATCCTGAAATCGAAAGCCGCCGCCCGCGGGAAGCCGCACGGCTATCACCATGGCGACCTGCCAAGGGCCCTGCTCGGAGAAGCGGTGCGGACCATAGATCGGCGAGGTGTCGAGGCTCTGACCCTGCGCGGGGTGGGCAAAAATCTCGGGGTCTCGCGGACCGCGCTCTACCGGCATTTCGCAAACAAGGAGGCGCTCCTCGGCGCGGTGGCGAAAGACGGATTCCGGAAGCTGCGGAACGAACTCCTTTCGTCCTGGGACGAGGGGGGGCGAGGGCGTCCCGGCTTCGTGGCCATGGGCTCCGCCTATGTCGGATTTGCGGTGCGGCATCCGGCCCATTACCGCGTTATGTTCGGAGGCGTTCTCAGGTCGAGCGGTACCGCGCTGCCTCCGGATGATCCGACCACGGATGCCTTCGGTGCACTGGTGGCGGCGCTGATCGAGCTGCAGGAGCAGGCACTCGTCCGCCCCGACGAGCCCGAGCGGCAGGCTCTCTTCGTCTGGTCCGTGGTCCACGGTGTCGCCATGCTTGCCCTCGATGGGATTCTTGAGACCCCGGGCGAAATCGACGCGCTCAGCGGGTTCGCCAACGAACGGTTGTGGACCGGGATCGTGGACCCCTCGGCCCTTTCCGCGGAGCCGTGAGAGAATACGCCTTCGCGGACCCGGTTTCGACACGTCGTTCATCGCGAAACCGCCGGTCCCGGGCCGCTTTTTGAGGCGATTGGGACGTATTCGTTTCCGCTCGCGGCCACAACCTAATCAGGGCGAATGCCCCAAAAAGTCAGGACCTCTCACTCAACATGCCGTTTACCAAGTATGGCTTCTCCGCAGAATTGCTGCGCGGAATCAAGGAACTCGGGTTCAAGAGCCCCACCCCTATTCAGGAGCAGGCGATTCCTCCTGCGGTTCTTGGCAAGGACGTTCTCGCCTGCGCCATGACGGGCAGCGGAAAAAGCGCCGCCTTCGGCCTCCCCCTGATTCACCGGCTGGGCAAGTCGAAGGGCATGATCCGTGCCCTGGTCCTCACTCCGACTCGTGAGCTGGCGGCCCAGGTCGACGAGCATTTGAACGCGCTCGCCGTCCACACTCCCATTTCGAGCGCCGCCATCTATGGCGGCGTGGGCATGGGCGCGCAGGAGCACGCTCTTCGCCGCGGCACCGACGTCATTGTCGCCACTCCCGGCCGCCTCCTCGATCACATGCGTCATCAGTACGCGAACTTCAAGAACATCGAAGTCCTGGTTCTCGACGAGGCCGATCGCATGCTCGACATGGGCTTCCTCCCCGACATCCGTCGCATCCTCAAGTACCTTCCCACCAAGCGCCAGACCCTCTTCTTCTCGGCCACCATGCCGAATGAGATCGCCAAGCTCTCTCGCGAGATGCTCCACGATCCCTTCTCGATCAGCGTGGAACGGCAGTCGGGACCCGCGGTCGGCATCACCCAGGCCGCGTACCCGGTGGCCCAGCATCTCAAGCCCGTCCTCCTGACCGAGTTGATGAAACGCGGCCTCATCCGCAGCGTCATTGTCTTCACCAGGACCAAGTCGCGTGCGAACCGGCTGGCCGACTATCTCGTTCGGATGGGCGTTTCCTCCGGGCGCATTCACGGCGACCGCTCGCAATCCCAGCGAACCGAAACGATGCGTCGTTTCAAGGAAGGCAAGTTCAGCGTTCTCGTGGCCACCGACATCGCGGCCCGCGGCATCGACGTCGAAGCCCTTTCCCACGTCATCAACTTCGACATTCCACCCACCCACGAGGACTACATTCACCGGGTCGGCCGCACCGGCCGGAATCAGACGCAAGGCGACGCCTTCGCTTTCGTCTCACCCGAGGAAGAAGGCGCCTTGCGCGCCATCGAGCGGGCCATCGGCAATCGCATGCCGCGAGTGACCCTGCCCGACTTCGACTACGAGGCCGGACGTCCCGCCGTTCCCGAAGCGGCGAAGTTCCGGGGCGATCGGGAGGGCGGCCGCGGTCGTTCTTCGAGCCCCAAACCGTACACCCGCTTCGGCGCGAATCGCGGAGGACAGGGCGCCCAGCGGCCGCAGAGCCGTCCGGGCGACGACCGTGCCCGGCCCGCGCGCGCCCTGGTGGTCGGTTCCGGAATCCGGATCGACAGCGGCGAGCGTTCATCGGGACCACGGGCGGGGGCGGACCGTTTTGCCCAGGCCGCGGCCACCAACAACCGCCAGGCCCTGCGCGGCGCGGAGGCCACGCGCAGCGTGCGGACCGAGGGCGAAGGGGCCGGGTTCTCTCGGCCGCGGCGCGAGGGCGGGAGTTCCTTCGGTGCGGGAAAGCGAAAGCCCTTCCGGCGGTCGTAGTTAGCCCTCGGGGCGAAGTTGGCCGAGCATCGATTCGGGGCGCTCCACTTCCCCGTTAGACTCCTTTCGGATGAAAAAGAAAGCGGTCGCTCGCATCTCCTCCCTTCTCGCTCTGGTCCTTTGGGCTGTGGCCTCACCGGTCGGAGCGCAGCAGCAAAAACAGGCGCCGATCACCGGCGACATCCTGGTCCGCCAGGAGTGGAACGACGATTTCTTCACCACACCCGATCCGGTCCCTTCGAGCCGCACCCTGTTCCAGATCCGCCCGCGATTCGAAGTGGAAACCAATACCCTGCGCATGGGTGTCGGCGCCGACATCAACTATTCGACCAAGAACAACCTCGAGCCCGAGGGCATCCCTCTCCCGCTCACGTTGATCCGGGACAATTACGATTCGCGAAGCATCCGCCTGGATCTGGCCTATCTCGGCCTCAATCTCTCCTCGGCCATCAAGCTGGATGCGGGCCGAATGAAGATGCCGTTCCGGCTCACCGACATGATCTGGGATCGCGACCTCCGGATCCAGGGAGGCTCGCTGGTCTGGACCCTTTTCCAGGGACCCACGGTAGAGCCCACGGTGCGGGCTTCGGGGGTCTATTCGCGCGGCAGTCATGCGTTCGCCGATTCCAAGGATCCCGACGGTTCGAGCCTGGGCGAAGGCGTCACCATGACCGGCGGCTCTCTCGACGTCGGGTTCGGCTCCGCAAAGAGACTCGATCTTTCGGGCAGCTACCTGGACTTCGATGACCTGCAGTTCCTGGAACCTAAGATTCGGCGGCAGAACACACGGGTGGCCGGCTTGCTGGTGAAAGAGTATGGGGTGATCGATATAGCGCTGCGTCTGCGCACCGAGTCGCCCATCCCCATTCAGTTGGTGGCGGATTGGGCGCACAATCACAAGACCCCGACTCAGAACAATGGCTTCTGGGCGTCCGTGGTGCTTGGCTCCTTGAGCGGGACGAAGTACCGCGCCGACTACACGTACGCCAAGGTGGACAAGGACGTGACGGTGGCCGCCTATGCGGGCGACGATTTCTTCTGGGGCACGGGCTGGCTTGGACATCGCGCCGAGCTCGCCTTCGCGCAGTCACCCAAGGCGTCGTTTCACGTCATCGGTCAGATGCAGCAATTCAAGGACTCGCCGAACCTGGCCGAGCGATCGAACTGGCTGAAGCGATTCCGTCTTGAAGCCCGAACGAATTTCTAGCCGGACATCCTAAGAGTCGCACCCGAGGCAGGCGCGGCAGAGGGGGCCAAGCACCCTACCGGGCGATGGTCAGGAGATCGGACAGGCCTTCGGGTTCAGTGTCGAACTGGATGCCGGTCTGGAAGGACAGGCCCTCGAGCCGCGTCCACATCACGATTCCGACGCCTTCGACGGTCAGAACCGGTTGTTCCGCCATCCGCAACTCGACGCGAACGGAAATCTTCTTGTCGCGGGGGAGATCCTCGCCGGTCCGCAACCGACAGCCCAAACGAGAAAGATCCATGGCCGTCGCCGGTCGCCATTCACCCGGCGGAGAGGCGTACCAAACGCTCAGGCGACAGGCGATACGCGCGGTGATGCGCCGGTTTGGCCGCTTGATTCCACCGGTCGTGGTGGGCTTCGGCGTGGGGGACTTAGGCGTCCCTTGGGTCGCAGGATTGAGCGCCATGATTGCTTGTAGAGGAGATACTAACGGGAAAAACTGCGGGGGTCTGTAGTCTAGCGCACTTATCGGCTTGAGGAAAAGGCTCTTTTATTGTCCTCCTTCTAGGGAGGCCAACTCGCGAAATGGCCCGCGGAAGGGAACGGGGCCGCACGGCAATCCCCCACCAAAAGCTAGAATACATGCTCGCTCCATGATCTTTCGCGTGATCCGTGCCCTTGGCGTCTTCGGTCTCGCCACCCTGCTTTCAGGGTGCGGAAGCTCCTCCAGCGGCCCGAGCCCCATTTCCACCCCAGCCCCGAACACTCGGTCCGTCATATTCACCGCGTTCCTGGACGAGAACGAGAATCGCGCCCTCGACCCAAATGAAGGGATTCGCATACCGAACCTCGAGATCGTGGCGGGTACGGTGAAGGGGAGAACCGCGGCGGTGACCGGCCAGGCGAACGTCCAGGTTCCAGAGGGTACCCAGACCCTGGAGGTCAACGCCGCGACCCTGCCCCCGTTCTATCGGCCGCCCGCCGCCACGACCTTTACCGTCCCTGCCACCGGTACGGTGATGGTGCCGATCACCCTTCCCCGGGGCTCGAACCGCGCCAACGTCTACATGGCCTTCGGCGACAGCATCAGCAACGGCGAGCCTGAAGTGGGGGACGGGAACGGCTACCGGCGCATTCTGGAGAGCATGCTTCGGGCTCATTTCGGGCCGGCGGAGGTCGCCAACGAGGGTCTCGACGGCACGAACTCGGACCGGGGAGCGGAGCGAGTCGGCGCAAGTCTGGCGCGGGTTCAACCCTCGTTCACGTTGATCCACTACGGTACCAACGACTGGAACTCCTCTGCCTGCCGGGACCTACCGTGTTTCACAACGTCGAGCCTGAGATCCATGGTGCAGCAGATCAACCGCAGCCGCGGCCATGCTTTTCTCGCCACCATCCTGCCGACCAACACCGGATATGACGATCGCGCTCCGGCCTCACGGAACGACTGGGTGGCCCAGCAGAACGTCTACATCAGGCAGGTGGCCGATGAGGAGGGCGCGGTGCTGGTGGATCTGAACGGCGCATTCCTGCGTTCAGGTCTCCCCAATTCCCTGCTCTTCGTGGATCACGTGCACCCGACGTCGCGGGGCTACCAGATCATGGCCCAGACCTGGTTCGATGCCATCACGAAGGCGTATACGAAGATCCTCGCGGACTTCTAGGAGCTAGGGCCGGCAGGACGCGCCGCGGCACCCTTTGAGGGCGGCCACGCGGGCGCTCAGTCGGGTCAGGGTGGACGACGGCGCCTGGCGCGCGAGATTGCTGAGTTGCGAGGGGTCCGCGCGCACGTCGTAGTACTCGTTTTCGAAGTTGTCGTATTCCACATACAGCTCCGTGGCGGTCCGCACACCGTAGTACGAGGGGATTCGAACGGGGAGCCCAGCACCCCCGGGGTGCTCGATCAGCATCTCCTGCCGCCAGGTCGAGATCGCCGGCGGAGTCGCGGAGAGCAGGGGTAAGAGAGACATGCCATCCACCGATGAAGGGACGGCCACTCCCGCGAGGCCGAGAAAAGTCGGGACCAGATCGACCAGACCCGAAAGATGGTCGATGGTGCGGCCCTTCGGGACGCCTGGACCACGCACATAAAACGGCATGCGGATGGATTCCTCGTATGGTGTGTTCTTGCCCCCCCGCAGGCGGTGTTCACCGCGGTGAAGGCCATTGTCGGACGTGAAGAAGACGTAGGTGTTGGCGCTTTCGCCCAGCTGGTCCAGAGTCACGAAAAGCGCATCCACCGCCTCTTCGACCGCCAGCAGGGCCTGGAGGGAACCACGATAGTCCGCGTCGATGTCCGCGATGGTGGGGGCGTCGATCAGGGGAGTCTGGTCCTGGAGCCAGCGGGGCTTGTCCGACATGTCGGGTTCGTTGAACGACGATCCCCGGGGCGCCGTAGCCCCCGGGTAGGCGGAGAGGTGCCGGGCCGCCGGGGCGGTGGGAGTGTGGGGCGCGCCCAGGCTAACAAAAGCGAAGAAGGGCTGAGCGTCGTTCGTCTCGGCGCTGCGCAGGAACGACTGCATCCGGGCGGAAAGAATGTCCGCTTGATAGCCGTTGTTTCCCGCGGTGTACCGATTGAGGACGCCGTTTTCGTTCAAAGTGTAGAGATTGTTGCTCGCCTCTCGATCGGACATCACCGCCCGCCAATCGTCCCACCCCGGGGGGATGAATGTCTCCGAAGAAGCTCCCGTCGGATAGTCGTTCTGGTACTTTCCGAAGATGCCGGTCTTGTAGCCGGCCGCCTTCAGCCAGGGGCCGATGTTGTTCGAGTCATACCCGCCGGCCGCCCACGCCGGATAACCGGCCTCGCTCCCCACGTTCCCGATGACCCGTGTGTTGTGGCTGAACTGACCGGCCAGGATATTGGCCCGCGAGGGGCCGCACAGGGGTGTGTTGGCGAACGCGCTGGTGAAGCGAAGACCCTGGTCGATGAAGTTGGCCCGGAAGCGCGGCATGTTCGAGACCATGGCCTCTTCGCCATCGTCGAGGAGGACAAAGACGATGTTGGGCCGGGCGGCTGTGGGAGTCGCGGTGGCGGTCGGCGCCGGCGAAGGGCCGGAGGGCGACGTCGGTCCCGAGCCTCCGCAGGCTGTGCCCAGAACGCTGGCCAGCAGCGCGAATACGAGATTCCTGGGAAACTGCACCGGGCAGATCGTAACGCATCGACATGCTTTGACGGGCGTGCCCCCCCGCCTCCCGCACGGCCTCGCAGCCTGTCTCTCTTCGAGACATCCACGTTCCGGGCCGCGGAGAACTCGAGCGCTCCGTCTGTGTCCCCTACGGCGTCCAGTCGACCTGATGGTTGTCGAGATACGCGTCAACCGCGGCACCCAGGGTTGGGTGGAAGATGTTGCGACCCAGTTGCTCCAGCAGTTCGAAGCGCTTGAGCTTGTCCTTCACCGGATCCTTCAGCTCCGCGAAGTGAAGTTCAATGCCCTGTTCGCGCAGGGTCCGCGCCAGTTCGGCAAGCATGTCGCCCGCCGTGACATCCACGCTGGTCACCGGCTCCGCGGCCACGATAACGCGACGGACCGGCGGGGGTGCTTGCTCGATGGACCGCACAAGACTCTGCTGGAAGAGTTCGGCATTGGCGAAGAACAGTGGTGCGTCCCAGCGGAACAGGAGCAGGCCGGGCACCAGACGGGCTTGCGGATAGCGCTTCATGTCGTGGTAGCCGCGCATGCCCTCGGCCCGACCGAGCACGGCGAAATGGGGGCGCCAACCGTCCCAGAGAAACTCGATCACGGCGAGGATCACGGCCAGGCCGATACCGGCGATGGCCCCGAGCAGGACCACTCCGGCGAAACAGCTGATCGACAGCCAGAACTCCCATCGTTGAATGCGAAAGATCCGGCGCAGATCGCCGAACTCGAACAGACCCAGGGCAGAGGAGATCACGACCGCAGCCAGGGCGCTGGTGGGCAGGGACTTCAACAGATCCGGGGCAAACACGAGGAGCGCCGCCACGCAGAGCGCACCCACCACCCCGGTGATCTGAGTTTTCGAGCCGGCGGCCTCGGCCACGGGCGTGCGTGAAGAACTGCTGCTGATCGGGAAGCCTTGAAAAAGGCCGGCGGCCAGGTTGGCGGCGCCCAGACCGACCATCTCCTGATTGGGGTCGATGTGGGTGCGCGTGCGCGCGGCATAGGTGCGCGACAGCACGCTGGTGTCGGCAAACGAGACCAGCGCCACCGTGATGCCGCCGAGCAGGATCGCGACCAGATCCGCGCCGCGGAGCCACGGCAGGACAAAGCTCGGCAGACCCTGGGGCAGTTGACCGAGAACCTTGACTCCGGCCGAGTCCAGGTCGAACAGATCGACGGCCAGAGTGGCCAGAACCACCACGATCAGGATCGCGGGAATTCGCTCGAAGCGCTTGAGCAACAGAATCAGGGCCAGACTGCCGGCCCCGATGGCAACGCTCTGCCAGTGGCTCTGGTCGGCAAAGATGGCGGTTGCCAGTTGCCACAGGTCCCGACCCGGGCCTTCGCTCTGGATGGAAATGCCGAAGATCTTGGGCAGCTGGCTGATAAGCACAGTCAGCGCTATACCGTTCATGTAGCCGTACCGAATCGGTTTTGACAGCAATTCGGTGATGAAACCCAGGCGCAGGGCTCCGGCGAGAATGCAGGTCACGCCGGAAACCACCGCCAGCATGCTGGCGATGGTGATGGCGCGCACGGGGTCTCCGGCCGAAAGCGGCAGGACCACGGCCAGAATCAACGCGGCCAGCGAGGAATCCGGGCCCAGCACGAGAATCCGGCTGGGGCCGAACAGGGCATAGACGAGCAAGGGAATGATCGTGGCGTACAGGCCGTGGATTCCAGGCACGCCCGAGGCGACCGCGTAGGCGATGCCGGCTGGCACCAGCATGGTCGTCAGCACCAGACCGGCGGCGAGATCGCGCGATAGCCACTCGAGACGGTAGGTCCTGAGCATCGACACTCCCGGCAACCAGCGCCGCGGACCTTGAAGGGTCGCTTGATTCATTCCTGAGGCTTGGATCTATCACGGATAGTCGTTGAGGATGAGAACGACTCAACGCCTCTCGGGTCGCCGAAGCAAGGATAGAGGGCCGGCAGCCCGCGTGCTGCGCTCCCTTGGAAGATCAATGCGGGCGACGACGGATCAGGCACGAACCGCCTCATTCCTTTCGGCGATCTGCTCTGGCGTTGGCTCCATATCGGCCTGTTCGTGAGCGGCCTCGCGCGTCTCGCCCGGACCGCGCCGTATCCGAAGGGCGGCGAGAAGGGCCGTTTCGTCGTGCTCACCCTCCTGGCCTTGCCGGCCTGCCTCAGCAGCGCCCGTAACGGGCAGATCAACATGACGAAGGCCGCGCTGATGGCCCACGCCGCGGTCGATCTGGCCGCAGCCCGCCCGTGGGCGGCCACGGCCTCCCTCGCCATCGGGATCGCGCTCAAGCCGGTGGCTCTGGTGATGGCCGCCCTCGCCGCGGTAACCCGGATGCGGCTCGCCTGGCGCCTGGCCATCGCGGGAGCTTTCGTGTTCCTGTAGGCGGCATCACCGCAGGGACCGCCACGCAAGGGTGGCGAGTGACGCGGCGCACAAGACGTTCCCGGGAAGCGCGCTAGCCTCCAGATTCGTCTCGCAGAGCGGGAGTCGCCGTCGTCGCGATCCCTCTCTATCTGCATGAGGGTCTTTCACTCGACAAATTCGGGGGTACGCCGGTCGAAGACTGTCTCGCCGGATTCCCAGGCGGCAACTGGAGCCTCGGTCTTCCGCATCGTTCTGATGCTCCTCTACACCGCGGGCGCGACCGTGGTTCTGCTCGGGCTCTTCGCCGGGCGAGCGTTCTACTCGGCCCCTCTCTCCGAGCGGGCCCACGCCGCCGGGTATTGGGTCTTCAAACCCGGGGGGAGTGTGGGCCTGCCCTTCGGTATCGCGGGCGCGACCATGATGACGGTCATGCTGCTCTACTCGGTCCGCAAGCGCGTGCCCGCTCTGCGCGGCCTCGGCCCGGTCGCGCGCTGGCTCGACCTTCACATCTTCCTGGGCATCATCGGGCCCCTTCTTATCGTGCTTCACAGCTCGTTCAAGGTCCGGGGTCTCGTCTCTCTTAGCTTCTGGTCGATGGTGGCGGTGGCCACCTCGGGCGTGCTCGGACGCTACTTGTATCTCCAGATTCCCCGCACCCGGGCGGGCGCCGAATTGACTCTTTCCGAACTCGTCGAACAGGACAAGGCTCTCACCGAAAGGCTGCGGCGGGAATTCGGGTTCGACGAGGATCGCCTGCGCCGGCTGGATGCCCTGGCCTCGCCGCCCGAGCGCCCGGGACTGCTCAAAGCCCTCTCCGGCCTGCTCCTCGCCGACCTGACCCTCGGTCGAAGGCTGCGCGCGCTCGGCCGCGAGTCCGGCGCGCCTTCTCCGGTCTACCGCTCCTTCATGCGCATCGTCTCCGACAAGGCGAAGCTGCGCCAGCGCATCGTCCTCTGGGACGCCCTCCACCGCCTGTTCCACTACTGGCACGTCATTCACAAACCCTTCGCGGTGATCATGTACCTGTTCATGATCGTGCATGTCGCGGTCGCCTCCATGACCGGCTACGGATGGGCCTCGTAACCGTGCGCATCCGGTTTCGCGTCCCCCTGCTCGCGGCCCTCGCCCTGGTGGCACCCTCCGCGAGCGCACAGATCTCGCCCGGCCCGCTCGCCCAGGCTCACGCCTCCCTCGAAGGCGCATCGGGCTGTCTGCGCTGCCACGCCCCGAACAAGGGCCTGGCCCCGGACCGGTGCCTGTCCTGCCATATCGCACTCAAGGAACGGATCACCGCGGGACACGGACTCCACGCGCGCGCCGAGTATCGCAAGTGCGAGACCTGCCACATCGAGCATCAGGGCCGGGCCGTCGACCTCCGATGGTGGGGACCCAAGGGCATCGCCAGCTTCAACCACCTCGACGCCGGCTTTGCGCTCGAAGGAAAGCACGCGGGCCTCGAGTGCGTCCGCTGCCACAAAGCGGAGCGCGTTCTCGATCCGGCGGCTCTCTCCCGCGGGGGCGGCAACCCTGAGCGCACGTACCTCGGCCTCGGCACGGCGTGCGTCTCCTGCCACGCCGACATACACCGCGGTCAGTTCGGCAACAAGGCATGCGTCGCGTGTCACACCATGGACACCTTCAAGATCTCCGGAGGGTTCAATCACGCGCAGACCAGATACCCTCTGACCGGGCGCCACACCACGGTCGCCTGTGAGAAGTGCCATCCCGCGGCGAACTCCGGGGACGGGACCGGGCGGGTCTTTACGGGCATCGCATTTGCTTCATGTTCGAACTGCCATACGGATCCCCACCGCGGCCGCTTCGGCGCGACTTGCGCTTCCTGCCACACGCCCTCCGCCTGGACAAACATCCTCAAGACCTCGAAGTTCAATCACTCCCAAACCGCCTTCCCCCTGCTGGGCGGTCATCGCGCCGTCGCCTGCGACAATTGTCACCGTGGTCGCCTTACCGGAAAACTGAAGCACCAGCGCTGTTCGGACTGCCACGCCGACAACCATCGCGGAGAGTTCAAGACCCGGCCGGACCGCGGAGCCTGCGAGTCCTGCCACGATGTCGAAGCTTTTTCCCCCGCCCGCTTCTCCCTTGAAGATCATCAGAAGAGTGCGCACCATCTGGAAGGAGCGCACCGGGCGGTCGCGTGCGACCAGTGCCATCGGCGTGCCCCGGGACAAAAGACCGCCGCCTATCGCATGGCCTTCGGCAAATGCAGCGACTGCCACAAGGATCCGCACCTGGGCTCGATGGACCGCTACGCCGGACTTAAGGGTTGTGCGACCTGCCACGGTATGGAGTCCTGGCGCACCTCTTCGTTCGATCACTCCGTGACGCGCTTCCCCCTAACCCTGGGCCACGCCAGCGTCGCCTGCGCGGCCTGCCACACCTCCGCGGCGGGGGGGCCGAAGGGTCGCCCCTCCTTCACGGGCCTTTCCCCCGCGTGCGCCTCCTGCCATCGCGATATCCACGCCGGCCAGTTCGCCCGCGAAGGAAAGACGGGATGCGAGCGCTGTCATACCGGCCCGTCGTGGAAACCCGCGTCGGGCTTCGATCACGGCCGGGATTCGGCCTACCGGCTCGACGGCGCCCACTTCAAGGCGCCTTGTGGGTCATGTCACAGGGCGGAGACTCTCGCAGGTGTTACGGTCGTCCGTTACAAACCTCTCGGCAAGGCCTGCGTCGGTTGTCATGGAGGGAAGAAGTCATGAACTCCCGAGCCACCTTCGCCCTCGCCTTCGTTCTGGGTCTCGCCGCTCCCCTTCTCGCCTGGCGAACGGTCTCCGCGCAACTGATCGCGAATCCGCATGGCGATCTCCATACGGACTGCGGCACCTGCCACACTCCGGAGAAGTGGGCGCCGGTCGTGTCCACTCCCTCCTTCAAACACCAGACCACAGGCTTCCTGCTCAGGGAGGCCCACGCGCGGGTGGCCTGCCGCTCCTGCCATCAGTCGCTCGTCTTCTCGAAGATCGGCACCGCTTGCGCCGACTGCCATCGCGACGCGCACCAGGGCCAGCTCGGCTTCCGCTGCGAGGACTGTCACGATTCACAGTCCTGGACCAACCAGCGCCAGCTGCGGGAACGGCACAACCGGACGCGCCTGCCTCTTCTCGGCGTTCACGCGAACCTGGATTGTGACAGCTGCCACCGAGGGCCGCAAGCCGACCGGTACATGCTGACGCCCACTAACTGCGGATCGTGTCACGTCCAGACCTACCTCAGCGCAAAGAACCCGGATCACGCCGCCAGTCGATTCTCGCGGCGCTGCGAGGACTGTCACACCCTGTTCGGCTGGCGGCCCGCCACCGGCATCGACCACGAGACCACCCGCTTCCCTTTGCGCGGGGCCCATCAGTCGACGATCTGCGCCGCGTGCCACCCGGGCGGGCGGTTCGCCGGGACGCCGACCGACTGCTACTCGTGCCACCAGGCCCGATACAACGCCACGACGAACCCGAACCACGTCGCGGGCAATTTCGCGAAGACGTGCCAGGACTGCCACTCCTCTGCGGCCTGGCACCCCGCCGCGAACATCGATCACAACAAGACCCGCTTTCCCCTCACCGGCGCCCATCAGGGCACCGACTGCGCGCGGTGTCACGTTGGGGGCCGCTTCACCGGGACCCCGACCGATTGTCTCTCGTGCCATCGGACGAACTACGACAGCACGACGAACCCGAACCATCGGGCCTCCGGTTTCCCGACCGATTGCCAGAACTGCCACTCGACCTCGGCCTGGCGTCCCGCCGCGAACATCGACCACAACAAGACCCGCTTCCCCCTGACCGGCGCCCATCAGGGCACGAACTGCGTTCGGTGTCACGTCGGGGGTCGCTTCACCGGGACCCCGACCGACTGTCTCTCATGCCATCGGACGAACTACGACAGCACGACGAATCCCAATCATCGGACCTCGGGTTTCCCGACCGATTGCCGGAACTGCCACTCGACCTCGGCCTGGCGCCCCGCCGCCAGCATCGACCACAGCAAGACCCGCTTCCCCCTCACCGGCGGTCACCAGAACACCAGCTGCACACGCTGCCACGTCAATGGCCGCTTCGCGGGTACACCTACCGACTGTCTCTCGTGCCATCGGACGAATTACGACAGCACGACGAATCCGAATCATCGGACCTCCGGTTTCCCGACCGATTGCCAGAACTGTCACTCAACTTCGGCCTGGCGCCCCGCCGCAAACATCGACCACAGCAAGACCCGTTTCCCCCTCACCGGCGCCCACCAGAGCACCAGCTGCACACGCTGCCACGTCAATGGACGCTTCGCGGGGACGCCCACCGACTGCGTGTCCTGCCATCGGGCAAAATACGACGCGGCCACGCCGAGCCACTCCGGATTTCCGACCACCTGCCAGAACTGCCATTCCACCAGCGCCTGGCGACCGTCCTCTTTCGATCACAACGCCACCAGATTCCCGTTGACCGGCGCGCATCGCAGCACGGACTGCGGCCGTTGCCACACGAATGGCCGCTACGCGGGCACGCCACGGGACTGCGTGTCGTGCCATCAGAGCAACTTCGACCGGACGACGAATCCGAACCATCGAGGATCCGGATTCCCGACCTCCTGCCAGGACTGTCACAGCACGAGCACCTGGGCCGGGGCGACCTTCAATCACGACGGTCGCTACTTCCCCATCTACTCCGGCGCTCACCGGAGCGTCTGGGGCACGAACTGCGGCACCTGCCATGGGAATCCCGGCAACTACAAGGCGTTCGAGTGCATCAACTGCCACCAACATGCGAAGTCGGAGACCGACAAGGACCACAGCAAGGTCAGCGGCTACAGCTATACCAGCGCCGCCTGCTACCGCTGCCATCCCCAAGGGAAGCACTGACATGCGGCGCCCCATGGTCCTCGTTCTTCTTTCCCTCGCGCTGCTGGCGGCGCCGCTTCGGGCCGCGGAGCTTCGCTTCGCGGTGAGCTACCGCTCGGCCGCCACGGTCTACCTCGCCGGCGGCAGCGCGGACGGGCTGGCGGTAGGCGAACGCCTCAAGGTGAAAGCGAAGAGCGAGGCCGTGGGCGAGATCGAGGTTGTGTTCCTGGCCGAACACTCCGCCTCCTGCCGCATCGTCAGCGAGACCCGACCTATCCGCGTGGGCGACGCGGGGGTTATCCAGCGCTCGGCCGATCACGCCGCGAAGGTTGCCCCGGAAGTCAACGTGTCCGCAACCGCGATCAAAGCGGGTCCCCGCGCCTCCCCGGTCGCGGCCGCCCCTGCGAAGGGATCGGCCTCCCCGGCCCACCCCTGGGCGCGAACCCGCGGGGGCCTGAGTTTGGGCCTGAGCCACTCATGGGACCAGACCGAGCGCCACTACGACTTCGAGGAACGCCACGCGCGGCTCGATCTCTCGGCCTGGGAGATCGGTGGTCATCCTCTGCAGTTCACGGCCCGGGCTCGTTCACGGCAGGATCTGCGGCCCCAGACCCTCGGGTTCGAGGCCCTGCCCCGTGACGAGCGACGCGACCGGTTGTATGAGGTCTCATTCCGCTACGAGCCGCGCGGCGGTCGCGCCATCGTGGAAGCCGGACGCCTCGGGGTTCCGATGCTCGGAATCGGATACATCGACGGCGTCGCCGGCGAATTGCGTCTCCTGAAAGCAATGCGTTTCGGCGGTTTCTTCGGAAAGCGGGTGGAGTTGGATCGGGGGACGGGGTTCGTGCCGGGTAACAAGTACGGGGCCTACGCACGCCTCTTCGGCGGAGGCTCTTCCTGGCCCGGGGTTTACGACGCGAGTGTTTTCGCGGTACGCGAATTCGCGGGCGCTTCGATCAGCCGCGAGTACGTGGG
>JANODX010000217.1:0-3593 GCA_031412915.1 Vicinamibacteria bacterium | reverse complement strand
AGCGTTGCCAGGTCTGCGTCAAGCATCACCCTGTGTCCGCGGATCAGGAGAATCGCGCGCTCGATGAGCCCTGAACTTGAGGTCACAATTTGTGACCTCAAGTTGGTCGTACTCGCCATGGTTCTTTCCCTCAATTCGCTTGGGAGGGCAGGACGCTATCTCCCGAGCATGCAGGTTGGGGTCCCATTTGGAGCGAGCTAGCCTTTCTGCCCACACGCGCGGAGGCTTGTATCCTCAGGCGCGAGGAGCGAAGTGAAGACAAAGCCCGAATCGGTACCCGTGGCCGTCCATTGCGACCCTCAGGTCATGGGCGGGACGCCAGTCTTCGCCGGAACACGCGTGCCCTTCCAGACGCTGCTCGACTACATCGAGGCGGGCGACCCTTTGTCGGAGTTTTTGGAGGACTTCCCAACGGTGAAAGCAGAGCTTGCAGTCGCTGCTCTCGAGCAAGCGAAGGAGGCCCTATTCGCCAGCGCGTATTCTGCCTCTGGGCGGCTCTCGGCAACGGAGTTTCTCAAGTCCCTGCCGCCTGGAACACGCTCGGCCAAGGAGATCGACGACGAGTTTCGAGAGACGCGCGCCGACCGTCTCTGATGCCCTATTGGTGCGGTAGAAGTCATGAGTCGTACGAGGCGCATGGAATCGGCCGCCGCGGAATGAAGATCAAGAAGCTGCTCATATGACCATGACCCATCGAAAGCCGCGCTATCTGCTCTGCGTGAAGAACACGGGCTATGAAGCCTCGCTGGAGCGCCGCAAGGTGTATCGAGCGCTGCCAAACTCGAAGGCTGAAAGCCATGGCCTGGTGAGATTGCTTGATGAGTCGGGTGAGGACTATCTCTACGCCGCCGACTTCTTCGTGGCGATTGAGCTGCCGAAAGAGGCGGCGCCGGTGTTTGCCGCGGCACAGTCGTAAGCGGACCTGGAGCAGGGAGCCTTCCGTCCACAGCGAGCATCACTTCCGAACGGCCGCCGGAACGAACTTGAAATCGCAGATTGCGATTTCAAGTCGAGCGACCTGCTCACTCAGGCAGTCGCCGAACACGTCTTCCGGTCTTCCTCGCCGCTTCCCCATTTAAGGTCGCAATTTGCGACCTTAAAGAACCGCGATCCTTGAGTTGTCACCGACTCAGATCGCGACGCGGCCTTTGGGGGTGACGCAATCGCCAAGCCGTGTCGACTAGAGTTCCGCCATGAAATCCGCCCACGGCGCGTTCGGCACGACGCTCGACCTGTTCAGCACAGGCGTTGAGTTGATGCGCCAGAACCTGCGGCGAGACCAACCACAGGCTAGTGAGAGCGAAATCGATCGGCGGCTTGAAGAGTGGCTTCAGGAGCGCCCTGGTGACTCGCCGGGCCGGCTTGTGGACATCGACGCACGAATTGGGTGACCGCCGCCTCTCTTTAAGGTCGCAATTTGCGACCTTAAAGAACCGAGTTCAGGCCGTCTCGAGCTTGAGCGGAGACACGGTCGCCAGATCAACGCGCCGTCGGGCCCGCCCGAGGTCGTAGCTGTGCTGGAGAGAAAGCCAGCTCTCCGGCGACCTGCCGAGCGTCTTCGCCAGCCGAAGGGCCATCTCCGGACTGACTCCGCGTGCGCCCAGGAGGATCCGATTCAGAGTGGAAGGGGCGACGCTGAGCTTCGCGGCGAGCTGGCGACCGCTGATGCCGTGAGGCTCGAGGTAGATGGCGGTGATGAACTCGCCGGGGTGCGGTGGGTTGCGCATGGTCATTCGCCGTGCTCCCGGACGTCGCGGAGAATGGCTGCCGAGTCGAGCAATCCGCGCCGCCGGAAGATGCTCTCGCGGCGCGCCCGAACCCGCTCCATGAGACCGTCGGCCTCGGGGGCCGACCGCCGCGGACTCATCTGGATGAAGGGGATGCCGAGCTTCCCGGAGGACTTGATGAACTCGACATGGGAGAGGCCAAGGAGTTCGGCCGCCTTCCCGCTGGAGATGGTGGCGCGCCGGTACAGGTCGAGGACGATGGCCTCATAGGTCATCTTCTCGATGGGCAGGCCCTTCATGAGGGCCGCGAGGCGTTCCGGGATCTCGACGGTGACGCTCGGCATGGGTTGCTCCTCGGCCCGTATTGTAGGCCGCATGCGAGGGCCACCGCCAAACGCCTGCTACGATTCGTCATCTACTCCCCGCTCGACACGCCTCACGGCCTCGGGCGGGGTTATCTGTTTGTGGCCGGGACCCGGCCTCGTGGGGCTCCGCCCCATCGACCATTTTGTTGACGGCAACAAAATGGTCCCGTCCCTTGCCCGCGCTCCTCAGCACCGGGCCGTTCGTCATACCATCGGGTCGATGACCGTCTTCAAACCGACTCCTGGGCCGGGATCGCTGGCCCGCGTTCTTGAACTGCACGAGGACGAGGTGAAGCGGATCGCCGCCCGCAACGGCGCGACCAATGTTCGCGTGGTGGGTTCCGTCGCCCGAGGCGAGGAGCGCGAAGGATCTGACATCGACCTGCTCGTCGATTTCAATCCGGGCCGGTCACTCTTTGATCATGCTCAGCTGGTTGAGGAACTCAGGGCCTTGCGGGGAATTTCGGTTGATGTCGTTTCTTCACGGGGCCTCAAGCCGAGAGTCAAGGAGCGACTCCTCCGCGACGCGCGGCCCCTCTGAGGCCGACCCGGCAGGGGCGCTGGGGCAACTGGTAACAGCTTGTTACCAGTTGGGGTCTAGTTGCGAGCAGATAGTTGGGGCACGGGGTTGCTTCGTCGCGACACCAACGGAATGGCTCCTCGCAATGACGTAGGGAGAATCGGCTTGGCTCAGGTCAGGCCGCCGACGTCTGGACCTTGAACGGCAGGCCCGCGCGATCGACGATGTCCTGCAGAGCCAGCCGGACGAACTGAGCTTCGCTGAGTTGAAGGGCGCGGGCGAAGCGAGCGGCCCGATCCGGACTGACGGCCTTGCGCCCGCACTCGATGTCGGAGAGGTGCGACTTGGAGATCCCCAGCAGCCGGGCGAAGTCCGCCTGAGACATCTCCTCGCCTTGTCGGTGTGCGAGGAGCAGTCCGTGAAGTGTCAAGGGCCCAATGAGCTTGGTGAGGAATGCCTGGGCGTCGACGCCTTTAGTACTCATGCTTTGTGACCCTTTCGACATAGACCAGTTCGAGGCTTTCGTCCGTTGTGATTCGATAGATCGCACGGTACGCCCGGCTGAGCCGGATCGACCGATGTCCGCGCCAGATCCCTTCGAGAGACTCGTCGTGATAGCCCGGAATCCGTCGGACTCTCTCCAGGCCTTCGTACTCGATGGCATCGATCCAACCTCGAAGCTTGAAAGCGATGTGACCTGGCGCGCGTTCGAGATCCTTCTCGGCCCGCCGGCTCAGCCGGACCGACCGGATCACGGCCGCATCGTACACCACCGGGGTGTATATCGCGAGTTGAAGGCGTTGATGACTTGCGGCATAGGGCGGCAGCGTAGCCGTCCACCGTGCCGGTTCGGGTCCCAATCTTTACCGCCTCGTCGGGACGGGGCCGATGGCCGCGCGATACTCGACCTGGCCTCACGGCCTTAGGATTGCCCCCCGTGAAAGTGCCGCCCACCATCTATCTGATCGCCGGCGCCAACGG
>JANODX010000216.1:0-32236 GCA_031412915.1 Vicinamibacteria bacterium | reverse complement strand
CTTCGACCGTTCGACAGGCTCACGGCAAGCACGCTCAGCCACCGACGTTGCTCCGGTCCCTGAGCCAGTCGAAGGGCCGCACGCTACGGTGGCTTCGACCGTTCGACAGGCTCACGGCAAGCACGCTCAGCCACCGACGCTGCTCCGGTCCCTGAGCCAGTCGAAGGGCCGCACGCTACGGTGGCTTCGACAAGCTCAGCCACCGACGCTGCTCCGGTCCCTGAGCTAGTCGAAGGGCCGCTCCGGCCCAAAAAAAGACGGGCTGGACTCCGGGAAGCACCGGATCCAGCGTGTATGAGTCATTTGCAGCAGCATGGCTCATAGGACGGATGGGCGGGCAAGGGGAATTAGGAGTAACTTCGGTTCGTAGATGTTGCAGTCAAGGCGGTAGCGGATCGGTCTCATGCTCAGAAAGGCGACCTTATGAAGCCCCCCCTCCTCGTACTCTGCGCCACGGATCTGAGCCCCGACGCCGACCTCGCGGTGATGGCCGGCAGCGATATCGCGCGGCTCTTCGGATCGCGTCTGGTCTTCATTCATGCTGTCCCCTATCCAGCACCCGCGCAAGTTCTCTTTCCCCATCTGGTTCAGGGCACCACCGAGCGACTGATCGCGGTCTCACGCGTGGCCTCCGACACCGTGACCGCGCGGATCGCGAGTCTCACGGGCCGGCCGGCGGACAGCCTGGATGTCCGGGTGGATGTGGGTCCACCGGACGAGGTGATCGTTGAAAGTGCTGAGGAGTCGGGCGCCGACTTGCTGGTCATCGGCGTCGCGGGAAGCGATTCATCGGGCAAGGGTCTGGGTGCGACCGCTCTTCGAATCGCGCGCCACGCCCATTGCCCGGTGCTCATCGTACGCGAGGGTCCGGCCAAGGGCCCGATTCTGGCCGCGACCGACCTGTCCGACCCTGCTCAAGGCGCTCTGTCGACCGCCTGCGTGCTTTCGACGAAGAAGGGCGAGCCCCTGGTGGCGCTTCACGTCGTCGACTACTCGCCCATCGTCGTGGTGCCCGAAGCCTTCGGCCCCGGCATTCCGGTGCCCGTGTCCACCGAAGAGCACGAGTCCATCCGGAAGGCGGCGCGCGATCGCCTGAGCGAGGTCCTGGACAAACTCGAAATCAAGGCCGACCAACTCCTGGAGGAGGGAGTTCCCTCCGAGAGGATTGTCGCCGCCGCCGAACAGCTCGAGGCGAGCCTCGTGGTCGTCGGCACTTCCGGGGGCGGGGGTTTGCGGCGGATGCTCCTCGGAAGCGTCGCCGAAGACGTCGCCGGTCGGGCCCCCTGCCCGGTCTTGCTTGTCCGTCACCAGAGTTCCGGAGGCAAAGAATGAAAGATCCGAGACAGAGCGACGCTCGCGAATCGACCGTGGTTCTGGTCTGTCGCGACATCGAGCTCAACCCGGACGATCGCAAGGAGATCGAACGGAGCGAAGCCGCTCTCGCCCACATTTTTCCGAAGATCCATCGCCTGGAGTGGACGATCACGGCCAAGCCGCGGGCGGTGGAGGTTCACGCCTTCATGCATGCACGGGGCGGGGATTTCGAGGGGCGGGCGTCCGGGAAGGATGCCCGGACTGCCCTTCAGGCGGTGACCAAAAAGATCCTGGCCCAGAAACGAACCCGGAAGGAAGCCTCTCTCGGGTCGCGGCGTGACGCGCCGAACCGCGCGACCGTCGACGACTGGCATTGACCAGGACTCCGTCCGGGGAGCCTGGCTCCGCCTACGAGGGATCCATCTCCATCCGGTTCCTGAGGACGCCAATCCCCTCGATGTCCACCTCGACCACGTCGCCCGCCTTCATGTAGAGGGGCGGGTTGCGGGCGAAGCCGACGCCTGCGGGCGTCCCCGTGGCGATGATGTCGCCGGGAGCTATGGGGGTGAACGAGGAGATGTAGGCGATCAGTTCCGGAATCCTGAAGATCATCTGCGACGTGTTGGCGTTCTGAAGCACTTCTCCGTTGAGACGGGTCTTTATGGCGAGGTTGTGCGGGTCGGGGATCTCATCCTTGGTCACCATCCACGGCCCGAGGGCGCCGGTGCGCGGGAAGTTCTTTCCCGGGATGAACTGGGAGGTGTGCCGCTGCCAGTCGCGGATGGAAATGTCGTTGAAACAGGTGTAGCCGGCCACGTGGTCGAGGGCCACGGCCGCGTCGATGTACCGGCCGCCCTTGCCGATGACGACCGCGAGTTCGCACTCGTAGTCGACGAAGGTCGAGATCTTGGGAACCCAGGCCGGCTGGTCATGGGCGACCAGAGTATCGGCAAAACGCAGGAAGATCGTCGGGTAGTCGGTTTTCCCCCGGCCCGTTTCCTTCTGATGGTCGGCGTAATTGATGCCGATGCAGAAGATCTTCGCGGGATTCGGGACGACCGGGAGAAACCTGGCGACTTCAAGGGGAACCCATTCCTTGCCCGCGGCCACGAAAGACGCGAGGCCGGTGAGCCCGCCCCCCGCGATCAGCGATTTGAGGTCTGGATGATGGGCGCCGAACTTGGGGCTCAAGTCCACCAGGCGATCGTTCAGGGCGCCGCCGAAGGTCGCCTTTCCGTCCTTCATGAAAGACGTCAGTTTCATCGCTCCATATCTCCTTCTCCGCTTCAAGGGGGCGGACCGGGAGATCCTACGCGAGAGGCGGGGGGGCGAACTACCGCAGCCGAAGGGGGTAGCCGCGGCCTGACCCAACGCCTCGCATAGAATCCTCGCAGCATGCGCGCGCGCCTCCAACTGCCTCAGGGGGCATCGTGTTTTGCCCTCGAAGAGGCCCGGCGCCGGCGAGCCATAGAAGCTCGCGTGGTGTCGGTTTTCGGGGGCTGGGGCTATCAGGAAATCATCCCTCCGCTGTTCGACGAGGCGGTGACCTTCGATCCTTCGCTCGCCTCGAAGCTCTATACCTTCACCGGTCGCGAGGGAACGACCCTCGCCCTGCGGCCGGATTTCACCAGCCTCGTGGCGAAGATCGCGGCAGGCCGGCTCGCACACGTTGAAGCACCGCTGCGTCTGTACTACTCCGGCGAGGTCGTTCGCTACGAACCGCCGCGAGCGGGGCGTCAGAGTGAGTTCCATCAGATGGGTCTCGAATTCCTGGGGGGCGAAGGGCCCGCCGCCGATCTCGAGATCCTGGCCATCGCCATCGAGTGCCTGGAGGCCCTGGGCGTCGCGGAGTTCGTCCTGGCCATAGGTCACGCGGGCGTGCTCACGCCTCTTCTCGACGAAGCGGGTCTAACCTCAGATGACTCGAGGAGAGCGGCGGTCGAGGGCCTCGGCCGCCGCGACCCCAAGGCCGTGGGCCAGGCTCTCGAGGGCGCCAGGGGGTCTGAGACCGCTCGACGAGGCCTCGTCGGGCTGGCCCATGATCATGGCATCCGTCAGTCTCTTGACGCCTCCAGGGCGGCGTTCGCCGGAATAGATCGCGCCCTTCTGGCGCTTTCCGAACTCGACCTCATCATTGAGGCTCTGAACGAGGCCGGGCTGCAGGGACGGGTGACCATCGATCTCTCGGAGAGCCGGGGGCTCGACTACTACACGGGGCTGGTATTCCGGATCTATGGCCGAGGCCTGGGTTTCGACCTCGGGGGAGGAGGGCGCTACGACTCGCTTCTCGGCCGATTCGGTCGTCCCATGAAAGCCATCGGCTTCATGCTGAGCCTCGACCGCCTGGCCCTGCTGGTCGAACGCCTTGGTGGTGCGGCGTCCGATGAGGCCCCCGCCGCGAGTGTGCAGGGTCCGACCCTGGGCGATTCCGTGCGCGACGCCCGAGTGCTACGGGCTCGCGGCGAGAGGGTTCTGTTCGGAGGACGGCCGTGAGACTCACGGTGGCTCTTTCCAAGGGACGGCTCATGGCGGGGACGGAGGCGTTGTTTTCGAGCGTCGGTCTCGGGTTTCCGCCCCAGGACACCAGGCGTCTCATCGTCGAGGCCGGTGATTTGAGGTTCTTGTTCATCAAGGACATGGATGTGCCGGTTTACGTGGAGTACGGGGTGGCCGATGTCGGGGTCTGCGGGAGCGATGTCCTTCTGGAGGCCGGAAGCGATGTGCTGGTCCCCCTGGATCTGGGGTATGGGCGCTGCCGCATGGTCGTCGCCGCACCGCCCGAGCGCGGTTTCGGCGGTGGAGGTGAGTGGCCGCCGGCCCTGCGCGTGGCCACCAAGTACGCCCGGGTCGCCCGGGAGTTCTTCGAGGGCCGGGGCCTCTCCACCGAAATCGTGGCCCTGCAGGGGTCGGTGGAGATCGCTCCCAGCCTTGGCCTTTCGGACTGCATCGTCGACATGGTCGAGACCGGACGAACGTTGCGCGAGAACGGGTTGGTGGTGGTGGAGGAGATCGCCGCCACCTCGGCGCGGCTCGTGGTCAATCGCGCCAGCGACCACCTCAACCGGACCGGGATCGCCGCCCTTCTGGACCGCCTGAAAGCGGGCCTAGGCGTGGCCGCGACTCTTCAGAACGTCGACCGCGGCGCGTAACGACAATCCTCGGGACCGGAGCAGGACGGTGAGGTGGTAGATCAGGTCCGCCGCTTCTCCGAGCAGGTCGGAGTCCTCGCCGATGACCGCGGCGAGCGCGGTCTCCACACCTTCCTCACCCACCTTCTGGGCAATCCTCTTTGTCCCGGAGCCGAAGAGGCTGCTGGTGTAACTTCCCTCTGGTCGTGTGCGTTCTCGCTCTCCCACCAGTGCATCCAAATCGGCGAGGAAGTCCGAGGGCGCTTCCGGGAAGCAACTGGCGCGGTCGAGGTGGCAGGTGGGGCCTGAGGGATGAGCGATGACGAGGAGGGCGTCCCGGTCGCAATCCGCCTCCAGCCGGACCATCTCCAGGCTGTGCCCGCTGGTCTCGCCCTTGGTCCAGAGCCGCTGCCGGCTGCGGCTCCAGAATGTGACCTTCGTTGTCTCGATCGTGGCCAGGAGCGCGTCGCGATTCATGTAGCCGACCATCAGGACCCGGTGGCTACGCGCGTCCTGCACCACCGCGGGAAGCAATCCGCCCTGCTTCTCCCAGGCCAGAGTGTGGATTTCATCAGTCTTCATGACGCACCTCGACATTGTGCTCGCGCAGATACTTCTTCAGGACCGGGATCCTTAGCGACCCCGAGTGGAAGACACTTGCGGCGAGGGCCGCGTCCGCGTCGGCCTCCTGAAAAACCGCGACGAAGTGCTCGGGGGCGCCCGCTCCGCCCGAGGCCACGAGGGGAACGCGACAGATCGCGCGCACTGCGCGAAGCTGTTCGATGTCGTAGCCGTGGCGCGCCCCGTCCGATCCCATGCAGTTGAGGACGATCTCGCCTGCTCCCAGGGCCTGAACCTCCAGTACCCAGTCGAGCGTCCGCTTGCCGGGCGCGCGTGTCTTGTGCGGGTCGCCCGAGTACTGGCGGACTCTCCACTCGCCATCGCCGTCGCGCAATGAGTCGATGCCCACCACCACGCACTGGACCCCGAAGGCCCGGGCCAGTTCCTGCACGAGGGCAGGTCGCTCGAGGGCCGGCGAATTGACGGAAATCTTGTCGGCGCCCGACCACAAAACGGCCCTGGCCTCCTCGACGGAGCGGATTCCCCCCGCCACGCAGAACGGGATGTCCATCAACTTCGCCACTCGTTCGACCCAGGCCCGGTCGACCGATCGTCCCTCGGGGCTGGCCGTGATGTCGTAGAAGACGATTTCGTCGGCCCCTTCGTCCCGATAACGCCGGGCCAGGTCCTCGATGCGGCCCATGACCACGTGATCGCGGAAGCGAACGCCTTTGACCACCTCGCCATCACGCACATCCAGGCAGGGGATGATCCTCCTGCTCAGCATTGGAGGGCCTCCTTCAGTTCGAACTTCTGCTCGAGCAAGGCGCGTCCGAGGATGGCTCCGCGCGCGCCCGCTGCTTTTGCGGCGCGGATGTCGTCGAGACTCCGCACGCCACCCGAGGCCTGAATGTCGAGGCTCGGGAACGCAAGGGCGAGCGTCCGATACAAATCGAGGTTGAAGCCCGACAGCATTCCATCGCGAGCGATATCGGTGCACAGAACGTGGCGGAGGCCGGCCCCTTCGTAGCGACGGAGCATCTGGTCGAGGGCTCCCGTCGTAGCCTCCGTCCAGCCCTCGACCGGGAGGAGCCAGCGTCCCTTCTCGTCCTGGCGAGCGTCGAGGGCGAGCGTGATCCGGTCGGGTCCGAACGCTCGGATCCAGCCGGCCACCCGTTCCGGCTCTCGAACCGACATCGTACCCACCACCACGCGCGCAGCCCCCGCCTTGATCAGAGCTTCGACATCCTCTTCACGGCGCACGCCCCCGCCGGTCTGGACCTTGAGGCCCGTGCCGGCGCGGATCTGTTCGAGAAGCGGGGCGAGCGAATAACGTCCCACCCGGGCCGCGTCGAGATCCACGAGGTGAAGCCACAAGGCTCCGTCTTCCGCGTAACCGCTGATCGTCTCGATGGGCGACCGGGCGTAGTTGGTCTGGCGTTCGTAGTCGCCCTGCTTCAGGCGGACGACCGCTCCGTTCCGAATGTCGACGGCGGGCAGGACCGTGAAGGTCACGAGATGGCCAGGAAGTTCTTCAGCAAGAGGGCTCCGGGACGACTCGACCGCTCGGGGTGAAACTGCGCGCCCATGACCCTACCGCGAGCCACCACGGCGCTGAACGGCGCGCCATGGGTGCAGGTGGCGAGGGTGTCCTTCGACACCGGGGCCGCATAGCTGTGGACGAAGTAGACCGATGCGCCATCGAGTCCGGCCATCAAAGGATGGGGGTGGCTTGCGGTGGCGCGAAGCCGGTTCCAGCCCATATGGGGCACGCGAACGCCGGGCCCGTCCGAAAGGAGGCGAACCTCGCCGGTCAGAAGTCCAAGACACTCTGTGTCACTCTCTTCGGATCGCTCGAAAAGCAACTGCATGCCCACGCAGACGCCGAGAAGCGGCTGGGTCAGACGAGGAATGACCCGGTCGAGGCCGTTCTCCCGCAGTCTCGCCATGCACGCCGCGGCGGCGCCCACCCCGGGAAGCACCACGTGGGTGGCCGCGCGGATTTTGTTCCAGTCGGCGGTGACCGGAGCCTCGAAGCCCAGGCGAGCGAACGCGGCCTGGACCGACCCCAGGTTCGCGCCCCCGGAGTCGAGCAGGACGACTCTCGGTTTCACAACGAGCCCTTGGTGCTGGGCAGGTCCGCACCCTCCCGACGGACGGCCTGGCGAAGTGCGCGCGCGACCACCTTGAAGCAGGCCTCGATCATGTGGTGGGTGTTTTCGCCTTGAACGGACAAGTGGAGATTGAGTCCACCGGTCTGGCACAGGGACTGGAAGAAGTGGGGCACGAGTTCGCTCGGGAGTCCGCCCACGTTCTCGCGCGGGAAAGCGCCCGCGAAGACGAAACAGGGGCGACCCGAAAGATCGAGAGTGGCGCTCGCCAAGGCTTCGTCCATGGGCAGGGTGAAACCGTAGCGCGCGATGCCGCGCTTGTCGCCGAGAGCCTGCGCGAGCGCCGACCCGAGGACGAGGGCCACATCTTCGACGGTGTGGTGTTCGTCGATGTGAAGGTCTCCCGCGCAGTTCACTTCCAGGGCAAACCCTCCGTGTTTCCCCAGTTGCTCCAGCATGTGGTCGAAGAAGCCGAGCCCGGTTCGGATCACGGGCTCCGCGGAGCGATCGAGGTCGATCGAGACCTGGATACTGGTTTCCCTGGTCTTTCGCTCGACCCGGCCCACTCTGGGCGCATCGACGAGGAGATGTGCGATCTCGGCCCATGAAAGGTCCTTCGGGCCGAGCTTGAGACCCCGAACCCCCAGATTGCGCGCGAACTCCATGTCGGTGTCGCGGTCGCCGATCATGGCGGAGCCTTCGAGGTCGATCGAACGATCGCGCAGGTAGTGCATCACCATGCCGATGCCCGGCTTTCGCGTGGGCCGGTGGTCCTCGGGCCGGCTCTCGTCGAGGAGGATCTCGCGGAACCGCAGACCTTGCGAACCGAGAATCTGAAGCAGCAGCTCTTGCGGGCCGAGGAATCGCTCACGAGGGAAACCTGCGGTGCCGAGACCGTCCTGATTGCTCACCATGACGAACTCGAAGCCGGCATCGCGGAGCCGGATGAGGGCCGGAATGACGCCTCCCACCAGCCGGAATTTCTCGTAGGCGTCGACCTGCTCGTCCTCGGGCTCCTCGATCAGAACGCCGTCGCGGTCGATGAAGAGAATGCGGGTCATGGCCGGGGAGCCTCGCGGAGAGCCGCGATCACGGCCTGGTTTTCGTCGGGCGTTCCGACGGAGATGCGGAGAGCGTCGTCGAGCTGGGGCATCGCCCGCAGGTCTCGCACCACGACCCCTCGGGACAGCAGATGCTGAAAGGCGGCCTCTGCGCGCGCGAATCGCACGAGCAGGAAGTTGCCTTCGGACGAGTAGACGCGAACCACGCCCTTGAGGCCATTCAGGGCCCTGGCCAGGGCGCTTCGCTCGCGGACGGTGGTCTCGATTCGCTCGCGTGACTCGGCCCGCAGGGGGTCCGACAGCGCCTGCAGGGCCAGGCGGGAGGAGGGTGCGGGAATGGGATAGGGCGCCGACAAGTTCCGAAGAACGCCGATGACATCGGGATCCCCGAGCACCGCGCCGATCCGGGCCCCGGCCATCGCGTAGGCCTTGGAGAGAGTCCTCAGGAGGACGAGGTGGGGGAACTCGTCGAGCAGAGGCCGGGCGCTGCCCTGAGAGGAGAACTCGACATAGGCCTCGTCAATGACCAGGACCGCCCTCCCGGTCACGGTCCGGGCCAGCCGCCGGACGTCCTTGAGCGAGAGGGCCTGCCCGGTCGGGTTGGCCGGAGAGCACAGGAACACCGTCCGAACGTCGCCATGGGTGACGACATCCTCGACCGCGGTGAGATCGAGGGAGAAGCGTCCGCCCTCATCGCTCAGCGAAACTTCGACGAGAGGCGCGTTTTGAAGCCGGGCGCTGACCGCGTACATGCCGAAACAGGGGGGTGCGACCAGAACGCCATCGATGCCGGCGCGGCAGAAGGCGCGAACCAGGAGATCGATTCCTTCGTCGCTTCCCCGCGTCACCATCAGGCGCTCCGGCGGAACGCCGTACAGTTCGGCCATGCGCGTGCGCAGGGCCATCGGTTGAGGCTCCGGGTAGCGGTTGAGACCGAGGCCCGGGTCCGCCGACGAGGTCCACGGGCTTTCGTTCGCGTTTAGCCAGACGTGGCCGGTGGCCTTCTCACGCCGCGCCGAGGCGTAGCCGGTGAAAGCGCGAAGATCGGGACGAACGAGATCGAGGACCGAGGTCATGGCTTCGACTCCAGCCGCCGAGCCACGGCCTGCGCGTGAGCCTCGAGACCCTCGGCCCGGGCCAGAGTCATGGCGCATGGTCCGATTTTGGAGAGGCCTTCGCGGCTCACCGACTGCACGCTGATGGAGTTCTGGAAGCTGGCGACGCTGACCCCACTGTAGCCGCGGGCCGCGCCATTCGTGGGCAGGACGTGATTCGTCCCGGAGCAGTAATCGCCGAGGGTTTCGGGCGCATAGTGGCCGAGGAACACCGAACCCGCGGCGCGAACCCTAAGGAGCAGCGCCTCCGGGTCGCGCACCGCGAGGATCAGATGCTCGGGCGCGTACTCGTTGCTGATCTCGACGGCGGCCTCCACGTCCACGACCACCACGATCCGCGCGTGGGCCAGCGCTTGTCGCGCAATGTCGGCGCGGGGAAGGGCCAAGAGCTGGGCTTCGATCTCGCTCCGCACGGCTTCCACGAGTGCGAGCGCCGAAGTGAGAAGGATGACCTGCGAGTCCGGGCCGTGTTCGGCCTGAGCGAGGAGGTCGGCGGCTACGAACGCGGGGTTTGCTCCCTCGTCGGCGATCACCATCACCTCGGAAGGCCCCGCGGGCATATCGATCGCCGGACCTCCCGGCCTCGACGCGACCTGTTGTTTGGCGCTCGTGACGTAGGCATTGCCGGGGCCGAAGAGTTTGTCGCAGGCCGGGACGGATTCCGTTCCAAACGCCATGGCCGCGATGGCCTGCGCGCCGCCGATCTTGAAGACCCTCCGGATACCGCAGAGCCGGGCGGCCACGAGAATGGCGGGATCCGCGCGACCGTCCCTTCGAGGCGGAGTGCAAAGCGCCACCCCCCGGCATTCGGCGAGCGATGCGGGCACGCCCAGCATGAGCGCGGTCGAAGGAAGGGGGGCCGAGCCCGAGGGGACATACAGCCCGACCCGCCCTATTCCCCGGAGTATCCGGCCGCACGAGACTCCGGGCGCAGTCTCGATCTCGAACTCCCCGGCCATGCCCGCGAGGTGCCACGCGATGAGCCGCTCGCGGGCTTCCGCCAAAGCGCCCCGGACGTCAGCCGGCACCGTCTCCTCGGCCTCCGCGAATTCTTCCCGGCTCACCTCGAAAGGGCCCATCGCGACTCCATCGAAGCGGCTGGTCAGAGCGCGTAACGCGGCATCTCCGCCCCTCCGGACCTCGTCGAGGATACGCCGCACGGAGGTGTCGATGTCGTCCTGCCCCTCGGCACTCGGCCGCCGGACCAGTTCGAGTCGAGTCCGCGGATCGAGGTCGTTCCAGACCACGACCTTCATGGGCGGAGCCACCGCCGATGGGTGGGTCATCGCGCGCGCCTCGCTCTCCCCGGTGATCCGAGCACGCGCTCGGCGGCCCGGACGTAACCGCCCGCGCCGAAGCTCAGGCATCGGGCGATGCGTCCGATCGTGGTGACACTCACTCCGGTCCGCTCGTGGATCTCGCGGTAGGAAGCCTCCGTGAGCAGCAAAGGCACCACGCGCCACCGATCGCCGATGGCCTCGAGTTCCGCGGGGGTGCACAGATCGACGAGGAAGGCCCTCATCTCCGCGCGCGTGCGCATGGCGAGCAGGGCCTTGAGAAGGGGATCGAGGAGGGCGGTGGGCTTCCGCGACCCTGCCCCGGGGCGACCCGGCGAGAGCAAGTCCCGATGTTTCATGACCTGAGTAGTGTAATAGCACGTTATTACATAAGCAAAACCTCCTGGCCCCTGTCGGTCCGGCCGCCCCGGTCCCCCCGCGCGCCCTGGCCCGGCTCCCGGACTCCCAGGGCAGGGGCGGGACCGGCTGAAGGTCGACGTCTCTCGTGTCTGAGTCGATGCGACAAGGGTTATATTCAAAGCGCGCCATGACCCTCGCCACTCCCGAACCCGCTCCCGCCCGGCCGCTGCCCCCGCTGCCGGTGCCCACGTTCGTCTTCAGGCAGTTCTTCCTGGGCTGTCTCGCCCAGGCGTCCTACCTTCTCGGCTCCGAGGGTGAGGCGGCCATCGTGGATCCGAGGCGCGACGTCGATATCTACATCGACGAGGCCAAAGCGCTCGGGCTCACCATCCGCTACGTCATCGAGACCCATCTTCACGCGGATTTCGTCAGCGGACACCGCGAACTCTCGGCCCGGACCGGCGCCACCGTGCTCATCTCCCACCTCGCGGACGCCTCGTTCCCTCATCGCGGGATGAAGGATGGAGAGGTGGTTCTTGTGGGTGGCTTGTCCCTGGAGTTTCGGGAGACGCCGGGCCACACTCCGGAAAGCGTTTCGGTGGTGGTCTCCGACCTAGGGGCCTCCGATCGGCCGCAGATAGTGCTCACCGGCGACACATTGTTCATCGGCGACGTGGGGCGGCCCGACCTGCTGGGAGGCAAGGGCATCACCGCCATGCAGATGGCGGGTTCGCTCTACGACTCGCTCCACCAGAAACTCCTGCCCCTCCCCGATGACGTCCTCGTCTATCCGGCTCACGGTGCGGGGTCCTTGTGCGGAAAGAATCTCTCGAAGGACACGGTGTCCACAATGGGGCGTGAGCGCCGGACGAACGTGGCTCTTCAGCCCATGAACCGTGACGAGTTCATCCGCTTCCTGACCGCGGACCTTCCCGAGACGCCCCGCTATTTCCCCATGGACGTGGAGATCAATCGGCGGGGAGCGACCAGTCTGGAGCCTGGCCTTTCTCTTAAGCCGCTGCGCGCGGACCAGTTCAAGAAGCGGCTCGATGAGGGCGCCCAGGCCATCGACGTTCGTTCCTCGGAGGACTACGCGAGGTGTTCGGTGCCCCGGTCTTTGAACATTGGTCTCGAGGGCCAGTTCGCCTCGTGGGCGGGGACGCTGCTCGATCCGGCCTGCGCTCTTCTGATCGTCGCCGCGAACGAGAGCGCGGCGCAGGAGGCGTGGCTGCGCCTGGCGAGGGTCGGCCTCGAACGAGTCGACGGGTGGCTCGCGGGCGGTCTTTCCGATTGGGTGCAGGCCGGTTTCCCGGTTGACACCCTGGAGCAGGTGACGGTTCGGGAGTTGCAGGATCGCCTGGCCGGCGGGGGGGCTGTAACCGAAGCCGTCCAGGTGGTGGACGTGCGCCGGCCGGGCGAGTGGTCCGGCGGTCACATCGCGGGCGCCGTTCATGCCCCCCTCCACGCCATCGAGGACCACGCTGTTTATCTCGATCCGAAGTTGAAGACGTTTGTGATCTGCGGCGGCGGCTACCGGTCGGTGATGGGCGCCCTCGTCCTCAGAGAACTGGGCGTCGAACAGGTGGTCGATGTCAAGGGTGGCATGGCCGAGTGGAAAGCCCAGGGCCTCCCCACCACGACGTCCTGAAGCGGGCCCGGATGACCCTCCTCGAACCTCGCAGCATCCTGGGTGCGTCCGCAGTGTCTTTGCTGGTGACGGGCCTGGTCTTCGCCCAGCCGAAGGGGGCGCCGTCGCCGGTCGGTGGCCTTGTCTCCTCGTACGTGGAGGCCTACTTCGATATGTACCCCACGCGGGCGACCGAAGCGGGGCGGCACGACCGGGATGCCGCCATCGAGGACTTCTCCGCCGCGCGCATGACCGCCTGGCTTGAATTCAACCACGCTACCCGTTCGCAAATCACCGCTCCGCTCAAAGGCGAAGCACCGGACGATCGCCTCGACGCCTCCGTCCTCAAGGCGCAGATTGATCGTGAGTTGCTCGATCTCGAGGTCCTTCGCCGTCGCGAACGCGATCCGCTGTTCTGGACGGCGCCCCTCGCCAATGCGACCTTGTTCCTGCTGGTTCGCGACGATCTTCCTCGTTCCGAGGCCCTGGCCGCGGCGAGGCAACGCGTGAGCGTCATCCCTCCCCTGGCGCGCGCGGCCGGGGAGGTGTTCGAAGCGGCCGATCCGGCCACCGTGGCCCCCGAGCATGCGCGCCTGGCCTCCGCCCAGACTGAATCGCTGGCCAGGTTCTATGAGTCGGGGTTCGCGGAGGCCTTTCCCGAGGCGGATCGAGAGTCGGTGAGGCGCGAAGCCGAGTTTTCCTCGCTTGCTCTTCGCGACCTTTCCATGAAGCTCGGGGCCCTGGCCAGGACGGCCACCGGTCGCGCCCAGCTGGGGTCGCGTTACGCCGACGTGTTCCGGTCGGGCACCGGTCTCGCCGAACCGCCTTCTCGGGTGCTTCTTCGCGCGGAACGAGCCCTGAGGGCGAAGACCAGGGAGGTGGCGCGATACGCTCGTTCGGTTTTCGCCGAGGTCACCGGCGACAAGGGCGCAGTTCCCCTCCGCGACTCTGAAGTGATTCGAAGGGTGTTCGCGGCCCTGGGCGAGGACCGAGATCGCGATCTCGAGGCATACATTTCGGGCTGGAAGCGGAACACCGCGGACGTGGAGCGGTTTGTTCGCGGCCGTCGGGTGATGACCTTGAAGGATCCGCTGACCCTCAAGATCGACGTCTCCCCCTCCTACCTGACCGGCCAGAGTGTCGGCGGGGTGTATGCGGCGGGTCCATGGTCGCCCGGAGCCAGCACCATCTTGTTCCTGCCCGTTCCGCGGGCGGGCGGGACCGCGGACGAGACGACCAGCTTCTACAAGGACTTCAATCGCGGCTTCAACCGCATGATCGTCGCCCACGAACTGATTCCCGGCCACTATACCCAGCTCAAGTACGCGGCTTACCATCCGCGCAAGGTCCGCACGCTCTTCGCCGATCCGGTCTACGTCGAAGGCTGGGGGACGTTCTGCGAACGTCTGCTCCTGGACCTCGGCTTCGGCAACTCGCGGGCGCGCCTCGCCCACTTGAAGAAGCAGATGGAGAACATCGCCCGGACCATTGTCGACATCAAGGTTCACACCAAAGGGATGACCGAGGCGGACGTGCGGCGATTCGTCACCCGGGACGCCTTCCAGGGCGAACAACTGGCCCGGAACATGTGGATGCGCACCTTGACCTCGGCCCCCCAGATCACCACGTACTTCCTGGGCTACGACCAGATTCAGAGCCTGTACACCGATGTACGGCGTGCGCGCGGCTCGGCTTTCGTTCTTCGCCGGTTCATGGACGGCATGATGGAACTGGGGCCGGTCCCGGTGGCCGAATATCGACGACGCTTTCTTCCGGCCCGCCGCTAGCACCAGGGGGGCCTCCCCTCTCAGTCGCCGTCGCGGGTCGCTTCGATAACCTCGAGGGCATGACGGTCTCCGGGCCGCCGCTCCAGGGCCAGGGTCGCCATGGCATGAGCCTCCCCGTTCCGGCGCAAACGCATGAAGACGTGGGCCAGGGCGGAGGCCGCCCCGCCCTGGGGGTCGAGGGTGACGGCCGCGGCCAGAGGAACGATGGCGCGCTCCGGCTGATTGAGTTTCACCCAGAGGTCGCCGAGGCGGGCCAGGGGCCCCGGTTGCGGATCGAGCTCGACCGCTCTTTGGAGCGTCTTGGCCGCCGCGGACAGTTCGCCCCGATCAACCTGCTGCAGAGCCTTGCGAACAAGACGCGAAGAGGCCGGCCGGGACAACTCGTTCGTCTCGAATATCTCTTCGTCGCGCAAGAAGGACCCTTCGAAGAAGTCTAGTCTGGTTTCCGGGTGCTACGATCGGGCGGTTCGGTTCGGGTGTGCGACATGTTTGTGGGTGGAGAGTGTCAGTTCGCGCCAGGCGAAGCGGTCCGATAGTAACGAGGCTGTCGGGTGGTCGCTGAGGGAGGTCCGTATTGAAGTACTCGGTGACGTTCGGGGGAAGCCGATCGCATCCGGTCTCTGAGCTCGTCGAAGGGACCGGCGTTGGGGGTGGCTTCGACAAGCTCAGCCACCGGCATCCACCGGGTCTTGCAGGATCGCCCCACAACCATGTCGCACACCCGTTCGGTTCCTTCGCGCCCGCGGGAGGTCAGCGCAACTCGAAATCAGCCACCAGGGGCAGGTGGTCGCTCGCGATCCGCGACAGGCGTAGTCGGCAGCGATGGGCGGTGAGGAGGGTCAAGGGACCGCGGTAGTAGATCCGATCGAGCGGTCCGCGAGGGAAGAACGACGGATAGGTGAGGAAGGGCCGCCCTCGCCGGCTCGCCGCGTCCACCGCGGAGCGGAAGTTCATGCCGCCGCTGAGCAAGGGCGTCAGGAGCGATCGCCAGTCGTTGAAGTCTCCCCCGACGAGACAGGGGGCGCTCGGGTCGAGGGCGGTCATCTCCCCCGACCGGGCCAGCAGCTCGATCTGACGCGCTCGCTGGCTCGCGGACAGGCCGAGGTGAAGGTTGAACACATCGAGGCGGCGATCGCGCCGTCCCTCGAGCGCGATGGTGGTGTGCTGACAGCCCCGGCGTTTCCATAGATCGATGGTCAGATCGATGTTGCGCTCGCTGAGGATCGGATGCCTGCTCAAAGTGGCATTGCCGTACCGCCCCTTGCGAAGCGTGACGTTGTGGCCCACCGCGTGATGGGAAAATCCGAGGTGGGTGGCGAGTTCGCGGGCGAGGTCGAGTTCGCGAGAGCGAGGAGCGCCCTCATCCACCTCCTGAAGAAGGACGATGTCCGCCTTGTAATGGTCTACGATTGCCGCGATGCGTTCGGGACGGAACCGGCGGTCCACTCCGATGGCGCGATGGATGTTGTACGTGAGGACCCGGAACTTCATGAAACCGAACCGGCATCGCGACCGGAGGCCCGAGGAACTCCTCTTCGCTTGAGGGCGCGACCGAGCAGGGCCAGGGCGAACCACAGACAGAGAAGGGAAAGCGGCCAGGCCACGATCCGCGGCCAGAGAAAACCGACGAGGGAAAGCGCCCCGAGCAGGAGTGCGCCTTCGCCCATCAGCCGGCGCTCGACCCCTTGATGGACGCGCCGGGCGGTGAGAACCGATCCGATAGCGTTGCCGATGCGCAGGGCCCCGGCGGCCGCACGGGTGCTGCTGCCCCCGGCCCGGGGCGGCCGGGGGACGCGGACTTCGCCCGCGGGAAGCACACGCCGACGCCGCTTGAGGACGATCTCGGTGGCATTCCCGAGGTCGGTCGCGAACATGTCCTCCATGGCCTGGCCAAACGCCTCGTTCTCGACCACGAGGTCCAGTTCGCGATTGCCCATCCAGCTCGAGAGATTCAGGTTGGTCGAGCCCACTCGCGCCCAGCGCGCATCCGCGACCGCGGTCTTGGCGTGGAGCATCGGTCCGTTCCATTCGAAGACCCGGATCCCGGATTCGAGAAGCTCTCGATATCCCACCCGCGAGATTCTCTGCATGAGAGGGATGTCGCTGCCCGGTCCGGGCACGAGGAGTCGAACATCGACACCGTCCGCGGCCGCGGCCCGGAGCGCGTTGACGTACACCGAGGTGCCCGCGAAGTAGGCGTCGGTCAACCACAGCGTCCGGCGGGCCAGGGACGCGACCAGGGGATCCAGGCGATACAGGCTGGCGCTCCCCGGCGTCGACGCCACCACGCGGACGTCCATGTCCCCTTCTTCCTTCGGGGACTCGACGGCCGCGATTTCGTACGCGGGCAGAGGCTTTCCGGTGGCCGCCCAACTGTCCGCGAAGGCCCGGGACACCTCGGCCACGGCCGGGCCCTGGATCGAAACGCCGGTGTCGCGCCAGGGCGCGCGGCCCCGTTCGGGTGTTCCCTCCCAGGGCTTGCCCACGCACAGGCCGGTCACGAAGGCGAGCCGGCCATCGACCACCAGGCATTTCCGGTGATCGCGGACCACCCAGCCCAGGGGCTGGTCGAGGCGGGGGGCGTTGAACGAACGGACATCCACCCCGCCCTCGCGCAGGCGGAGCCAGAAGGAACGGGATGCCCTGCCCACGCAACCGATCCAGTCGTAGACAACTCGCACCGGAACACCCTCGCGCGCTTTCGCGAGGAAGGCCTCGCTGAATCGCGCGCCCACTTCGTCCTCGTGAAGAATGTAGTTTTCGAAGTGGACCCATCGCCGCGCGGAGCGAATGGCCTCGAGCCAGGCCGGATAGTTTTCCGTGGCGTCCCTCAGGATGCGCACGAAATTGCCCGGGATCAGGTGGGCGCCCACGGTTCGGGAAAACACCTGGTCGCCCAGGCTGCGGCCGACTTCAGGCACGGCCAGGGTGACGCTCATGGGATCGAGCACCTCTGAAGAACTGACGGCGGAGCAAGGGGGACTCATGCGCGCGGCTCGCAGGTGAGACTCTACTTCTGAAGGCAGCCCGGGCCGCCTGCCCGGGACTCCGGCTCCCGTCGCTTAACGACCCGCTACCAGACCCGGCAGGCCTGGTCGCCTCTCACCATCGGCGCCGCTGGGCCACCTGATCCGCGGCGTTCTTGGCGAGTGCTGTCTCGATCTCCATCACGGTGGCGGCGTTCCTTCGGGCGAGGTCCGCGGCGTCTCCCAGGAGGACGAACATCTTCTCGGGTGGCGTCCTCGAAGTCCTGTGCCGATCCGAACCCGAACAGCGCGTTGATGCCATAGGAATGAAACTCGCCTTCAACGACTTGGACGCTGGTTTGCAGGTCCAGGCAGCATAGCTGGAGAGGCCAAACCGGAGAGATTGGACGCGCAAATCGCCTCGCATATGATCTGCCCCGGCTCTCTGCGTTGTTCGTTTTTGGAGTCGGTGGACCGAGGAACCAATGTCGCTATCTCGGGGTCCAACAGTCGTCTTGCGGTGTGCATGCCTCCGCGTTGAGGAAGCCTAAAGCGAGCGCAGGACTCCACCCTTCGCGCTCAGGTTCCGTGAGCGCCACCGGCTTCTGACGGCAACGCGGAGAGCTTTTTTGCTGTCCCCGAACCCGGACCCGCTCCCCGATCCGATCCCATCGACTGGGGGATCACCCTTGGCCAGACTCTGACTGTGATCCGGGCTCGGACCTCGACTCGGCGTCGAAGCCCCGGTCGCGATCGACTTGCTAACTACCCAGCCAGCGTTTCGACAGCGGATGGCAGCCTGCTCACGATGAATCGCTTGAGCTGGACTTTTTGGCTGGCATTGTCGATGTCGATACCGACCAGATTCCCAGCTTTGTCGTAGTCGAGCACCACGCCCTCGGACACTTCACGACTGTCGACGCTCGTGGCCTCGGACAGGTCGATATAGAGCGAGTCGGTTTCGGGATGGTAGTTGACTTTCATGGCTTAAAGCCTCGATCAGGAAATGCATTGTGAATCGTACGTTTGTCTTCAAGGGTAACGACCCGCAGGATTCTGCCCCCGAACTCGGGGACCTCGGCCCAGAACCGAAACCGGTTGTGTTCCTGGGCTTCAAACCGAAGTGGTCGGTCAACGACTCGAATACACCATTCCTTCTTCAGGTACGGCCGCTTCCGAAGCACCTCGGTTTCGAAGTACTCCGTGAACCGGTACGCGGCCATGAGGCGAGCATAGTGCATGGCTAAGAAGGGCGACGGACCGTGCTGACGGCAACGCGGAGAGCTTTTTGTTGTTCCCCGATCCCGAACCCGGATCTGAACCCGCTCCCGAACCCGAACCCGAACCCGTCGGTTGGAGCGAAGACGATTGGCCCATCACCCAAAAACCTCTGGCCCGGACGCTTGCGGCAGCCAGGTTGTTGTAGATACGCTGAATGAGGAAAGCCAATGAACGCGAAAAGAACCTTGTCGGGCCGCTCCTTGAGATCTGATCTGCGCCGGGTCGATGCCCACAAGATCGCGGCCAAGGAGTACCAGGATCTGCCGGAGCTCACCCGGGAGATGCTGGCTCGCGCCAAGATCAACAGGGGTGGACGGCCCCTCTCTCAAAACCCCAGGAAGCTGATCTCGCTGCGCCTGCCCGCCGACGTGATCGATCGATGGAGAGCGACCGGCCCGGGCTGGCAGACTCGAATGGCCGAAAGGCTCGCCGCTGCCCCCTAGGCCGAACCCGAACCCGAACCCGCACCCGGTTCCGACCCCGATTCCGTTCCCGACCCCGATCACTTTTCGCGACCGTTGGCGACGGCGGCCAACCGGCCGCGGTCGTCAGCGAGAAGCGGCGGTGAGACGCCCGCCTCTCCGCGTCGATGCCGGCCGCGCCTTCGAAGTGACTGAGCCGACATCCTCGGCCTCGTAGAGCGTCTCCGGCGCTATGTCCGCACCGTTGGGCCAGGCGACCGTTCCGCCATCAAGAAAAAAGCGCTGGAAGTATTTCAGGTCCTTAAGCGGCGCGAACACGGGGCCTTTGAGCCATGGTCGAAAGTCGACAGTCTTCGTCGTTTTGTCGTCGAAGACCAGGCGGATACGAAAGCGTCCGTCGTGCTTTGCTTCAACAACGCTGGGAAGGATCATCGCCACCTCAGTTTAGGGGCTCGATTCGGGTCAAGCGGTCGTCCTACCCCCATGTTTCGCCAGTTCGCTTCAAGGGCGGCGTTATGGAGTTTCGCCCACTCAGCGATGCGACGCCTTGCCGTGGCCGAGCGGATGCGGCCGGCGATCGGCTTGCCATCGACGTCGAACTTGGCCCGTTGGCCCTGGTATTCCGCGTGAAAGTGCGGAGGGTCGTGATCCTCGTAGTACATCCGGATCACGATCCCAAAGAAGACTGAGATGACGGGCATCGCGCCGACGCTATCCTCCATGAGGGCCATTTGAGGTCCAAATGGCGCATCGGCGCGGGTCGGAAAGAGCAGGCCATGCGCTGGAGATGGACCGCTTCCGCGCTCGGCCGTTCGTCGATTCGCATCTCCGAGACGCCCTCGCCCAAAGGCTTCACGTCGTCGAAATGCCCGAAGGACAATCGCAGGATGCGCGCGTGCCTGCGCATCCCGGGACGCATGAAGCCAGCGACCGAAGATACCTCAACTGCCGTCCGATCCCGGAACTGATCCCCTTCGGAAGCGCGATGAACAGACGCTTCAAGGGCGGGCACCCGCTGAAGCGGTTCGATGCTGGGGGGGACCCCGACGGATGCAGCGAAGGTGGGGTTGGCATTCATAATGGAATCCTTTCGTCCCCGGCCGCGACCATCAGGGCCTCCCCCCAGCAACGGTTGGCTTCAGGGGACGGCCTCACACCCAGGGAAGGCCGGAACGAGCCCGGCCCCGAAGGCGAACCAGCCATCCTGTATCCGCCCGGGTGTACGATCCAGTCACGGAGGGCGGATGGAGCACCACTCCAGAACTGGACTTAAGAGAATTTGTGAATGGACCGGACCCCGCTGGTCCGCCTGATCCCGTAATGTGCCCAGCATGACGGCGACCGCGACGATGGTGACCGACGCGAAGGCGCTTGACTCACTCCCCATCTCCGCCTACACAATCGCCTGCGAGGCTAAGCGGCGCCTGCCCTGGCCCCGCGAGAAACGAGGCCAGAGCTTCCGCGGCGGCCTCGGCCTCACCTTCCGCAAGCTCGTCTGCCACGACATCTCCCTCGACTGCCGAGAGTGCCCGCTCGAACCCCAGTGCGCCTACCCAGCCGTCTTCCGAGCCCGCCCGCCTGAAACCGCCGATCGCCTCTCCAACTACGCGGACATCCCCCAGCCGTTCATCCTCGCCACCCCAGACACCGCCGCCGCGGGTTTCGAAGCGGGCGAACGTTTCATCGTGCGGCTCGTCCTCGCCGGATCCGCGGCACAACATATCCCCCTCTTCCTGATGTCGCTCAAGAACCTCGCCGACGAGGGCATCGGCGCTTCCCGCGCCCAGTTTGAAATTGTCGAGGTTCGATCCCAGAGTCCGGGGACGCCCGACGAAGTGGTCTATCAGCGAGGCAATTCCCGCGTCCGCCCCGTCCAGCGGTTCTTTCGAGCGCAAGACCTCATGGTGGAAGGCGATGAAAGCCGCGACACGCTGCGCCTCCGCTTCGTCACCCCAGCCGAGATCAAGGACAGCGGTCAGCTAATCAACCGCCCCCAGTTCGGCCCCTGGTTTCGAAGGTTGCGCGATCGCGCGAACGCGCTGGCTGTCTTCTTCGGTTCCGGCGCTTTCGACGTCGACTTCAAAGCGCTCGGCGATCTCGCGAACGACGTCCGTCTCACCGAACACCGAACCGACTTCGGCTCCCGCCAGAGGTCGAGCTCCCGCACCGGCCAGACGCATCCCCTCGCCGGTTTCTCGGGCGAGGCGACTTACGAAGGCGAAGCGCTCGGGTCCTTCATGCCGTTCGTGCGGCTCGCGGAGTGGGTGTCGGTGGGGAAGCACGCCACGTTCGGGCAGGGGCGCGTCGAGGTAGTCGGGTGAGTAAGACCGCTGTCCTTCGGAAGACCATCGATGAACTCGCCGGGCGCGATGTTCAGGAACTTCGGCAGGCGTTGGCGAGCGAGATGGATGTCATGGGATGGGACATCCTGCTGGGCAAAAAGCGAGGAGGAGAGCAATCTCTTCTGGACCACAGCCTGTCTGTGTTCGACGCGCTGTCGGCCTGCCTACCGTTCTTTGCCGAAGAGTGCGCCCCGCTCCTGAAACCCGAGGAAACGATCGCTGCCTTGATCGCGGCCGTCGGTCACGATTCCGGGAAAGCCCAGGATGACTTCCAGGCCTACCTTCATGGGACGAGCGCCAAGTTTGCGGAACACGTAGGCGAGAGTCTCATTCGCGAAACCGTCGATCGCCTGACGAACGCGGCAAAGGCGAACCTCGGCCCATGGATTCAGGACGTGGTATCGAGCGCGATTCTCCATGACCGGCGGATGCGGCGACCCAAAGGCGAGTTTGCCGAATGGGAGCGCGACCATGTCTCTCCGCGGTGGCGAAAGCTCGCAGACGTTGTGAACCACGCGGACACATTGGCGAGTTTGGAGAACGTGCCTGCCGCGCGTCGCTTTCTGTCAAAGAGCCCGACCCTCCTGGCCGGAGCCTCCGTGGCTTCCTACCAAGTTCACCTGCGGGGGGTCTCAACGACCCTCCTACATGCGGCCGCTCTGGCGTCGTTCGAGGAGCAAGACTGGAGTTGCCTCGTTTACTTCGGTGATGGCGCGGTCCTGGCTGCGAGGCACCGGAGCCCGCCGGACCCAGTTCAGATCGCCCGCCGTCTGCAGGCTTCTTTGCAGCGGATGCGAAGCGAACGTGTGGATGAGAGTGTCCGCCTTGCGGTCGGCGACCTCACCGGAGACTTCTTGCCCAGCCCCGGCTACGTGACCGCTGAGAATATTTCTGGGATATTGGCCGTTGCGGCCTCGAAGATTGGGCGTCAGGAATTCAAGCCTGACCGATTGAAGACGCTTCGCGCTCAATGGTTTGATGAGACCCAGATGGAGATGACCGAAGGCGACGGGTCAATGCTCCAAGCGATCGGCCCTGAGATCGCCATGTTCAAGATGGCAAAGAATGTGTTCGAGCGGGTTCTTCCGGAAGAAGGATCAACGCAGGGCTCGCAGATGAAACCAGGCCGCTCCGAGTACTTCGATGGGTTCTTCGGCGAAGGCGCCTACGAGCGAATGATGCAGCAATCGACCTTGATGCTTGTTCGTGACTATCGCCTTTCCGTCCAGTCTTGGCACAAGCTCACCGCCGGTCCCGACCGGACGATCGCTGACCTGAGCGCCCCAGAACGGGCGAAACGGCTAGAGGCCCTGCTCATTCGTGTCCTTCATCCACTCCTGGAAAGTCGCGAACTTCCTGCACAGCGAGTGACCGCGGATTGGACCCGAGCACTGATGGTTGACTTCGTGCTGCCGGAAGCAGGGACGGCCAGCGCGCGCGATCAACTCGCGGGCTACGTTGCCTCGAAGGAAGAGAGCGGGGCTTCGTCTCTTCAATGCTGTCAGTGCGCGTCCGAAATCTATTTGGGACAGGACGAAAGAGGGAAAGCGGCGCTTGGCAACAAGGGTTCGTACTCGAACCGTCGACTTGCTTTCGCCAACCCTGGCGACCCCGCCGTCTGCAAGCGCTGCTCGACGGACATCAGACTCACTCAACTTATGCTCGGTCGTTCCAAGGTCGAGACGCTGATTGCGGCTGTGCCGCGTCGCTCCCTGGGTCCAATGGCGGCCGAACGGTTAAAGCAGCAGGTGTTGGGCTTCCGCTCCGTCTTGGACCGTCAACTCAGCGCCGCCACCATGGATCTCGCAGGAGAGTTGCCGCTCTGGTCGCCCGCTCGTATCCTTGGAAGGGCTGATGCCTTTCCCGAGTGTTTCGTGCAACCGCTCTTCGTCGAAGGAAAGAAGCGTCGGGTCGAGAAGCTGCAGGAAGCGCTAGACGAGCTACTCACCGACGAAGCTATGAAGGCCCTCGGCTTCAGTAGTTGCGAAGCACTTGCGAACGCCCTGGTGGACGGCGCGGCCGATGCCGGCGCTCGCCAGGATCCTTCGGTGGTCCGCGCAATTCGCTCCGTCACTCCCGGCGTGGCATTCGGTGCCGACTCCCCCAGCCTTACGGTCATGGCTTTCGACCAGGGGCTTGGGGGTTCGAACACACCGGACGCGGATAGGGCAATCTTGGCTTTCGCACTTGCGGCCCTTTTCGCGTTGAAGCTCAACGTGGCTGTTGCGGTTTGCTCGCCCGCAGACCTTCGCACCGCCCTCGATTCGAGGAATGGCCGCGCCGTCTATGTGCCACCGAATGGCGCCGTGCGTCGAATGCTGGGCGCAGACTGGCTCCCGATCGATCCGTCAAGCCCCGAGCCAGATGCGACCCGTTGGCTCGCAGGGATACAAGGGGCGATCCGACTCCAGGCTCTGATGTCTGGCGCTGGCGCCAAAGCTCCCGCACTCCTCGAGATTCTTCGCTACCCGAATGCAGGTTTTGCGATTCAGCAGGTAGAGGCACGTACATCGACGAAAGTGTTTTGGCCGACGGAATGGCTCCATATTGAAGCGCTGAAGGAGATCCTCAGATGATTCGTGATCGATTGACGGGCGTTGTTGCGACTGGCGCGGAGACGGACCCCTCCAGCGAAGAAGTCGAAAAGGTAGCCGAGAGCTTTGGCGCGTATCTTCATGCCATAGGCCGAACGGCGGGAAGCAAACATGCAGCGCTGGGGGCGGTGGGAAAGGCCCTTCGCGCTGCACGAACTCTGAGGGGCGACGCGCTCCTCGGATATGCACGTCGCCTGCACGAGCAAACGACCGAAAACTCCTTTCCTGCGGGCGCTGTCGAGAAGCTCGATGAGGGGTTGGCCCAACTGAACCAGGTCCTGAAGAAGCTCCGGGGCAGGGCCGGTGTTCGGTTCTTGGACAGCGTTCAGCACGCAACCTACTTTGACGTCCGGCGGCGGTTCGTTGAGTTTCAGCGCGCCTGGCGCGCCTACGCGGCCGGGGAAGGGAAGGCGGAGGTGGACGACGTTCCTTGGCTTTCGAAGAAGCTGGACGCCGAGCCGCAGTGGGCAGGCCTCAAGAAATCGTTTCTAGAATCACGAGCGAACAGCGCTCCGGCGGACCTTGATTGGGATGGAGAACGGCAGCAATGAACCTCAACTACCTGGCAGGAAGCGAAAAGACGAAAGGCGACAGCAAGTGGAGGGCCGCTCTCGCGGCGGTGCTTGAAGAGAAGGTGGCGCCGCTCATCGGTCGCAAGACAATCCAGATTGTCCTGATTCGAGAGGCACAGGACTACACCGTCCTCCGCACCGAGGAGACCAGGGAGATCAACACAGTCTGGACGCCCAAGACGAGCGAAGACTCGACTCCTATCGAGCGCGCTGCTTTTCTCGCGACCAAGCAGAAGGCCGCTGAGTCCCGCGAACTTGAGTCCATGCTTCGGAGTTGGGCACCAGGCAGACCGGAGTGCTACCTGAAAAGCCAGCTATGTATGAAATGCCCGCGCTGCATTCTCTTTGGCGCGACGGACGTCTCGAAGGGAACCGACAAGGGCGCGAACATCAAGCACCGAATCGCGTACGGCACGGCCTTCTCGCTTGAAGCGATTGATCCCGGGCTGAGGGAGGTTCACACCTTTAATGGGGTGAGCGGAGCGACCCAGCTGACAGGACAAACGTTGGGGGAGCGCGAGTCGATACGACCGGGGAGCCCGTTCGTCAGCGTTGTGACGCTTCGGTCGGTGACCGAGATCGAGTTGATCTTGACCGTCAAAGTGTTGCTCGCGTGCACGCGGTACGGCGCGGAGACACGCGTCGGTGGCATCGTCCGCAATCACATCGTCGGCATTTCGACTGGCTATGAGGAAATCGCGTCACCGCTTGAGCTGACGTTGCGTCTTGCGGGTACGAAGCCTGATTCGGCTACGGTACCAAGAGACCGAGTGCTTGAGATTCTGAACGACTTCAAGAAGCGCTCCTCGATGCCCGACAGGGTTCATGTCTTTGACGAAGCCGAACTACAGGCGTTGCTCAGCTACGTTCAAGCCGTGGAAATCAACGACGCCTTCGTCAATGCTGCTTTCAAGGCGGCTGAGGATTTCCAAAAGCACCAGGCCACCTACCTCAAGAAGGAAAAACCCGGCAAGGGCGGGAAGTGAGGCGCAGGTGAAATTCGGCGAGGATGTTCGAGCCTTCGACGTCATTCTTCGGCTCGACGACTACCTCTGGTTTTCCTCTCACGAATGGGGGAACAACAACGAGACCACGGCCCTCGTCCACAACTACGCGCTCTCCTTCGCGTTGAGTGGCGGTGACCGCATCCTGGCCTTTGGCGGGACGCCCGACTATGAGGGAGACCTTGCCACACTAGACGTGTATTGCAGCCCCGCACGACTCCTGGCTGACCAATCGATTCGGCAGTTGCGGGCCGTGTTCACCTTCAACTCAATCGATGGACCCACCCAGCGAACTCAGGCTCTTCGCATTGGGGAGAAGGTTAATGATCCGAAGTTCGGCAAGCGCCAGGTTCTCTACCCGGGCCTTCGCTTTCATTTTGTTGCCTTCACGAGGAATGCCTTTGATCTACCGCGTGTTTTTCGCCTGGGCAAGAAGCGCAGCCCGGTGGTGATCGAGACGATCAAGGAGATTCGCGGAAACACGTTCGAGGGTACGGAACAGCCGAATCATGCTGTGAACCCCCTTGATGTGGCAGGGGTGGTCGAGGATTGCATCATGCATTTGATGCCTCCTCACATGATCTATGAAGAGGCAACCATCGCTGGCGACCACTTCTTGAGGGCAGGCGCGGATGCCTTTCACATTCCCAAGAGAGTGATGCAGTGGCACTCTCCCTAGCGCCAGTTCATCTCCCGCTCTCGCCCGGGTCTTGGCAGGGCCTTCAGCTCATGGCGCACCAAGCCGAGGCCATCGCTAGACGCGCGGAACCGCGCCTGCTCATCGAGGCCCCGACTGGCGGAGGCAAGACGTGGACCGGTGCGCTTCCTTTGCTAGAGGAAGTCCCGCGGGGAGAGGGCGCGGTCTTTGTCTATCCGACTAACGCCCTCGCGGATGATCAGATCGAAAGTTTGGTGGCGATGACCAGGGCCTCGGGCCGCAAGATTGCTGCCGTCCGGCCGGATGGATCACTCGACGGTGATTCGGGCGCTGACGTGATGGTCTGGCGGTTGCACAGTGGTGAATTGGATGCTGCCGAGTCGGCCTTGGGCGGAAGGACGCGGGGGGCCACGCTTGGACGAGTCCTCGAACGTCTGCCAGCCAAGCCCCTTTGGCTCGTCACGAATCCCGACACGGCCTACTTGCTCATGACGGCACGGTTTTCCAACGCGGCGCAGCATTGGAGCCGCCTTGGACTTTGCCGGAGCCTCATCATGGACGAGTTCCATCTCTACAGAGGTCCGACCCTGGTCCGTGCGGTCGTGCTGATTGAGTTGGCTGTTGCGATCCTTGGCATCTGGAAGGTTCGAGTGTTGTCAGCCACGTTGTCCGACGGAACGCGTCGCATGTTCGAGCAGAGGCTCGGGTTCGGTCGGATCTCGGCCGAGCCCTCCGCCGAAGGTCGCGTCGTTCAGCATGAAATCCGCTTTGAGACCCAGACGGGGGATGCAACGAGCGGGATGGTAGAGCGGACAATGTCTTGGCTCCCAAGCCTGCGCGCGGAAGCGTGCGCGCCTGTCGGCACGCCTCTGGTCGTCCTGAGGCAGTCGGTTCTCGCTGCTACGCACCTGGAGGATTCTCTGGTGGAAAGCGGAGTCGATCGCGACGAGATTGGCGTCTACCGAGGTCTTTCATCAAGGGCGATCCGATCCATGGATGGCAAGGCGCTTGTCATCGGCACAAGTGCCTTGGAAGTTGGTGTCGACTTCAGGACACCGCGGCTCATTTTCGAGGCGACGACAAGCACCGCATTTGCCCAGAGGCTCGGCCGCGTCGCTCGGCACGAACCGGGATTGGCGCTGTTTTTCACTGACCCGCGTGTTGCGAGCCTCGTCGAACGACTCGGGAGTAACGCTTCGAGGCTGGACCTTGATCGCGCGATTCGAGACGCCCTGCCTTCGGACGATGACCTCGCCGCGTTCGCTCTCTCGCCCTGGGGCAATCTCCTCGCAGGCGCGGTTCTCGACAGTCTCCTTGCGCGTGGAAGGGCGCTGGGTGGAGGTGCGAAGTTCGAGGGCTCCATCGAAGCAGCCCGTGCGCGTTTGGCCGGCCTCTTCTCTGGCGCCGAGGCAGCGAAGGTGGACTCAAAGATTCTCGAACAGTTCAAGAAGAACGCTTGCTTCAGAAACGCTCACGGCAGTGTAGAGGTGTTCGACGTAAGAGAGAAGGAACGCCGCGGCAGCGCTGATCTGGCTTCGTTTGACGTTGATCTCCCGACCTTCTTTCGCCGGGCGAACTGGGCCGCTGATGCCGACACAAACGCGAGGCCGGTTGTCCTTGCATGGACCAAGCCAAAGAAGCTCCATCTGGCTCTGACGAGCAGGACGGCAGGATTGGGCCTGAACGCTCCAAGACCTGAACAGATAGAGCTACGCATCGACGGAGCGGCCACGGCGTGGGAAGTACTCCTTACCCAGCAACCGCACGTCGTTGGGCTATTCCCAAAGGAACTCCGCGCCCAGCTTTCGTGGCGCGAAGTCATCTTCGAGTCGGCCGACGGACGGATTGCCCTGCTGGACGACGACGCGCTCGTGGGCCAGTTCTTGTCGAAAGGGACCAAGCCATCATGATGATCGCGGAACGTTGGCGCTCGTGGGTGTGTCGCGCAACAAGGGAGCTATCTGTCGTCGTACCATTATGACTATGACCAACGCCGTCGCCGCCACGGCCCCAACCCAGACCCTACTCGACGACCTCGTGCGCCGCATCCGCACGGTCATCGAGCCGAAGCGCATCGTTCTGTTCGGCTCGGCGGCGCGTGGCACGATGGGACTGGACAGCGACCTCGACGTGCTTGTTGTGGCGAATGAGGGCGTCCACCGCATTCATACCTCGCAGGACATCTACCGGGCACTATGGGGTTTCGGCCAGGCCGCCGACATCGTTGTCGTGACTGAAGGGGATGTGCGCCAGAATTTCGGGAAGTCATGGAGCATCATCACGTCAGCGTTGCGGGAGGGCCGGGAGATCTATGCCGAGCCCCGCTGACGACCCGCGCGACGCCCGACGCTGGCTCGTTTACGCCCGCGCCAACCTGCTGCACGCCGACGCTGGCCACGCTGGCGGCGTCCTGCTTGAGTACCTTTGTTTCGACGCGCAGCAGGCCGCCGAGAAGGCGCTCAAGGCAGTGCTGATCGTTCGCAACATGGAGGTTCCGCGCACACACGACATCAGGGAGTTGCTTACCCTCCTCGTTGAAGCTGTGGGCGAGGCGCCCACTCATGTCAAGGATGCGGTGGCACTCACGTCCTTTGCGGTTCAGGCGCGGTACCCAGACTGGGGAGAGTCGCTCGATGACGATGACTTTGCGAAGGCGCTTGCCCTTGCCCGTGGCGTCGTCGATTGGGCCGCGCAAATCATCGAAGCGAGCCTGCCCCCCGAGTAGCCCTTGCAAAGTGCCATCCTCGGCGAACCTGGGCACGGCTCCCGTCGCGCGAAAGAACCGCCGCGATCGCGGCTCCTACCCGGCCGGCGGCGAGTCCGGCAGCCAGAGCAGGCCGAGGTCGACCTCGATCACATCGAAGGGCTCGATGCGCGATTTCTCGCCCCCTCCGAACGTGTCCACAATCGAATAGAGATCGCCAGTCAGTCGCAGCGCGTTGATGGTCCGACTGATCGGATCGACGAACCACAGATGGGGCACTTTCTGTTCGGCGTAGACCCGACGCTTCTTCTTGAAGTCGAACGCCTGTGTGGACGGCGAGAGAATCTCGCAGACCCAGTCGGGCGCGAGAGTGAATTGACCTTGCGTCGGCGGAAGCGGCAAGCGGCTCTTGCGCCATCCAGCGATGTCGGGGACGAGCACGTGAGGCCCCATGTGAACCTCAGGCTCCGGCAGGATCCACAAGTTCCCGGGACCGCCGTCGCTGCCGAACTGAAGCGGACCTCCAAGAAGAGCTTGCAGAGCACCCGCGGCTACGACGTGTCTGGGCGCCGGGCGCGGCGTCGCGTACAGATCCCCGTCAATGATCTGCCCTGTAATGTTCTCGGGCAGAGCGAACAGGTCCGCGTAGGTCGCGCTCTTCTTGAAGGGGACCAGACTCATGCTCCTTCAGAATACCGCGGACCCTCATAGCCCTTGGAAACCATCATCCTCGACTCGTTCGGCGCGACGCTCTCGCTGACTTCCGAGAGGCTGGTGGTTCGTGGTCCGAGGCCGCGACGCGACGCCGTCGACACCGATCAGATGTGGCTGCCGTTCGAGTGGCCCCGATATCCAACCAAGCTCCGCGTCCTCACCACGTCGGGAGAGAAGACGCCTCCGCCTCCACTCCGGCTCACTGCGCCAAAGCCCGGGGCGAAAGCGCCCAAGGAGGAAATCGAGATCGCGCTGCTCAGACTGAGCGAGGTGGTGATCGCATCCCGCGGCATCTCCTTGTCGAGCGACATCATTGAAGCCTTCTGCGAGCGCGGCATCAGAGTCTGTTTCCTTGGCCGTAACGGCGAGCCCTTCGCCCTGCTCTCGTCACCGATGCTGACGGCCACCGTCGCCACCCGGCGCGAACAGATTCTGGCGTGGGGCGACGAGCGTGGAGCCGAGTTGGCTCGCGCCTTCGTGACGGGCAAGCTGAGGAATCAGGCGGCGTTGCTCAAGTACTTTGGCAAGTATCAGAAGACCGCGTCGCCCGAGACGTTCGGGGTCATCAAAGCCGCGGTGGCGGACATCGGACGCGCCTTTGGCGCGGCGAGGCGGGTCGAAGGGAAGAGCGCCGATGAGGTGCGGCCATCGCTCATGGGCCTCGAGGGAACCGCCGGCAGGGCCTACTGGAAGGCTGTGCGAGCGCTCGTGCCCGACGTCGCGGGCTTTGCCGGCCGTGAGCATCGCGGAGCCCTCGACCCTGTAAACGCGGCGCTGAACTACGGCTACGGCATTCTCTACGGACAAGTCTGGGGCGCGGTGATGAACGCCGGCCTTGAGCCGTTCGCCGGATACATGCACGTCGATCGGCCCGGAAAGCCATCGCTCGTGCTCGACCTCGTTGAAGAGTTTCGCCAGCCAATCGTCGATCGTGCCGTGCTGACCCTGTTCACCACCGGCCAGAAGGTGTCGCTCGACAAAGGGATGTTGGATGAGGCATCGCGTCGCCTTGTGGCCGCGGCGGTTCTCGCCCGTCTGTCCACCGAGGCGGAATTCCGAGGGCGCCGGGCCGAGATGCGGTCCTTCATTCAGAAGCAATCGCGCGCGGTGGCTGCATTCCTCCGGGGAGGGCCGCGCTATCGGGCGTTTCCCTTCAAATGGTGAGCGGCACGCCGCTGCTGACGGTCGTGATCTACGACATCGAGAACGACGCCGTGCGGAAGAGAATGTCTGACGCTTGCAAGAACATGGGCATGGAGCGTGTTCAGTACTCGTCGTTTCGAGGGTCGCTGACTGCGGCGGAGCGGCGAACGCTTTACGGAAAGCTCGGCGATTTGCTTGGCGTTAAAGCAGGCCGAGTGCTTGTCATTCCGCTGTGTGAGAAGGATGCCGCCGACGTGCGTGAGATCAACAATTCGTCATGGGGCAGCGTGAAGAGCGAGGCGTGATGGTTCCCGACTTCATGGTCACCGATCTCAGGCAGCACCTCTATTGCCCGCGCATCCCGTGGTTCCGCCTTGTTCAGCCCGTGAAGTCGGCTTCCACCTACGCGATGGAGCGAGGCCATCGCGTTCAGGATCGAGTGGAGGCGCTGGAGAAGCGGCGCTCGTTCCGCGAGTACGGACTTCCCACGGGGGAGAGGCTTTTCGGACTGTGGTTGAAGTCCGATCGGCTTGGGCTGTCAGGACGAATCGACATGGCCGTTCGGACGCACGTCGGTGTATTTGCCGTTGACTTCAAGGACACCGAGGGCCCGGTGAGAGCGAACCATCGAGTTCAGCTCACGGCGTACGCGTTGCTGCTGGAGGAGTACTTCGACATGCCTTCGTCGTTGGCGTTCATCTATCGAGTGCCCGACGACTCGGTCTTCACGGTGGAGATTGGGCCGGCTCAGCGTGACGACGTGTTGCGACGCCTTGAGGCGATGAGGACGGCTGTTCAATCGGAGGCGTTTCCTGAAGCGACTTCCGTCCGCGCCAGGTGCGTCGAGTGTGAGTTCGTGAACTATTGCGGTGATGTCTTCTGATGAGAACTTCGCAAAACCTCCGGCCCCTGGCGCAGATTCTGAATTTGCGAGAGAATCTCGGAGGCGGGATCGTTCTGGGCCAGTATCGACGCTGGTCCAAGGAGCGGTCTCTTCCAAAGCCCCGTTCAAGAGGGGACTGAAACCCGGCAAGGGCTGGAGCCCCGGCCGTGACCATGGCGGTCTCTTCCAAAGCCCCGTTCAAGAGGGGACTGAAACCAGAATGACGGTGATGTCAAGGTCAAGGGCGGAAAGTCGTCTCTTCCAAAGCCCCGTTCAAGAGGGGACTGAAACGCAGCGACACGTCGACGGTGAACCTGCCGTCGGCTTCGTCTCTTCCAAAGCCCCGTTCAAGAGGGGACTGAAACCACCATCGCCCTCGTCTGCTCCTGGGTCGGTCACGGTCTCTTCCAAAGCCCCGTTCAAGAGGGGACTGAAACGACGGTGACGTGATTTTCGTCACCAAACCATATAATGCTTTAACTAATAGGAGACATTCATCAGGTGAATGTTCCAATCCATCAGGACAATCCATATAGATTTCCTCATCTAAATCACCATTTAAGAAAGCGACTTCTACATCCATAATTTGAGATTTTAATTTCAATATGATTT
>JANODX010000215.1:0-2422 GCA_031412915.1 Vicinamibacteria bacterium | reverse complement strand
TCTGAGCGTAAGTGAAACGAGCGCGGTTTGCCAGTCAATCCCCACGACCGCGGGCGGTCGTGGCGCGCGCGCGGGGCACTTCGGCAGCCCGTAGACGCGCGCGGGCGTTGCCGCCGAGGGGCGTCCGACGCGCCAAACCCTCGCGGTGGCCGAGGCTTCGCCCGCGTGGGGTGCAACCCGCGTTTTCGCTTCCGCTTCCTACGCTGCCTCGTCGCCTCTGCCGTGGTCTCCGCCATCGCCGTCGTCACCCAGCGCCTGAAGGCGGAGCACGTGGCTCTTCCAGTAAGGCGGGCCGCGACCGGGCGCGCGGCTCGGCACGTCGGTCAACTCGCCCGCGGCAGTCAGGTAGCGGGCAATGCCGGCAGGGTTCTTCACCACAGCGAGCAGCCTCATCCGTCCCTGGCAACTGGGGCAGACAAGAACATCGACCGCGAAGGAGCGTTCCAGAAGTTCGGCCCAGGGGCGATATCCGCTCTTGCGCACCCTCTTCTCGGGCTCGACATTCTCCGCGGTCGGGGGCAAAGGCGGGGTGACGCGCGAGCGCCATGGACTCGCTGCGGCGAGAACCCCCGCATAGTGGATCGTGTGGAATCGTGGTGGAGGCAGCTACGCTTGCTTTGGTCAACTCGATGATTATCCGCCAGGATTCGCGCGCTATTTCATGAAGAAGGGATTAGGTAAATGACGTCCGGGCCGTACAACAAAGAATTGGAACGGACGAGGTCCGCGTTCCTTCCGCTGAGCGGCCCTCGCCGCTCGATTCAGTGTTAGCTGGACCAATGTGGACCGAGGCATCATGACGACGAACGATGCTCCTGAGGCCCCGCAGCCGTTGGATATTGTGGCCCGGCTGCTTGCTGTCCTAATCCATCCGATCGCCTGGCCAGCTTGGCTCATTGAGTGGATGGTGTCGCGCCGGAGACCAGGTTGGCACTTTGACCCCTTCTCGGCGCCCGGGTCGAAGGGGACCCCCTTCACCCACGCCTTGATGCCCGCACCGGCTTCGCTGTTTTCGGTCTACAGTTCGACGTAGTTCGATCCGGTCAGTTTTGTAACCTCTCCGGCTTTCCAGCGAGGGCCCGCACCACCTCCGCGGCGAGGTGGTCGCCGCCCTCGGGCATCAGGTGGCAGACATCGCGGAAGTGCTTCCCGTCGCGCGGCATTGAGGCTTCGAGGTCGACGAAGAGGGTCCGGCGCCGGCGGGCCAGGGCGCGGACGATGTCGTTGTGGACGGCGAGCCCCCTGGCCACGTTCGGAGGCCGGCCCCAGAACTCGACCGGGTACGACCCCACGCCGAAGCCGTAGTCGAGATCGCGCTCCTCGAAGCGCCCGCGGTCGTAGCCGTCCGGAATGTACCAGGCGAAAGTGGACAGCATGACCGGCTCGCCCTTCCGGGCTGCGAGGTCCAGGATGGCCTCGAGGTTCCTGCCGAACGGGGTTGCGGTCTTGATGTTGTTACCGTAGCTGAGCCATGGGCCTCCCGGCTCCTTCGCCACCCGGGGCTCGGGCCTGATCCGCTGGGCGATCTCGCGGGCCAGGAAATCGGCGGTCCAGGGGGTGGTCACGAGCCACGTCTCGGGGTGGCGCTCGAAGGCGTTCACGGTCGCGTACCAGTGGTAGTGCGAGTAGTCGTCCCGGAACACCTCGGGGGGGCAGCTGTTGGCGCGGAGCTCGTTGATCGCGTGGTAGACGAACACCAGGTCGAAGTGCCGGGAAGAGAGGTGGCGGTACTTGTAGAGACTGTCGAGCGTGGAGTGGGACGCCCGGGCCACGTTGTGCACCCGTACCGGCCGCCCGGTGGCGCGCGATAACTTCCGCTCGAGCCTTCCCGCCGCGTTGCCCCACGCCCGCTCCAGCACCGACCCGCCGAGCAGCAGCACGTCGAGGCCGCCCGGCGCTTTAGGGGGGGCCTCGCGGACTTCCCGCAGTTCCGGGTAGTAGCGGTACTCGAGCGGGTCGAAGTAGCCGAGCCCGCCACCCCAGGACCAGACCGCCCGCGATGCCGCCTCGAAGGCGAGGAGGGGGACCAGGAAGAGGACCGCAGCAAAGAGCCGTCGGCGTCCGGTCGACGTCGGAGAGCCCGGGGTGGACACCAGGCGGGGAGTCTAGTCGGACCGGCGCTTCGCGCCCGGCGGGCGGCCTCGATCCAGTCGCGCGCCACCGCCGAGTTCCGTCCCGACCCTCACGAGGCGGGGGTCCAGGACCGGAGCCTTGGGCCGATATATCAGTCGCCCATTTGCCCTATCCTATGGCGTCTTGATGGCGTCTTGATGGCCTCGAGTCTGAGCGTAAGTGAAACGAGCGCGGTTTGCCAGTCAATCCCCACGACCGCGGGCGGTCGTGGCGCGCGCGCGGGGCACTTCGGCAGCCCGTAGACGCGCGCGGGCGTTGCCGCCGAGGGGCGTCCGACGCGCCAAACCCT
>JANODX010000214.1:0-14934 GCA_031412915.1 Vicinamibacteria bacterium | reverse complement strand
GGAATCCGTGGTGGCCCTGCCCGGCGGTCTGTATGCCGCCGGCGCCTTTGGCGTGGCGCGACTCGAGTCGCGGCCAGACTCGGGAGCCTCCGGTCTCGACCGCATCGACATTTCGCTCTCGCTCCCCACTCGACGCGCGAGCGTCCTGTCTTCATGGCGCACCGACCTCGTGGCCGGTCTCGACCTCGCGGGCCTGTTCGTCTATCGCGATGGCTCGTGGTCCGAGGTTCGTTCCGGGTTTGGAACGCTTCACGTGAGAGCGCTCGCGGAGACACCCTCGGGTGAACTCTGGATCGGCGCGCGCGAAGGCCTCTTCCGGATGGGTTTCGCGGAGCGCTCGATGGCCCGCCTTCACCAGTCGCCGGTTCGTTCGGTGGCGGTGGCGGACGGGGGCCGCGTGGTGAGCGGCGGGGAAACCGGTCTCTTTCTCACCCAGGCCGGCGTCACCAGTCCTATACGGATGGAGGGGATTGAAACCACATGGGTCGAGGACGTGGCGGTGTTCGATCGGCGGATCCACGCGGTCACGCCGATGGGTCTCCTTAGCGAAGGTCCGGATGGCGTCATGCGATCCATTCCGAGCGGCGAGAACGTCGGGTCGATCGCGGTTCTCGGAGACCGTCTCTTCGCCACCGCTGACCCGCCCGATACCTCGCTGCGCCGGTTCGATACGACCGGGCGACTGCGGGCCGAACAGCTTCCTTCCGTGGTGCGTCGTGTTTTCACGGTGGGCGATCGCCTGGTCGCGGACACCGCGAACGGCCTGGTCGAGCGATCGAACGAGGACTGGCGCGTCATCTCCCGGCGGAGTCAGCACGAAGGCCTCGGCAACGGCCACGTGGGTGCTCTGGCTGCGTATGGCCAACGCCTCGTCGTGGGTTTCTTCGACGGGGGGCTGGCGGAACTCGTGCCGGCGCCTCCGCTTGGGGGAACCGCTCTTTCCGGATCCGCGCCCGATGCTCCCATGATCCTTCGCATCCTCGCCGATCCGGCTTCAGCGCAGGTCTGGGCGGTGAACGCGCTACTCGACGCGGGCGGAGTCCTCCACATCGCGAGTCTGCGCGGTGCGTTCCGATTCGACGGAACGAGCGTGACCGCACTCGAAGGTCCAGGGGCGTTCTCCCTGGCCCAGACCCGCGGCGGCGTCGCCATTGGGTATGGTGAAGGCGTCCTGCTGCCGGAACGCAAGCTGCTTTCCGCGTTTCACGGTCTGCCCGGGAATCAGGCCACCGTTCTCGCGGCCGCCGAAGGCGGTCTGCTGGTGGGAACGCCCTCCGGCCTCGGCTATGCCTTTGACCGGAAGGTGCGGTGGCGCGTGGCTTCGGGCGAGGGCAAACTTCCTCACCCTTGGGTCACGACGATCCTCCCCATGCAAGGCAGCGTCCTCGTCGGCACTTACGGAGGCGGCCTCACCCGCCGGGTCGGCGCGATGTCGGACAAAGGCGAATGGCGACCCTTCCCGGAGACCCAGGGTCTCAAGATCAACACGGGTTGCCTCATCACCGCCGGGGGTAGGGTTTACGCCGGAACCGATGGGACCGGTCTGTTCAGGCTCTCGGTGGATGGAACGAGGTTTGAACGGCTTAAGCTAGCGCTGCCGTCTCCGCGGGTCACCGCGCTGCTTGAATGGGACGGTTTTCTCTACATCGGGACGGACGAAGGATTGACACGATGGCCGGTCGACCGAGACGTTCAGCCCTAGCCGAGCGCGCGAAGCGCTGGGTCTGCGGCGTGGCCTTCGTTTCCATGGCCCCCCCGGCCCAGGCCCAGTCCGGGCTGCTCGTGCCGACCAGCACCGGTCGCCCCGACGCTACGGTCCTCTCCCTGCGCGACATGGCCATCGATGCGTCCATCGCCCGCGGCTATGCGCGCGTGAACGTCCGCCAGATCTTCGAGAACCACACCGACCAGATTCAAGAGGGCACCTATCGGTTCGCGCTTGTGCCCAGTGCCGCCATCGGTGATTTCGCCGTGTGGGATGGTCTCGTCCGTATTCCCGGGGTGATCCTCGAGAAGAGGCGCGCCCGCGCCATCTACGAGGCGCTCACCACCCAGCGCATCGACCCCGGCCTTCTCCAGCAAGGCGACGAGGAAGACCGCGTGCCGGGTGACGGTCCGGCCACGTCCTCACCTTCGGGTGCGGCTCCATTTTCAGTGAAGGTGGCCCCCATTCCCGCCAGGGCCACCAAGCGATTGGAGCTGCAGTTCCAGCAGGACGTCAATGTGGTGGGTCTGATGGGTGAGTTCCGCATGGCCCTCGCCCCGGTCGATGGTGAGCCGCTGGTGGCTCGCACTCTGCGGATCCGTGTTGGTCTGAACGGTCTGGCCCATGAAGCGACCGCCAATGGTCTGCCCCTCAAACCCTCGGCCGATGGGGTGTCGTTCGAAGGGACCAACGTCCGGCTGGACAGGGATCTGATCGTGCGCTTCAAGCTCCGGGATGAGACGCCGCTCAGGCTCTCCGCCTTTCGGAATCCCGACGGCCGGATGCCGGATGGCCTGGCCCTCGCACCCTGGGAGCGGCCTTCGGATATTCCGCCCGAGAAGGACGGCTTCTTCCTGATGGAAGTCCTTCCGCCCGCGGCGGGGGTAGCGGATCCAACCGGCGCGGCGACGCCCGCATCGGTGGCGAAGCGCGCACCGCTCTCGGTCGCGGTCCTCTTCGACACCTCGTTGTCGCATCGCTTCTCGGGTCTGGAGACTTCCTACCTGCGCCTGGTTCGCCTCTTCGACATGCTTACCCCCGGGGACAAGATCGCCCTCGTCCTTTTCGACCAGAGCGTCGATGCCCCGCCTTCCCTGGGGAACGCGATCGACCTCGTGAAGACGACCTCGCTCGAGCGTCTCCGCGCCCGCGCTCTCTCGCCGGGCACGAACATTCTCGAAGCGGTGCGCATCGCGCAGAAGCTGGTCGGCGATGGCGACAAGGGCCGGCTGGTGCTCTTCACCGACGGAGTCGCCATGCCGGGCTCGAAGGACCTCAATGCCGCTCGGAGGAAGACTCCTCTTTATGTGAGCGTCGCGACACCCGACGCGGGCCCGGCCCTTCGCGGGGCCTCCGATGGAGTGGTGACGGCGCTTTCGTCCGAGCCGGAGACGGATCTCTTCTTCGACCGGATTCTGAGTCCGGCCAGGGCATCCGTCAGTCAAGCCCCCGGCTCGCCTTCGGATGGAGGATCGCTCCGGGTCACCCTGGGCGATCCCGGCCTGCGCGACATTTATCCGGTGATGGTTCAGCCGCCCGCGCCACTTTCGCTCTCGGGTTTCGTCGGTCGCTATTCGAAGCCGGCGGCGGAGGTTCGCTTCGCCATGGCCTCGGGAATCCTGCCCAGAGCCGCGAGCACCCTCACCGCGGCGCTGCCCTCCCAGGCCCTCTCCGCTCGCGATCTTCCCCGGAGATGGGCGCGTGCGCGCGTCGACGATCTTCTGCGCCGCATCGAAGCGGAAGGAGAGCGACGCGAGTGGGTCGACGAGATCATCGACTTGTCGCGCCGTTACAAGTTCGTGACCCCCTACACCGCATTCCTCGCCGCTCCTCGTTCGCTGCTGCGTCCGCGCCGTATCCAGCCCGGCGATCCGGTCCTGCGCGTCGAGTGCGACGAAGGCACGGTCCTGGCCACCGCGCTGTTTCCCTTCGGCCTGAAACTGCCTCTGGTGAAGCGGCCGAAGTCGAACGTCTTCGAGGGCCGGTTCCTGGTACCCGATTCGCTCAAAGACGGGCGCTACTCCGTGCAGATCGTGATGCGCGACCGGAGCGGCCGCAGCGCGACCGAATCGAAGAGTTTCGTGATCGACGGCCGGGCGCCCCGTGTCGCGCCGAAGCTGCCGAAGATGGCCCGAGTGGGTGACGAGATCGTTCTCACCGCCACCACCGACGACGATGTCATCTTCCTCTCCGCTCGCGTGGGCAATCTCCCGCCCGTGCCGATGCGGTGGGACAAGACCGCGCACGCATCCACCGGACGCCTGCGTCTGCCCGCCTCGGTGGTGGGCATGCAGGAGGTCGTCTTCGAAGCGGTGGATCTGGCCAAGAACGTCGGCTTTGGCCGCGCCATGCTGGAGGTGCGCCCGTGAAACCGCGTGCGAAGCACCTCATTCGCCTGAGTGCGCTTGGCCTTACCGGCCTCGTCCTTCTGGGCGCCTCTCCCCGGTCCCGACTCACCTGGGAAGACCTGACCGAAGTCGATTGGCTCTACGAGATCGCTACGCGTTTCTCTCTGGTCGACGCGCATCGAGTTCACTACAAGACGCCGACCGCGGAACTTGCGACTCTTCTTGCCGCGCGCCCGGAGCCCGACGCCCTGCGGCATCTCGCCCAGGCTCAGATGGATCTGGGGCAGCGGGACAAGGCCCTCGCCACGATAGAGAAGTGGGCGAGCGCGTGGGCGGCGAGCGAGACCGAAGCGCCGGGTGCGGGATGGGATGAGGCCGCGCGATGGGCCTGGTCGTATGGCGCTCACGCTCAGGCCTTCGCCTTCGCGGACAAGGCGATCTCCGGCCTCTCGGGCGAAGCGCAGCGTTCTCTGGCCAACCTTCGCGTCGAATGGGCGGAGCAACAGCCGGCCCTTCGAGATCGTCGGGAGATGCAGCGGGCGGCCCTCGAGCTCAACTCAACCGACTGGGCCGCCGCCTACACCTGGGTCGACCGCGACATCACCTCGGACGAACTCGACGAAGCCGAGGAGGGTCTCGCGAACCTGCCGAAGAACACGCCCGAAGAACCGGCCCTCGTTCTGAAGGCAAGAGTCCGGGTGGCCCAGCTTCGAGCCTCGGAGGTTCTGCCCGCCCTCGATGACGCCATCGACCAGAACCCCGGCCGCGGGCGTCTCTTCGCCGCGGTGTACGCGCGGGCCATCGACCAGGCCGCGAAATCGCGACCCGATGAGTGGCGGCAGGCCCTCAGCTCCCGCTTCGATGCACCCACCCTCGCTCGCCTCTTCACCTACTTCAAGGGCCAGGAGCGTGGCGATGCGTGCCTCGGGCTGCTCCAGCAGATGGATCGCCGGTATCAGAAGGAACTCGACCGGGCTGGATGGACCCTGGTGTCGTCGCTCTACTCGGAGATCGATGCGGTCCCCGAAGCATTCCGCGCCCGCCTCGCTGCGGCCACGTTCACTGACGCGAAAACAGCGGAGACTGATCTCGCCGAGCTCACTCGATTGGCCCTGCGCGCCGGAGGCCGGCCGCTGGCCTGGGGTAACTACTCGGATGCCGACTACCGCTTTGTGGCGCGCATGGATCCCACCCCTGGTTTCTGGACGGGCGGCCTGTCGCTGCTTCTCACGGGGCAGGATTGGCGCGAGGCTTTGAGCCGGCTCGAAGCCGAGTCGATTCCCGAGCGGACGTTCGGCGCGGCTCGCGCCCTGCTCGCCGAACTCGCGAAGCGCAATCCCGCGAGCCCGGACATTCCGGATCTCAAGGTCGACACGATGCAGCGGCATGTGGACCGCGGCGAGGGCCGGGAAGCGCTCGCTCTGCTCAAGGAGGTCGAGGCCGCAGGCTCCGCGAGGGCCAGACAGCGCGCCCAGCATCTCGGCCTTCTGGCTCTGCGTCAGACCAGGGGGACGCTCGCCGAAGAGACGCGGCTCTACAAGGCCCAGCTTCGGTTCCTCGCCGAAGACGGTTCGTCGCCCGCGGTGGACGTGAACCCCGAACCCGGCAGGCGATTTCAGGGCGGCGATTTCCCCGAGAAGGGCGATGCCGCGGATGACACGGTTGAGTCGCGCCAGCGCCGGTACAAGCCGCTTCTCGATGAGGCGCTCAGCCGGATGGGGGAGCGCGACCAGACCCATCGCAGTTCGATCGCGTTGATCCTCGGTGAAATGGACCGGTTGCCGAAGGCGGAGGGTCTGTGGCTCCAACTGGCCGCGCTGCTCGATGCCTGGAACCTCGACGACGAGCTGGCCCCCCGCTACGAGGCCGCGCTGTCCCGGTTCGACGACGCATCGTGGTGGAACCGGATGGCGCGCATTCTCACTCGGCAGAAAAGGCAGATCGAGTTGCGCGCCCTCGCCGAAAGGCTGGCCGCCGCCTTCCGCGGTTCGGAGATGTTCGAGCGCTCCTCCGACAGCTCGATCCGCCTGGAGATTCCCGAGCAGCCCCGAGTGGGCACGCGCACCCGCCTGGTGCCCTGGGGCGACTTCGTCCTGCTCAAGGCGCTCGAACGCTTCCCGCACAGTCCGGTGGTGCTCCACGCCGCCCTTGGGCGTTTGATGAGCGCCTCGGCCTGGGCGCGGTTGAGTGCGCGCGCCACCGACGCCCGGCAGAAGGCGGTGGTGGAGGACTCGCTCCTCGCCGAGCGGCGTTGGGCGATTTTCGGGGTCGACCCCGCGGTCCGCGAGTCGTACTTCGCCGGTCTCATGAGGAACGATGCGCTCGAGGCGAAGCTCAACGCCCTCGACCCTGCCACCGTGCGAACCCCGGTGGACGACCTGGTTCTGGTCGAGGGCTATTCGCGACTGTCCCTGTTCGAGAAGGCCGCGGAGGCCGCGTCGCGCCTGTCTGCCGCTTATCCGGGCGACCCAGTCGTGGCGCGCCAGGCCCTTCAGATTCATCGATCCCTCGCCGGCCTTGATCTGTCCCACGAGGCGCCCGCGAAAGCCGTGGCCGATCGCGTTGTTCCCGCACTCATCGACCCGAACCCGTTCATTACCGAACTCGGCGAGCTTTACGAAGAAACCGGCCGGCCGGAGATGGCGCTCGCCGTCTGGAAGGCGCTGCTCGATCGCGACCCCCGGCAGGAAGAGCGGATCAAGGAAACCGCGACGTTGCTCTGGGACTACGGTCACATGAGGGAAGCGCTCGACACCATCGAGACCGGCCGCGCCCAGCTCCAGCGACCGCGGATGCTCGCGTTCGAAGCGGGCGTGCTGCGCGAAGCGGTGAAGGACATCGATGGCGCCATTCGCGAATACCTGGATGCGGTCCGCCCCGACGCCGAAGCGGACGACTGCTACTGCTCGGGCTTCGAGAACGATCAGCGCTCGCTGCGGCGCCTGGCCCAATGGATGGGCCGCGACCGCGTGCGCCAGCGCGTGCTCGAAACGATCGAAGGGCTCAAACCCGGCCGCGCCGCCGACGAGAAGACCCTCCTCGCCTTCTGGCCGCTCGGCTCGATCTCCACCCCGACCCCCGGCCTCGACGGGGACGCCGACGACTGGATCGACTCGATGGATCAGGCGAACGATCCGGTGGGTCGCGAGGAGAGGGAGGCGAAGCGCCTCGCGGCTCGCGGCAGTGAGCACGCAGGAATCGCGAGGGTGGCCCGGGCGCTGGTGGCCCGCGCCACCGCCATGACGTCCGTAGCCACGAGTGGGAGGTTCCTGAGCGCGCTCGAGAGTTCGGCCGCCGCCTTCGAGGCCTCGGCCTGGACCGCCACCGAGGCTCGCGATCGCTTCTTCACCAGCATCGTGGCGCGTCAGGCGGAACTGGCGCCCACCATCGAAGAACGCCTGCGCCTCGAGATCGACCTCGCCCAGCGCCTGGCCGGCGCGGGCCGTCTTCCCGAAGCGGATGCTTTGTGGAATTCGCTCGGAGCCCGTATCGAGGCTCTTCCCGAAAGCGCATCGAAGATCCAGGCCCAGGTGTCTCGCGCCGCCTTTGTCGAGCGGAACGGCGGTTTCGAAAAGGCCCGCGCTTCGTGGGATGGCCTGATCGCGAAGTACCCGTGGAGCCTGGGCGTCATTGAAGACCGGATCGCCTTCCTGCGTCGGAACTCTCACCCGGAAGAGGCCAGGCAGGCGCTTGAAGATGCGACGGCCCGCGCTGCCCCTGGTCATCAGGTACCCCTGCTCACCCGGCTCATCTCCGAATCGCTCGGCGAGGAGGATCTTCCGCGGGCCTCGAAGGCGCTCGACCGGCTGCTGAAGACCGCGACCCTTGCCGACGACGAGCGCCTCGGTGCGGTTTCGCTTCAAGCCAGGCTCCGCCTCCAGCAGGACCCATCCTTCGCCGCGGTGGCCTTCGCGACCGCCGAGGCTCCTCGGTTCAAGCCGGAACTGCGCGCCCAGGTTTTCGCCGAAGTGGCGCGGGCGGCCGCCATCGAAGAAGCGCATGCCACGTCGGTGTCGGTCTGGATCGAGGCGCTCAACCGCAACACCCGGCGCGATTGGCTCAAGGAGGCGTCGCGGGCCGCACGCCGGACCGGCAAGCCCGAAGTCCTCGTCTCGTTCTTCGAGAAGCAGCATCAGCGTTCTCCCCGCGACGTACGCTGGGCGGTAGCCACCCGCGAACTCCGGGTTGCCACGGATGATCTTCCGGGCGGGATCGAGATGGCCCGCACCGCCGCATCGATCCGGCCCGAACGTCAGCAACTCTGGGACGAGGCGGTCGAGTTGATGGAACGCGACTCCCGTTTCCTCGAAGCCGCGGATTTCCTCGAAGGCTGGAACATCCAGCGACCCGACGATTCTTCGGTTGCGGGAAGGCGGAGTGAGCTGTACCTCCGCGCGGGCGATCTCAAGAAGGCGGTGGCGGTCGAAAGCGCCGCCCTCGCTGCCTTCGGGAAGACGGATCCCACGGATGAAGACCTGGTGAGCCGCACCGCCGATGCGGCGCGGAGGCTCTGGCGCCATGGCCAGCCTCAACTGGCCTGGCGCTTCCTGGCTCAGCGGGGAACGGCGGAGGAGATTGCGTCCTCGGGTCTTTCGGCGCAGGAGCAGTTTCAACTGGCTCTGCTCAACCACTCGTTCATGCCGCTGCTCACCGTCCGCCTCGATGACGCGGACCGGGTGGGCTATGCCGCTGATGTCCTCGGGCAGTATGGACGTATCGACCAGCGCGAACAGGTTCTCTACTGGCTGCTGGAGAAACTCTTCCCCTCCGCGCGGGTCGACGAGGTCTTCCTGAACAAGTGGTGGTCCTTCATCGAACGGGCCCGGCTGGAGTCACCGCTTCGTTTCCGGATCGCCCAGCGCTTCGCCGGGCAGATTTCCGGACCATGGTCACCGGAAACCCCGGTGGACCTCCTGAACGATGCGTCCGACTTCGTCGTGGTCCGCGCGCCGAAGAACAACAGCGGCGAAACCGAGCTCAAGGTCCGCGCTCCCGATTTCGAGGCGTTGTGGGCCGCGCATCTGGTTCGCTTCGATCTATCCGACGATCTCGCGAAGTTCCTGGCCCCTCGGTTCGCGTCGTTGATCGAGTTGGTAAGGGGAAGAACCGCCATCGCTGCCGACCGCCGGCGCCTGCCCTGGACCTTGTGGCTCGATTCGGCGCCCGCCATGGAAACGTTCGCCCGCGGCCTGCGCACCCAGCCGGATCTGGCGGCGGGACTTTCCGGAGTATCTGAAGACCGCAGGCTCTGGGATCGCTTTTCGGCCATTGGTGCTCGCGGCTGGGAGACCTCCTACCTTCTGCCCGAGCTGACACCGCGCTCGCGTGTGACCTGGCTCTCGTTTTGGGAGCGGCCGGCGCCGCCCGCGGTGAACCTCGAGGATCCCGTTCTGGTCGGCCGAAGGAACACCATCGCCGAGACATCGCTTTCGCTCGGCCAGTTTCTGAGCCATGCGGAGATGAGCCCACCGGAGGCGCCCGGCGCGTTCGCGGAGAGACTCCTTGGCCCGAGCGTCCTCAAGGACACTCTCGGCGCCGATCCGAGATTCACCTGGCCGATGTTCAAGCCGCGGACCAGTCTCTCCGGCGAGATCATCGAGACCGGCGACGACCGCATCGTGGGGCGAGGCATCGACACCCTCCGCTTCCCCGGCGCGCTTTGGGGCGAGAGGCCGGGCCTCGCCTGGTACGCGTTCCAGGCGTATGCGCGCTACCGTGCGAACGATCCCTCCGCCATCGATGTGCCTGCGGAATGGCCCGAAGCGGGAAACGAAACGGAGAGAGCCCTTCTTGCCGCGCGCCTCGCCCTGGCTCTCCAGGGTCCGGCCGAGGCCCTGGCCCGGGTGGACCGCCTTGGCCTCCGTGCCACCGACCCCGAGCTGCTTCGGTTCCGCTTGCTGCTTCTCGTCGACGTGGGAAGGAAGCCTGACGCGACCGCGGCGCTCAAGCGTCGCCTTGCCGCCGATCAGAAGGCTCTGAGCGAAGACACCCTGCGCACCTTCACCGCCATGGCCGAGGATCTCGACCTTGAAGGGCCGGTCTCGCTTCTCGACCCCGCGGTTCCAGTTCTCCCCGCCCTGCTCGCGTCGCTGTATGACCGCGAAGGCGCGGAGGTCGGCCGAAAGTTCAGGACCGACGACCTCGTCGGCTTCCGGGCGGCTCTGAGCGCACGATGGAACGAACGCGCGGCCATGCTGGACGCGCCCGAGCTTCGCCTCTGGCTTTCCGAGTTGTGGGCGACCGAGTCGGCCTCCCTTCCCCTGGCCGGCTTGAATCGCCTCGGTGATTTCTGGCCCGTGGCCGCCCCCTGGGCGGAGACGATTTCCGCGAACGATCGCCTTCGGGCCATCGCCGCCATCGATGCGCTCCCCGCGACCTCGCTGCTCGAAGGGTTGCCGCAGACGGTGGGGGACGCGGGCGCCCGCCGCGTGCTGATGATCCGCGTCCGTCTCGCGCGAGGCGAAGACGATCTGGCGGTTTCGCTGTTCAATGCGGCGCTCGACTCGTCCCGGAATCCGGAGTCGCTGGCCTTCCGGCCCATCGCCGCTCTTGACCGCGAAGCGGAATCGAGCGAAGGAGAGGACGATGTCGTGGATCGGCGCGAAGGTGACGTACGGGCTTCAGACGAAGCGAATTCCGAAGTGGGCGTCCTCCGAGCGCTGCGCGCACCCTTCCTCGCGGCCCAGAAGGGCTCTCTGATCCAGCCGCAGGTCGTGGCCTGGCTGGATGAGCACATCCAAAGCGAACCCGCCGTCCTCGACACCTGGGGCCTGCACCTCGAAATCGGCAACGCCGCCGAACGGGCGGAGGTGGTCGAGAGACTCTCCCGCGCCTATAGGCGCGGCGATATCGCCGCGTACCAGCGCGGAGACGTCGTGAACCTTCTCGTCCGAGCGGCCAAGGAACTCGCGGCGCCCTGGATAGAGCGCGCCAACTCGTCCTGGTCCTCATTCTTCGAAGTGGTGCGACACGCGGGCTGGCTCCGGGCCGTGGGCCTGGCCCGCGAGGCCGCCCTTTACATGGCCGAAGCCCGAGGGAAGTCGCTCTTCCAAAGAACCGAGGAGATTCAGGCCTTCGACTTCTGGCGCAGGAACATCGATCCGGGCGAGAGTGGTCCGGAGGCGTGGCAACAAGTGGTGCGCTTCTGGCGCGAAAGCCCGGACACCATCGGCGAGCCACTGCAGACCCGGCTGCGGGAGCATTCGTTCGATGTTCTCTCCGCTCGCGCCGCGTTGCGCCGGCCCACCGCGATCTCGCCTCAACTCGCCTTGCTCGCCGCCCGCGCTCCGCGCGACCTCGAGGACCTGTATGACCTGGACGTATCGAGCGATCAATCCCTGCTGCGCCTGCGCGCGGCGCGGTCGGCGCTCGCCCGGCCCCGCGCAGCCAGGGCGTTGGGCGGTTTTCTGCCCCCGGAGTCGGTGGTCAGAGATCTCACGCGTCGCCGATTCAGAGCCGCCGACGTCGATGCCGCGGTCGCCGATCTTGCCCGACTCGCTTCCGCGAACGGGGATGGCGCCGCTTTGCGCAGCGCGCTCGAGCTTCTCGCGGACCGCAAGTGGGCGAGCACTCGAACCCTGCGCAGTGAACTTGCCGCGACCCTCGTCGATCCGCCGGTGGTCTCGCACCGTGTGGTGGGCGGACGATCACTCCTCTACCGCCCACGCGATCTGACCTTCGCCCTGGTGTCGCAGATCGTCGAGGCCGATCTCGCCCGGCGCTCCCAGAGTTCACCGCCGCCTCAGCCTCCGGGGCCACGACCATGATCGACACCCGCATCCTTCGCTTGTCCTTCGCTCTCGTCGCGACCCTCTTCCTCGCCACATCCTCGGGGGCTCAAACCCCGGTGAGGCAGGGATTGCCTCTTCCCGAAGCCATGATCCGCCTTTCGATCCCCGACGTTCCCGCCTTCGACGGGGCGCTGGGGGGCGGCTTCAAGAAAGCGCTCCACGGAACCCTGCCCGCCGACGATGGGGTGGCTCGAGGCTTCGGCCAGAGCCAGGTGGGGGCCAAGCTTCAGGATCAGTGGACGCGCTTCCGCGGCGAGACCGCCCTCTCCTTTGAGACCATCCTTGAACTCCAGGCTTCATCGGCGGCCCTCGCGGTTTTGAACATCGGTCACATGGAGATGGTCCTGGTGATCGAGACGCCGCTCGCCGCGTTGCCCGAGATCTTCGAGGCGGGCGCCTCGCGGATCGACCACGGCAAGACCTATCACCTCGTCCGCACCGGCGCCGCTGACGAGGGGGCGGATGGCGAAACGCGCATGGGCCTCGCCTGGGCGCGTGACTCCGGCCTGCTCATCATCAGCACGTCGGAGCGCGCGATGAAACAGGCGCTCGCCGCCGTGGCCGCGGGTGAGCGCTTCGTGCCCAGGCTCGAGGGCCTCGCCAGTCTCGAACTCGACCTGGGAGCACTTCAAGACGACCTCTACTTCAAGCGCGACTTCCTCTTTGGTTCGTTGCCGAATGCCGGCCGGTCGCGCGGGAAGGTCAGCACGACCGTGCGTCTCGAGTCGGGGCAGCTCGTTGAAGTGCGCGAAGGCGCCCTTGCCACGACCTCCGAGCGGGGTGCGGTCTTTGAAGCCAGGAACGCGGTGGCGAGCGGGTGGACCTCCGACGCGTCTGAGCTTCTTCTCGAACTGCGACGAGGCTCGATCGAACCGGTCCCGTCGCCGAGTCTGCGGCCGCAGACCGCCCTTCTGGCTCTCCCCACTTCGAAGGCCGCGGGTGCTGAGGATCGATATGTCACGAGCATCGAAGTGCCGGCGGTTTCGGGCGGGGGTTTCGCCACCGAGGCCGCGGAGATCGAGGCCTGGAGCGCCCTCTTCGCCGCGAGGCCGGTGGCTGGCTTCGGCTACCTGGTCACCTCAGCCCGGGCGAGACTGTTCGCCATTCCCTGGCCAAAGGACAAGGACACCGAGCTTTCGTCCCTTCTCGAAGCGACCCTGACCCGGCGGGGCGCCCGTCTTTTGCCCTCGTCCTCGAGCGGCGACTCGCGGCAATACCTGATGGGCCCGGGCCTCCCCGTGCTCGCGTTCAAACGCATGGGCGACTTCGTCTGGATCGCACCCACCGCGGCGGACCTTCGATCGGCGCCCGCGGTTTCTTGGAGCAACGAGGTGGTTCGCTTCTCGAAACTCGACCTCGCCGCCACGCGCCAAGAGGGCAAGCGCTGGGCCCGCATCGAAGGTCCGCGGTCGTCGGACCGCGTGAGACCGTTCTCCGACCGCGTCCTCGGCCTGCTGGGCTGGATGCCTTTGGTGCGAACGCTGGAAGTCGAGCGTCGGGCCACTGCCTCCGGTTTCAAGGAGCGCGTGGTCTTTGGCGTGGCTCCACCTCCTCTGCCCCCGCCCGCCGCGACGCCCGCGGCCAAGTAGAGCGGGCTTCCCATGCGGAGGCGAAAGACGGCCCTGGCCCTGCTCCTGATCGGCGCGGCCGCGGCCGGAACACTCCGAGCCGATGACTTCGACGCCTGGTTTGTGAGCCACGGTCAGATTCAGACCCTCGGGCATCCGAAGGAAAAGCGCCTTCCCGTGGGCTCGCTGCAGAAGCCGTTTGTCGTTCGCGCCTGGGCGTCCACGCACTTGACCGACGCTACGCCGAAGTTCACCTGCACGAAGACCTCCGGCTGCTGGCGTCTCTCTGGCCACGGGACGCTCGATCTGCGGGGCGCCATCCGCGAGTCGTGCAACACGTACTTCCGACTGCTGTCCCGCGATACGCCGGCCGAAGCGATTCGGACATCGTTTCGCGATGCGGGCTTCTCGTGGACCGGAGAGATGACCGACGCCGAGACCATCGGTCTGCCCGGCCCCGCTGAGACGACGGTGGCGCCGGACCATCTTCTGGCCAGTTACGTAGACCTCGTCCGCCGGCCCTGGCCTGAGCGTGATGAGGTTCGAAAAGAGTTGCTCTCGGGCCTCAAGGACTCGGCCGAGGACGGAACCGCCTCGGGTCTGCGACTGTGGGGCCTCGTGGCCAAGACCGGCACCGTCCCCGCCCTCGACGGCGCGCCCCTCAAGACCTCGGGGTTCGCCATGGTTCTCGACGACGCGGGCTTCGCGTTCCTGGGCTTGCTGCGTCGGGGCACGGGACGCGAGGCGGCGATTCGCGCGGGCGCCGAGATCGCGAAACTTCGGCCCGGACTCATCGAGCGGCCGACCGCGACGACCTCGAAGTCCAGGGCCCGTCAGGTCGCGACGAAGCGTGGCCTCGAAGATCCCGTGCGCGTCCAGATGCTCGAAGAGCTTCGACTCACCGAGGTGCGGTTCAAGAACCTGAGCGCCCGCCCGGTCGATTCGTCGCGAGGCTTCGTCGGACCAGGCGCGGTGGTGGCCGCGGCCCGCGGAGACCGTTTCTCCGAAGGCCGGTGGGGGATTGAGACTCGCAAGCCGGTGTTCGAGCGGCGTGTCCAGGCCGTCATCGAGGTTGAAGAGAGGGAAGGCCCGCTCCGCCTGATCGCGACCATGACCGCGCGCGACTATGCGAACGGTGTCCTGAAAGCGGAGCTGGGCCCAGCCCTCGTACCGCTTCGCACCCAACTTGCTTCGTCGGTCCTGCGTTACCTGACTCGCGGGCCGCGCCATGCCGAGGCTGATGTCTGCGACTCGACCCACTGCGCCTGGTTTGTCGGCGAAGGTGCGACGCCATTGAGTGGAGTTTCATCTTTACGAACGCAACTATTGCAGTTAAATTCTAGTACCAGCAATTTAGTAGTGGATGGTTTTCTAGCAGTCTATGACAATAATTTTAATAGCGCAGTAGACATACAGGATGCGATGAAGTTTACCAACATTACCGAGAACCTCGGACTAAAACGTGATGGAAAAATACTTTGCGTAGAAAGAAGGCCGTTGATAACAGCTGATGATACGTTGTT
>JANODX010000213.1:0-6869 GCA_031412915.1 Vicinamibacteria bacterium | reverse complement strand
GATCGAGGAGCGCCGGGTGACCGCGTTCATCGGCCCGTCCGGCTGCGGCAAGTCCACCTTCCTCCGCTGCTTCAACCGGATGAACGACCTCATCGACAATGTCACCATCACGGGCAAACTCCAGGTCCGCGGCCTCGATATCAACGCGCCCACGGTGGACGTCATCGAAGTGCGCCGCCGGGTGGGAATGGTCTTCCAGAAGTCGAACCCCTTCCCCAAGTCCATCTATGAGAACGTGGTCTACGGCCTGCGCATCGCCGGAATCTCCGACAAGGCGACCCTCGATTCCGCCTGCGAAAAGAGCCTGCGGGGAGCCGCACTCTGGGAAGAGGTGAAGGATCGTCTTCAGGACAGCGCCTTGGGCCTCTCCGGCGGCCAGCAGCAGCGGGTCTGCATCGCCCGAGCCATCGCGGTGGAGCCCGAGATCGTGCTCATGGACGAGCCCTGTTCGGCGCTCGATCCCATCGCCACCCTCAAGATCGAGGAGTTGATCTACTCGCTCAAGGACAGCTATACGATCGTGATCGTGACCCACAACCTGCAGCAGGCGGCGCGGGTCTCCGACAAGACCGCCTTTTTCTGGCTGGGCAAGCTCATCGAGATGGGCCCGACCGCTCAAATGTTCACCAATCCCGGCAACAAGCTCACCGAGGATTACATCACGGGAAGGTTCGGATAATGGAACGCCAGCACTTCGAAAGCGACCTCGAGACGCTGAAGCGCCGTCTCTTGCACATGGGGTCGCTCATCGAAGCTCAGACCCACAAGGCCCTGGTCTCTCTCCTGGAGAGACGGGCGGAACTTGCGCGCGCGGTGATCGAAGGCGACACCGTCGTGAATCTCCTCCAGATGGAGATCGACGACCGCTGCCTGAAGATGCTGGCCCTGCAGCAGCCCATGGCCACGGACCTGCGGCTCATCACCTCCGCCATAAAAATGTCCGCCGACCTCGAGCGCATCGGCGACCAGGCCGTGAACATCGCCGAGACCTCGCTTCGTCTGCACGAGGCGCCGCCCCTCCGGCCGGTTATCGATATCGCGGAGATGTCCGAGATCGCCCAGAAGATGACCCGCGACGCGCTCGATGCCTTCGTGCGCCGCGACTCGGCCCTCGCGCGGGACGTTCTCATGCGCGACGACCGGGTCGATCACCTGAAGGACACCGTGTTCCGCGTCCTCCTCACCCACATGATGGCCGATCCGGGCACCATTGAAAGGGCCCTCGGACTGATCCTGATCAGCCGCAACATCGAACGGATCGCCGACCACGCCACCAACATCGCCGAGGATGTCATCTTTCTGGTTGAGGGCAAGGATGTCCGCCACCATCACTCCGGGGAGTGACGGTGGCGTGGGCTCAGGGGGAGACGGTCATTCGCCCTCGCCCGGATCGGCCAGGCGATAGCCGATCGGCTTCACGGAGGCGATGCGCCTGGCGATGCTCGGAAGCTTTTCTCTCAGCCGCCGGACGTGCACATCGATCGTCCGCATTCCGTCGATGTAGCTGTAACCCCAGATGTCTTCCAGCAGCCGGTCGCGCGACAGGACGCGGCCTTTCGCGTCGGCGAAGGCCACGAGCAGGGAGAATTCCTTCGCGGTCAGGTGGACCACCTTCCCGTTCTCGGTCACAGTATGACGCGAACGGTCGATCCGGACATTGCCGATGAGGATCACGTCGTCGGTCGAATCGCTGCGGTCCATCCGGCGAAGAATCGCCTTCACGCGGGCCGCGAATTCCTTGGGCGAGAAGGGCTTCACGATGTAGTCGTCGGCCCCGATCTCGAGGCCCACGATACGATCGGTCTCCTCGCCGCGCGCGGTCACGATGACCACGGGGAGGTTCTTGAGTTTCGGCGTGGCCCGGATCTGGGTCAGCACGCTGAGGCCGTCCTTCCCGGGCAGTTGAAGGTCCAGGACCACCAGGCGGTAGCTCTCGGCTCCGAGCCTGGAAAGCGCCTCGAGGCCGTCGCGCGCGACATCGCAACGCCACCCGTCACGCTCGAGATAGTGCGTGATGAGAGAGGCGATGTCGGAATCGTCTTCCACAACGAGCGCGCGCGCCATCAGAGCAATCTTAGGCGTTTCGTCCGGGCGAAGCCTGTTCCGGGGCGTTCGCGGATCGACGGCGGCGCACAGAGTCTCATCGAAACCGCAACCTTGCTCCCCTGGTGTGACTTTTCCATGACCGCCGGGTATGCGGGCCATCGGGCTCCCGGTCAGTGGCGCCCGCTCTTGACCGGGTTGTGCCAGCCTCCTTTGGGCGAAACGATCCGGTCCGCTCCCTTCGGCCCCCAGGTCCCGGGGTCGTACGGGCGGAGCGGCGTGTTCGCTTTCAGGACCGGATCGACGATGCGCCACGCTTCTTCCGCATAGTCCTGTCGGGCGAACAGGGTGGCGTCTCCCTGCATGGCGTCGGTCAGAACCCGCTCGTAAGCGGACGGCTCATCGGAAGGCGGATAGCGGCAGGCCACCATCTCCACCGCCTCACCCTGCGTCGGCTCCGTGGGGCCAAGCACATTCATCCTCAGCGCGAAGAGGATCTCGGGACTGATCCGAAGGTGCAGGCAATTCGGTTTCAGATTGAGGTCTTGATGCATGGTCGGGAGGCGACGGAGCCGGACCACCACCTCGGTGCAGGTGAGAGGGAGGCGCTTGCCGGCCCGGAGATAGAAGGGAACGCCCTTCCAGCGCGGCGTATCGATCTCCAGGCGCATGGCCGCATAGGTCTCCACGCGGGAACCCCGCGCGACATCCTTCTCCTCGCGGTAGCCGCGAAACTGACCGCGAACGAGGTCCTTCACCTTCACGGGCGAAATGGCCTTGAGGACCTTGACCTTCTCGTCGCGCAGGGCCTCGCTGCCGCTGCCTTTTGGCGCTTCCATGGCGAGGTTGCTCAAAATCTGGAACAGGTGGTTCTGCATCACGTCGCGGATGGCGCCGGTTTCCTCGTAGAAGCCGCCTCGGCCAAGGACTCCGAAATCTTCGGCCAGGGTGATCTGGACGCTTTCAATGTAGCGGTGATTCCAGATCGGTTCCACGAACGTGTTCGCGCCGCGGAAGAAGTGCAGGTTGTTCACCGGCCGCTTTCCCAGGAAGTGGTCGATGCGGAAAATCGCGTCTTCGTCGAAGGTTCTGAGCAGGATCCGATTGAGCCTGCGGGCGGAGCCGAGATCCCGGCCGAACGGTTTCTCGACCAGCACCCGCGCGCCCCGGGCGCAGCCGGAGCTCTCCAGGTGTCTCACCACCGATTCGAACATCTGCGGCGGGATGGCCAGGTAGTGCGCCGGCCGTCTGGCCCTGCCCAGTTCCTTGCGCAGCGCGAGGAAGGTCTCCGGAGCCGAATAGTCGACCCTCAGGTAGCGGAGCAGGGCACACAGCTTGTTGCAGGCGGCGGCGTCCACGTCGCCAGCCTTCTTGAGGCTGCTCCGAGCCCGGGCCCGGAGCTTTTCGGCGGTCCAGTCCGAGCGGCCGACGCCAATGACCGGCACGTCGAGGCGGCCGCGCTTCGCCATGGCGTGCAAGGCGGGGAAGATCTTCTTGAAGGCCAGATCGCCGCTCGCCCCAAAGAAGACCAAAGCATCGGATTTGGATCGGCTCATTGTCGCGGTCCAGAGAGTCTCGCCCGCGACCGTCTTGAGCGTCTGTGGGTCAGCGCACGGAGACGTCGATGCGCGGCGGGCGCACGGTGAAGGATCCGGCAAGCGGCCAGTCCTACGAGCAGCCGGGCCTGCAACCCATGGCGATGACCGTCTACCTGACTCTTCTGATCTCGATGTTCATGCATGGCGGGGTCGCCCACCTCGGTGGCAACATACCGAGCCTGGGCGCATCGGGCGCCATCTCGGGCGTGCTGGGAGGCTACCGGCTCCTCTTTCCGGCCGGACGTGTGCGGATGCTGGTCCGGGGCGGGACCACGGAAATGCCGGCCTGGACGTCCATCGGGTTGTGGTTCGTCTTCCAACTCGTGGCGGGCATGGGCATGCTGGGCGGCGGCTCCCAGGCGGGCGGTGTCGCCTACGCCGCGCACATCGGCGGCTTTGTCGCAGGTTTGATCCTGGTCAAGGCTTTCGCGGCGGGCCGGCCCTCACGGTGATTTCGGAATTCGCCTGTCGCCGCTAAGGCACCCGTCGCGTGTTCGCGGCCTTGTTCCACTCGCGCTGGACCACGAAGCCGCCTCGGTGGCTTCGCAGCATCACGGGGGTCACCTGGGCGGTCTTAAGCGCCCGCCGGACCGACTCGACAACCCTGTCCGCAGACCTCAAGGGCAACGTGTAGGCGCCCGCCCCGAAGATGACTGGGCCGTCCTCGAAGTCGACGATGCGGCCGAGAAAGACATCGCCCTGGGCCAGTCGGCCGCGGGTGCGTGGATCGGTATCGACGAACACGCGGATCTCGCCCGTGATCAGGTCGCGGCAGGAGAAGTGTCCCTTCGAACTGACGGCGATGTGCCAGGCGGAGATCCACGACTGACTTTGCGCCTCTATCCATTTCGCGGCGGCCTTCGAGACGAGACCACTGCCCATAACAGCCTCGGCCACCGTGAAGTCCATGTTCTTCGGGAAGCGATGGAAGAGCGCCCAGGGCGCGGCCAGAGAGTCGCCATCATCCTTCTTCATCGCGCGCTCGATCTCCGAGGCGGCGTCCTTGAACTGCGCCTCGGCGGCAGCAAGGAGCAAGGTCATGGCCTCCATGAGAACGACGTTCCGGTCCACCTTCCGGCCCGAAGGAGCCCTCTTCTTGACGTCGTTGCCCACCGGGGCTTCAGATGCTGAGGACGGGGCATCCTTCATCCCGAAGAGCATGCCGGCTTCGAAAGGCACGGTCAGCCTGACGACACCGGCCTCACCCACCTGCGATTCCGCGCAGATCGGCCACGAGTCCGGGTCGCCGAATCGACGCCGAAATTGACGGAGCGTCTGCTCCAGCGCCGTGGCCAGGGCCACGATCAGGCGAAGGTCCCCCTCGGAGGTCGGGCGCCTTACGCCATCAGGGTCGACACAAAGGATGTGGGGATAGAGGACTCTTCGACCGGGCTTCAGGCCCATGGCCGCGGCCTCATCCCTCATCGTTGATGGGAAATCGGCGGAGTTCTCGAAATCGAGAGCCAGAATAGGGATGCCTGGGTGGATGGGCTCGACCGAGAACTCCGGCTGATTCGCGAGGCGCTCGCCGCGACCCAGATGCACCATGTAGTCATCCCGTGACTGGAACACCAGAATGGACCTCGACTCGCCCAGGTGTCCGATGATGCAGACTCCAGCCTCCCGCACGCCCAGGTCCGGGATGTCGAGACGGATGAGTTGCGAGTTCGGGAAGTTGTCCCAGGGACGCAACTTCGCAAGGGCCGATCCCGCCTTGATCAGATCGTGGAGCAGAGAGGGCGAAAGGCCACCATCGAAATAGCTGGGCTGGTGGGAATCGTCATCCGCGCCTCGACTCAGCTCTCGGCCACCACCAGCGTCCAGGAACCGTTTGAACCCCTCGAGGAACTCGTCCACCTCGGGCAGCGGCCTGTCCGAGACCTCCACCTTGATATCGAACTCCGCGGAGAGGATCGCACCGAGAGCCGGGGCCTCGACCACGAGACGCGCGGGCCGCCGCCCTGGTCCGGCCATCGGCTTCACCAGCGCCTCGCGAAGGAGTCTCACCGCGAGGTCGGGTGAGGGGCCGAGGGCGAGCTCCTGTCCGAGGACGAGTTCTGTCTCCCGTTCGAGGATGACGGTCTGCCACGCCCGCTCGGTCGGGTTCTCGCGGACGTAGATGGGCGCCTGGCGGACCACCACGAGCCACGTGAGAGGCCCGCGAAAAACCGCAGGGTTTATTTCTGGCCTGGACACGTCTCCGACCCTACCGCTTTTCGGTCCCGAACGAGGAGGTTTGATTCTCCATTCCGGAGGCGGTGGTCGGACCGCGCGTAACATGATGGCTGAAATACGCCCAGCGTGCGCCGGACGAGGACAGATGACGGCCAGAAAACAGATCAGGACCGCCAGGACCGCGAAGACCATCGAGAAGGCCGGGACCGCCCCGGCCATCGTGCCGGCGCCGAGCCCGGTGGCGCCGGCGGATCATTTCCCTGACCCATCGGCGCCGGCCGGAAGTCCATCCGCTCCATCCGCTCCATCCGCGGCGTCGTCCGCGATTTTCCCCATCGTCGGCATCGGCGCCTCCGCCGGTGGCCTGGCCGCGTTCGAGGCCTTCTTCTCCGGCATGCCCGCCGACTCGGAGCCGGGCATGGCCTTTGTGCTGGTTCAGCACCTGGCGCCGGACCACAAGAGCCTCCTCACCGACCTGATCCGGCGCTACACCCGCATGCAGGTGTTCGAAGTTGAAGACGGCATGGTGGTGCAGCCGAACTGCGCGTACATCATCCCGCCGAATCGCGACATGGCGTTTCTGAACGGCACCCTTCAACTCCTTGAACCGGCGGCGCCGCGCGGACAGCGCCTGCCCATCGATTTCTTCTTTCGCTCCCTGGCCCAGGACCAGGGCGAGCGCGCCATCGGCATTGTGCTCTCCGGCACGGGCAGCGACGGCACGCTGGGCGTGCGTGCCATCAAAGGCGGGGGCGGCATGGTGATGGCGCAAAACCCCGAGTCCACCGAGTTCGACGGCATGCCGCGCAGCGCCATGGCCACCGGTCTCGTCGACTACGAATTAAAGCCGGCGGAAATGGCGGCCCAGCTGCTCGCCTATTCCAAGCGCGCCTTCGGCCATGCGCACCCGCACGCCACCGTCGAAGCGCCGACCCACGGGAGCGCGCTCAAGAAGATCTTCGTCGTGCTGCGCGCCCAGATCGGACACGATTTTTCGCGATACAAGCCAAGCACCATCAATCGCCGCATCGAGCGGCGCATGGCGGTTCACCA
>JANODX010000212.1:0-2461 GCA_031412915.1 Vicinamibacteria bacterium | reverse complement strand
CTCATCGCGGTGCTGTTGGGAGCCGCCCTCGGCAATCTGCTGCGCGGTCTGCCCATCGGCCCCACCGGCAAGTTCTCCCTCGCCTTCTTCACCGATTTCAAGACGCAGGGCGAGGTCGGCATCCTCGACTGGTACACCACCTCCGTCGCGGTTTTCACCGTGATCTGCGTGGCCGCCCATGGTGCGTCCTACCTGGTGTGGCGGACCGAAGGTTCGGTTCATGACCGCAGCCTCGACCTCGCGCGCAAACTCTGGCTCGCCGTGTTCGTCCTCATGCCCGCGATCACCGCGGCGACCGCGACGGTGCGTCCGGAGCTCTTCACGGAGATGGCGCGCCGGCCCCTCGCCTGGCTGGCCGTGATTGTGGCGGTGGGCGGATCGGTCGCCATCGTGGCCGGCCAGAGCCGGAAGCACGAGCTGATGGCGTTCCTCGGGGGCTGCGCCTTCATCCTCGGCCTCCTGGGCGCGGCCGCGGCCAGCGTGTTCCCGGTGATGCTTCATTCCACCTTCGACCCGGCGCACTCGGTCACCGCGCATGCGGGTGCGGTGGCCGGGCCCGGCCTCGGAATCGCCATCTTGTGGTGGCCGCTCGCCATGGTCTTCTCCATCGGCTATGGCGTCTACGTCTACCGGCAGTTCAGGGGCAAGGTCCGGCTGGGAACACCGCCCTCTCCTGCCCACTGATCTGACCCATGGGCAAGCCAGCAACTGCGAAGGCGGCGCCTTCGGACGCAACGCTCAAGAGGCTTCGAGCGATCTGCCTGGCCCTGCCCGACACGCGCGAGACTCTCTCCTGGGGCAGTCCGCATTTCCGGGTCGGCGACAAGATCTTCTGCGGCATCGGTGACGAGAAGGGCCGGCTCGCCATCGGCTTCAAACTGGAGAGGGACCACGCGGATGCGGTGATTCAGGATCCCCGTTTCTGGCGCGCGCCGTTCGTGGGGCGGTATGGGTGGGTCTCCATGGGCGTCACCTCGAGGATGAACTGGCGGCAGGTCAAGGCATTCGTTGAAGAGAGCTACCGGCTCATCGCGCCCAAGGAAAGACGGCCAGCGTCGGGCGGCGAGGCGCGTTCACCACGGGTAGCCGCGCGCCGACGGAAGTCCGGCTAGGCGATCGCGTCCACGTCGTCGCCGCTCAGTTCCCGGCGCAGTTCTCGCAGGACCGCGCGCGTCGCGCCCACCAGCCGGGAAAAACCTTACGGACGGCTATTTCAGGTTCTTGCTGAAGAAATCGAGGGTCCGCTTCCACGCGAGGTCGGCGTTCGCCTTGTCGAACCTCGGGGTGGTGTCGTTGTTGAATCCGTGCTGCGCGCCCGGATACACGAACCCCTCGTACTTGACGTTGTTGGCCTTGAGCGCCGCCTCGTAGGCGGGCCAGGCCGCGACCAGGCGTTCGTCCTTCTCTCCGTGATGGACGAGCACCGGGCACTTGATGTTCTTCACGTCCTCTGGGGGCGGCGCGCCGCCGTAGAAGGGGACCGCGCCCGAAAGATCGGGGACCTTCGTGGCCAGCATGTTGGCGATGGCGCCGCCGAAGCAGAAACCCACCACCGCGACCTTGCCGGTGCAGTCTGGGCGACCCTTCAGCCAGGCCGTCGCGGCAAGAAAGTCTTCGTTGATCTTCGCCCGGTCGAGTTTCGCGAAGAGCTCCCGAGCCTTGTCCTCGTCGCCCGGATAGCCGCCCAGCGGAAACAGAGCGTCGGGCGCGAACGCCATGTAGCCCTCGAGGGCGACCCGACGGGCGATGTCCTCGATGTGGGGGTTGAGACCGCGGTTCTCGTGGACCACGAGGACCCCGGGCAGTTTGCCCTTCTTGTCGGCAGGCCTCACCAGATAGCCGCTCATCTTCGGATTGCCGTTCGGCGACGGGTACTCGACAACCGTGGCTGTGATCCGCTTGTCATCCTTGGCCACCACCTCCGCCTCGGCGAAGCGCGGGGTCAGGGCGTCCAGGATCATGGCGCCGGTCATGCCCGCCACGCTGAACTTGCCCGCACCGTCTATGAAGCCCCGGCGGTCGATGTCGCCGTGAACGAACTTGTCGAAGAGGTCGTACACGCCCTGGTCGAAGTTTTTGGGGTTCTGGTTTGCCATGGTTCTCCTCACTAGAAATGTCGACTGGGATCCGGCCGACGACTTGCCGACAATCTTCGCACGGCTCCCCGGCTCGCGGCCGTCGCCCATAGTGGCGCCATGACCCCGCGCGGGCCGCCCGGGTCCCGTCTGACCTCGAAGGCCCGTACTGAGGCCCGGAAGGGCCCTACCTGGGAAACCGCCCGAGGGCCACGAGCAGGTCGAACTGGGCCTGGCGCAGCGTGTCCTCGGCCTGAGCCACCGCCGCTTCGATGTCCCGGGCCGCGCGCTGGGCATCGATCACCTCTATGTTCGTGGACGCCCCCGCGTCGAAGGCGGTGATGGTGATCTTCAGGACTTCGTTCGCCTGCTCGGCGGCGAGGCGC
>JANODX010000211.1:0-31949 GCA_031412915.1 Vicinamibacteria bacterium | reverse complement strand
AGCAGGCGCAGTTGCCGATGCCCGAAGTGGGGATCTACAACTCGCCGGAGGTGAACGCGTTCGCCACCGGACCGTCGAAGAACCGGAGCCTGGTCGCGGTCTCGACGGGGATCCTGGCCGGGATGAAACGCAACGAGCTGGAGGCGGTACTTGGTCACGAAATGTCGCACATCGGCAACGGCGACATGGTGACCATGACCCTGCTCCAGGGCGTCATGAACGCCTTCGTGATGTTCATCTCCAGGATCATCGCCTCCGTGGTCGCCGGCAACTCGCGGGACGAGCGCGGCTCATCGATGATGTACTTCGGCGTCCGGGTGGTCGCGGAGATCGTGCTTGGCATCGCGGGCTCGCTCGTCACCGCCTGGTTCTCGCGACACCGCGAATTCCGGGCCGACGCAGGAGGCGCCGCTCTCGCGGGCAGCGAGAACATGGTGGCGGCGCTCCAGCGTCTCGCCTCCTCTCGCCAGGTCGTGGATCCGCGCGCGCCCGCGCTCGCGAGCTTCAAGATTTCGGGCGCTCCCGGCTTCATGGCCCTCTTCTCGACCCATCCTCCCCTGGAGGTGCGGATCCAGGCCTTGCGCAATCGCTAACCGCCAAACAGAATCGCGTGCCGCCCGTTTCGAGGGGCGAGAAGGAGACGTCACATGGTCGATCTGAAGAGTTTCATCAAGAGTCAGCTGCTGGAGATCATCCAGTGGCAGGACGACTCCCGCGACACGATCTCCTGGTTGTTCCCGGACGAAGATAAGGAAATCAAGAACGGCGCGCAGCTCATCGTGCGGGAGTCTCAACTGGCGCAGTTCGTTTATCTGGGCCAGTTCGGCGACACTTTCTTCCCCGGAAAGCACACCCTGGTCAGCGACAACATTCCCGTACTCACCCGGCTCAAGGGATGGAAGTACGGCTTCGAGTCGCCGTTCAAGGCCGACGTGTACTTCGTCAACACCCGGCTCTTCACCGGCAACAAGTGGGGAACCGCCAACCCCATCATGATGCGCGATGCGGATTTCGGGATCGTGCGCGTCCGTGCCTATGGAACGTACGACTTCCGGGTGGTCGATCCCAAGGTCTTCCTGAAGGAAGTGGCGGGAACCGACAGCAATTTCCGGATCGACGAGTTCGCCGACACCATGCGCTCGCGTTTGGTTTCGATGTTCTCCGATTCGCTCGGAGCCGCGAAGATTCCGGTGGTGGGCCTGGTGGGCCGTTACGGGGAGTTGGGCGACGCGCTCTTGAACGTCATCAATCCGAAGATCCGCGAGAAATACGGTCTCGAACTCTCGACCTTCCTTATCGAGAACGTCTCCGTGCCGCCCGAGGTCGAGCAGGCCATCGACAAGAAGGCCGCCATGGCAACCCTCGGCAATCTCAACGACTACGTCAAGTACCAGATGGGCCAGTCGGTGGTTCAGCCCGGCGGTGCTTCCGGCGGCGCGGGTGGTCCCATGGAGATGGCGATGGGCTTCGCCATGGCCCAGCAGATGATGCAGGGGATGGCCGGTCAAAGCGGCGCTCCGCCTGCGGGAGCTTTCGCGGTCCCGGCCCCGGCAGGGTTGCCCGCCCCATCGCCGTCGGGCCTCCCGGAACTTCTGGGCCCGGCCGAGGCGGCGAAGCTCATGGGCGTGTCCGAGGCCGACGTGATCGCGGCCATCGAATCTGGCGATCTGAAGGCGAAGAAGATCGGCTCTCAGTTCCGGATCACCCGCGCGGCCCTCGACGAATTCCTGAAGAGTTAGCTACGCACCACGCATTGCGCCCCCGCGAGCCAGGGACGGACGATGTCCGTGACGGTTTCGACCGAACTTCGGATTCGTGTCTTCCGTGCTCGCCTCGGCGACCCGCGAAGGTACAGACGGATCGCGGCGACTCGCTCTCGACATACGAGGCGGTTCACGGACTAGGTCCATGACTGTTGGAACAAACGCCCAAGGGTCCCTGAGCTTGCCTGCGCTGAGCCTGTCGAAGCGTCGAAGGGGCCGCCAGTGGCTTCGACAAGCTCAGCCACCATCTCACCAGACGTGCCTGAAATGGGCCGTTCCGCAATGACGTCTTGAGTCGCAAATGACTGAGGTTCAGGCGAGTTCGAAATTCGCGTGTCCGGCTTGCGGCGCCGAGGCGACGTGGAATCCCGGGAAGCATGCCCTGATTTGCGCCTTCTGCGGAACCGAGTCCGCCTCGGAGCTCAAGGTCGAAGGCGAGATCATCGAGCACGATCTCAAGCAGACTCTGGCCTCGCTCAAGGGTCGCGACGTGGGCCTCGCCCGCGAGGCCATCGAGGCGAAGTGCCAGAGCTGCCAGGCCATCTCCTCGTTCGAGCCGAACCGGGTGGCCCAGAACTGCGAGTTCTGCGGTTCGGCGGCGCTCGTGCCCTACCAGGACGCGAACGAAGTCATCCGCCCCGAGAGCCTTCTGCCCATGAAGATTTCCGAGCCTCGGGTGCGCGAAGACATGCGGCGCTGGTATGGCTCGCGCTGGTTCGCTCCCAATGCTCTCGGCCACAAAGCCATGACCGATACCTTGCGCGGCCTGTACGTGCCCTATTGGACGTTCGACGCGAAGGTTCATGCCGCATGGACCGCGGAATCCGGGACCCACTACTACACCACCGAGACTTACACCGAGAACGGTCAGCGCCGCACGCGGCAGGTGCAGCACACCCGCTGGACTTCCGCTTCCGGAGAACTCGAGCATTTCTTCGACGATGAACTGATCTGCGGTTCCAGGGGAGTTCATCCGAAGCTCCTGCGCCAGGTGGAGCCGTTCCCGACCAAGGAGTCCGTGCCCTACGACGCGGGATATCTCGCCGGCTTCGTGGTCGAGCGCTACCAGACCGACCTGGGCACCGCGTCGCAGACCTCACGCGGGTCGATGGAGCGGCAGGTCGAGGCCTTGTGCGGGCAACAGGTTCCGGGAGACACCTACCGGAACCTGCGCACTCAGCAGCAATACTCGGCCCAGACGTTCAAGCACGTCCTGGCACCCCTCTGGCTGCTGACCTACGCCTACCACGGCAAGCCCTTCCAGGTAGTGGTGAACGGCTATACGGGCAAGATCGCGGGCGAGCATCCGCTTTCGTGGGTGAAGATCTTCTTCGCAGCCGTCGCGGCGATCCTCGTGGCGATCGTCGTGATCTCCATCGTCGGCTCGAACTGATCCGTCCCGTCTCGCGGCGAGCCGCCGTTAATCCTCGCCGCCCGTGAACCTGGATGTCTTCACGCGGTCCGCCATCGACGGGCGTTTCTGCGCGGCCGCGAAGGCTGCCGCCGCGGCCTGGACGGTGACGCGCTGGGCGGCGAGCGCGGGGCCGCCGTCGACCAAAAGCCGGGGGACGCTGACCTCGGCTCGCGCATAGACCTTGTCCTGCTCCGTGAAAGACAGGAGCGCCACCGAGCCCGCGCCGAACGACAGTTTCGCGTCGAAGAGCATTCGTTTCAGCAGGAGCGCGTTGAGTCGCGCGGCCGAGCCCTTGGTGTGAAGGGCGAAGAGCGCGGTCCAGGCGAGGTCCCGGGCCTCGGTCTCCTTCAGGGTCACGGGGACGAAGCGCGGCCGACCGTCGAGACCCACCCGGTCCGGGGTCCAGTTCCAGGCCCGGCCATGGACGGCCTGAGCCAGATCGGCGAACGTTTCGTCGCCGGCCTCGCTGGTGAGGAGCCGCCAGGCGGGGACGTACAAGGAGTCGCCCCGGGGTGAGAAGCCCTTGGGAACACCTTGCGGGAAAATGGCCGCGACATAGGCTTCGAGGGTTTTCACGGCCGGAGCGCCGGCGATCTCGACCTGGAAGGGGAACCGCCAGAAGGGCAGCAGGGCGGTGGCGCGATCCGGCGTCACTCCCTCTTCGCGATCGTAATTCACCAGCACCAGACCCTTGGGCGAAGGTGCCACTCCCGCGTGGCAGTTGCCGCAGACGGACATCACCGCGTCCTCGGGGAGTTCGGGGTCCATGCCGCAGTTGGGGCAGCGTGAGGGCGCCACCACGACGTGGCGGAAGGAGGCTCCTTCAGTGCCGAGCGGGTCCGCGTCCTTGCCGCGGGTGAACGCGTCGCGCTCCTGGTCGTTGAGATAGCCCGCGATGGTCCCGAAGCCGCCGTCGAAGAGGAGGGTTTCATCGCCTCGGTCGAGAACCGCACGAACGAGGAAATAGGGCCGGTACACCGTCGCTTCGAAACTCACCGCCACCCGCCCCTGTTTCGCCACCGATTCGAAACCGGCTTCGAGATTCTGGCCGCGCCATTTCTCGAGGTCACGGCGGGAGGCAGGGGCGGCGGTCCGAGGCACGAATCGGCCGAGCCTGGGCACGTCGGCGCTGAGGAGAGGCTTGAAGACGCTGCTGCCCAGGCGCAGGCCGGCGTCGCGCAGGTTGAGCCGCGTCGAATCGTAGGCTGGAGCCGTCTGCTCCGCGAGGTAGGCCCGCAGACGCGCGATCTTGGCTCCGTCGCCGTGCCGGCCAAGCGCCGCCTGAACGACTTTCCCCGCAGTCTGACGATAGGGCACATGAACCAGGCGGCAGTCGACCATCCTTGCCGTCTCACGCAGGCGAGCCTCGAATCTGCTCGCCAGGGTGGAAATGAGAATGTCCGGCGGCGGATTGCCCTCTTCGTCGCTGTGTTTGGCGACGATCGCGGCGCGATGGGCGTCGATGCGGTATTGCAGCAAAGTCTCCAGGATCGCGGCCGGCTCCCGGACCTGGGCCGTCTCCACGAAGACCTCCTCGCGATCCGGAGCTTCGATGATCAGCAGCGACTTGCAGTGCTCGCAGCGGTGGCTGACCGTCGCATCGGAAGCGACGAAGGGGCCGCCGCAGTGCGGACACGAAAGCTCCACCTCGAACCCGCGAAACTCGGCCCGCTCTTTCGGGGCCTGGCGGTCCGGCCGTCTACCCCGATCGCCCTGCATCTTCGGTCCCGTCAACCTCGAACCCCCAGGCGAGTCCCGCTTACGGCCGAGCCTTGTACCTCTCGTAAAGCCGCTGGTGCTTGTTGTCGAGCGACGTTTCCTGCCCGTCGATGATTACGTTCGTGATGCTGGTCCGGTGGTCGAGGATGTCGCCGTTCGTGATGATCAGGGTCGCGGTCTTGCCGACTTCGATCGAGCCGAGGGTGGTCGCGACACCGAGGATCTCCGCCGGAGACAGCGTGATCGACCGGATCGCGGCCTCGCCCGGGAGGCCGAAGGCGTAGGCCATCGCGGCTTCGAAAGGAAGGTTCCGCGAATTCGAGGCGTCGTCGGTCACGATGGCGAAGCGGACGCCCGCCTTGTGAAGAGTGGCGGCATTGGCATAGGCCGCGTCGTAGGGGTCGCCTTCGCGGGTGGGAAGCTGATCGACACTCATCAGCACGGCGACATCGCCCTTCTTGAGCTCCGCGGTGCAGCGCCAGGCTTCGGCCCCGCCCGCAACGATCAGCTTGAGCTTGTTCTCGGCGGCGAACTTGATGGCGCCCTTGATGTCGGCCTCCGCGCTCGCGCGCATCACCACCGGGATCTCGCCGGTGGCGGCGAGGGCGAGGGCCTCCATAGGCAGATCGACCTTGAGAGCCGTTCCCGCGGCCATGCCTTCTCCATAGGCACGCGCCTCCTCGAGAAGTCCCTTGAGCCTCAGGAGTTCCTTCTCCTGGTTCTTCGTTCTCTCCTGGATCCGCTGCTCGAAAGTCTTTGGCTCGATATTGGGAGGCCCTTGCGAGAAATCGATGACCGGCGCTCCGGTCGGATAGCGCATGTGCATGGCTACCGGCGCCTTCACGGTCAGCGCCTTCGGCGTGTCGCCGACCGTGCGGATGACGGCGCTCTGGCCCGCGATCAGGCTCTGGCCCCCCATGGCACTTCCCGGGGCGGAGAGAGCGGTGGTGATGCCGAAGGCGCGCGCCACGGGCAGGAGTTCGCTATCGGGGTGAAGCGCCACCCAGGTCTTCGCGTGCGGATTGACGTCGCCCGTCTCGTTCATGTCCACGGTTCCCGGAGCGCCCTGGGTGACTTCCGCGAGGCCGAGGTAGGTGAGGCCGTCGAAGAGCCCCGGGTAGACGGTCTTGCCTCGGCCGTCGATGATCCGCGCGCCCGCGGGGGCGGTGAGACCGCTGCCCAGTGACGCGATCCGGCCGTTCTGGATGATGATGGATGCGTTCTCGAGCACCGCTCCCGCGACGGTGACCACCCGGGCGCCCGCGATGACCAGAGGGGCGTCGGCGGCGAACGATGGGTTCGCACTCGCTCCCAGTGCTCCGGATGCCGCCAGCATCAAGTATCGGCTGATCTTCATTGGCCACCTCCGAGCGTCGCCGCGACCCCTGTGCGTGCGGCCAGATCCCTGGCGCGATCGAACAGCACCTTGCCGTCCACCAGCGTCATCTCCACCCGGGTGTCGGGCGCGAAAGGGTGCGACTTGAAGATGGCGAGGTCCGCGTCCTTGCCCGCCTCGATCGAGCCTGCCCATTTGTCGATGCGCAATTGCTTCGCGGGATTGAGGGTCACCATCTTGAACGCCTCGTCTTCGGAAACGCCCCCGTAGCGGACGGTCTTGGCGGCCTCCCAGTAAAGCCTTCGCGCCAGTTCGTCGGAGTCCGAATTGAGGGAGACCACGACGCCGTGGCTCGCCATGATGGCGGCGTTGTAGGGAATCGCGTCGTAAACCTCCATCTTGTAACCCCACCAGTCGGAGAACATCGAAGCGCCCGCCCCGTGCCTGGCGATTTCGGTCGCGACCTTGTAGCCCTCGAGAACGTGCTGGAAGGTTGCGACCTTGAAACCCATTTCGTTCGCCACATCGATGAGCATCAGGATTTCGTCGGCGCGATAAGCGTGAGCATGGACGAGTCGTTTCCCTTCGAGGATTTCCTTGAGGGCCTCCATCTGTAGGTCTTTCCGGGGCGCCACCTTCAGGGGGGCGGGGGCGCTGGCCTTCCCGCCCTTCTTTGGGGCGCTCGCCGCGATCTTCGCGGAGGCTTCGTATTCGTCCCAGGTCTTCTTGTAGGCCCTGGCCTCGAGGAAGGCGTTGCGAATCGAGACTTCGACGCCCATGCGGGTTGCGGGATAGCGCCTCGGGGAACCTCCGCCAAAGCTCGAACGCTTGGGGTTTTCGCCCAGCGCGAACTTGATCCCGGGGGGCGCGCCCTGAAAGATGAGGGCGTCTCCGGAGCCAGCGCCCCAGCGCATCTTGATGGTCGCATTCTGGCCGCCGATCGAGTTGCATGAACCGTGAAGGACGTTCGCGGCGGTGACCCCGCCCGCGAGCTGCCGGTAGATGCTGATGTCGCGCGGGTCCAGAGCGTCCCTGACCCGGACCTCCGCGGTCACGATATTCGTGCACTCGTTGACCCCGTCCTCCATCGCGGTATGGGAGTGCGCGTCGATCAAGCCCGGCGTCACCACGCGTCCCGCCGCATCGATGATGACGGCGCCCGCGGGCACACTCACGCTGGCCCCGACCGCCGCGATCTTCCCGCCCTGGATCAGAATCGTGCCCTTCTCGATGGTGCCGGCCGGGCCGACGGTCATGATCTTCGCGTTGGTGATCGCCGTGATCGCGTCCTCAGCAACCCCTCGCAGGCCGAAGAAGATCACGATAAGGCAGGCCGCGAACAGAACGTGCGCATTCCTAAACCGGTTGTTCATCGCTTCACCTCGGCCTGTCCGCGGGCTCCTTCGTTCATGTCGCCCGGGTGTGGAGGCGCTGCGCCCCCCGGTCCCGCCGGTTTTTCCTCGGGCTCGTACAACTCGCCATCCACGAAGACCATCTTGATCTTCGCGTCCTTGGTGAGAGGCTCTCCGGACCAGACCACGATGTTCGCGATCTTGCCCTTCTCGATGCTTCCCATTCGATCGGCGGCGCCCAGAATCTCCGCGGGGGTCAGGGTGACGGCCCGCAGGGCGGTTTCTTGGGGCAGACCCTTTTCGATGGCTTTGCGCACCCCGGCCAGAAAGTCCGGAGCAAAACCGGAGACCAGGGCGAACTTCACACCCGCTTTGTCGAGAACTCCGGGATTCTTCTCCGCGTTCTCGATGTCCGCCCGTTCCTTGTCGTCGTCGCTCCCGCCGAAGAAACCGCGGGCGCGTGGCGGATCGAAGTTGACGCTCACGAGGAGGGCCGCCTTGCGCTCCTTGAGCAGCGCTGCCTCCTCGAAGGCCCGGGTGTTCCCGGCGAGCACAAGTTTCAATTTGAACTCGTCGGCCAGGGCGAAGGCGCGGCGGAGGTCTCCGATCCGAGGCGTCTCGAGCAGCAGGGGAATCGCCCCTCCCGCCACGTCCGCCCAGACGTCCAGGCCGGGGTTGAAGGCAGGCCGCTTCCTGCCTGCGGGAGCCTTCTCGTACTCCGCAACCTCAGCTCGGTGATGGGGGCCGTCGAGCAGAGCCTGCCGGAAGAACGCCATCGTGCCCATGAGCGAGTCCGGATAACGCTGTCCGAGCGTGGTCAGGCTCGCGGCCAGCGCGATATTGGGCTTGACCACCATCGCCTCCGGCCGCTCGCCGATTAGGTTCAGGACGGCGGCGGAACCAAAGACCAGGCCTTCGCGAGGGATGGGAACGATCGTGGTGACGCCGAGGTCCCGCGCCCGCAAGGCCTCCAAAGCACGCACTTGCTCATAGATCCTGGAGGCGGGATTGATGGGGTTGGGCGCAGGCAGGGCCGCCGCCCCGGCCGCCGGTCCTCCTCCCGGACTCCCGGTCCGAGCGGCAGGCATGCCCGAGCCCGAGTACGCGTCGATCAGACCAGGCGTGATCGTGAGTCCGGTTCCGTCGAACACGCGCGCGTCCTTGGGGATGGCCGGGTTGGGGCCGATGTCCAGCACCACGCCGTCGCGCAGAACCACGGTTGCGTTGTCGATCGCCGGGCCGGAGACGGTGATGACCCTGGCCCTGGTTATCGCGTAGGTGGGTACCTTCGCCGCGTGGGCCCAGGGTGAAAGGAACGCCGCGGCCGCAACGCCTATGCCCAATGCGAACTCGGGGCGAGGATGTCTCTTCATCGTCCTGATCTCCAGTGTCAATTGACAAGGCCCGGGCGCGCGGTCCGCGACCGTCCCTGGGTTCGCTGAGCCTCGTCGGTTGGGAACTATGCGATCAAGTATAGGCGGGGCCCCGCAGGTCGCGGCGCGCCTCCGCGCTAGAATGCCGCGCTCCCCATGGACTTATTCGGCCAGGACGAACACCGCCAGCATCTCCTGTTTGTTTGCACCGCCAACATCGACCGGTCCAAGACCGCGGAGGATCTGTACGAGAACGATCCCCGGTTCAAAGTGGCGTCCTGCGGTGTGGCGCCGTTCGCCCAGGTGGTGGTGACCCGCGACCTGCTCGACTGGGCCGACCGGATCTTCGTCATGAACGAGACCGAAGATCACCATGTCACGGCCATAAGGCGTCGGTTCCCGGGCTTTGCCAAGACCGTGATCGACCTCAACATCGAGGACCGCTGGAAGCGCGGTCACCCGGAACTCGTCAATCTGATCTTGTCCAGGCTCGAACCACACATCGGCCGGCCCGCGCCCGCGCTCGCGGCAAAATAGCCGGCCGGTTCGGGGGGGGGGCGCGCGCATCACCCTCACGGCCGAGAACCCGAAAGCGGAGATCTGGGCGCTCGAGAATCTCCTGGCTCCGCGTCGCTGACTGAGGGCCTGAAGGAATCTCTCGACGACGGGTGGCTGAGCCTGTCGAAGCCACGGCCGGAACGGGGGGCTTCGACAAGCTCAGCCACCGTTGTCTTTCGCAGGGGTCGGCGGTTGGTCGGAGCCCTTCCCAATCGGAACGGGGTCTTGAGCGAAGCTCAAGACTCCGCAGGGCCGGGGACTCGACGCCGAGCGAAGCGATCTGCCGAGGCTTCGACAAGCTCAGCCACCGCCAGGCAGCCGTTCACGTGGGCTTGGGCGAACGCCAACGGAACCTTGGAGGGGACTCGATGGCGAGCGAAGGGAGACACCGAAGCCCTGGCCCTCGCCAGAGCTTTGGGCGAAGCCCAAAGCTTGGCGGAGGGCCGGGGACTCGAACCCCGAAGGGCCGTGAAGCCCGGGAGCTTTCAAGGCTCCTGCCTTACCAGTTAGGTCTAGCCCTCCGCGACTCGACTATGCCGCGCAGGGGTGTCTTCGCCCGCTGCGCCTAGTCTTCGCGACGATATTTCTTGCGGCTGCGCTTGCGCGCCAGAGCCTGCTTGACCCGCTTCTTCTCGCCCGGCTTCAAATAGAAACTATGCTTCTTGACATCCTTGATGATGTCTTCCTGCTGGACTTTTCTCTTAAAGCGGCGGAGGGCGCTTTCGATTGTCTCGCCTTCTTGCAACCTGATCTCGGCCAAGAGCCTCTCTCCTCAAATGAACGTCTTCATGACGAAGTTTCCAGCAATCCAAACCATGAGACTCCTGGAAATCAAAGCTCTCCAGTCGAAACCCCAAGGGACACGCGGGAATTAGAACGAGATGCTAGGCCATGGGCTCTGAAACTGTCAAGGAAACGTCCGGCACGCTGTTCGTCGTCGCCACCCCCATCGGCAATCTCGATGACCTGACCTTCAGGGCAGTTAAGTGCCTAAAAGAAGTGCACTTGATAGCCTGTGAAGACACGCGGCGAACCGTCCAACTCCTGAATCACCTCGGGATCAGGAAGCCCGTCATTTCCTGCTTCGAGCACAACGAACTCGCCCGGATCGACGACCTCCTCGGCCGAATCGAGAGAGGCGAGGACGTGGCTCTGGTGAGCGATGCGGGAACCCCAACCATCTCGGACCCTGGGTTCGCGCTGGTTCGAGCGGCGCGGAAACGTGGAGTCCGGGTCAGTCCGATCCCGGGACCCTCCGCTTTCACCGCCGCCCTCTCGGTGAGCGGCCTGCCCACGGATCAATTCCTGTTCGTGGGCTTTCTTCCCCGCACCATTACGGCCAGACGCACGCGGCTGCAGTCGCTCAAGGAGGTGATCGCTACCCTTGTCCTGTACGAGTCGCCGCACCGGATCGTCGATTCCCTTGACGACATGATCGCCATCCTGGGAGACCGGGACGCGTTTCTGGGTCGCGAAATGACGAAGGTCCACGAGGAGCTGAGGCGCGGGCCATTGTCGCTGCTCGCCGCGGAACTGAGGACACGCAGCGAAGTTCTGGGCGAGATCGTGCTGGTGGTTGCGGGCGCGGATGAAGAGTCGAAGTCGGGATCGATGGAGCAGGCTCTGAGTCGATTCGATCTCGAAATGGGTCTGGGCGCCACGCCAAGGCAGGCGGCCAAGGAGGCCGCCCAGGCGACCGGGCTCCTGGTGCGGGATATTTACGCCCGGGCCGTGGGCCGGAAGTGAGCCCTCCAAAGGGGTTGACAAGCCCAGCCTTTTGAACCGACCATAGGGGGTCACGCATGAAGATCCTGGTGATTGGGGACGGGGCCCGCGAACACGCGATTGTGGCGAAGCTCCGGGAGAGCACAATAGGTGCCGTAGATGAGATCTATTGCGCTCCGGGAAACGCGGGCGTCGCCCAGCACGCCCGGCTCGTCCCGATACAGGCCTCGAATACGGTGGAGCTCGCGGATTTCGCCCAGACCATCCGCGCCGATCTGACCATCGTCGGCCCCGAACTTCCGCTGGTGCTCGGGATCGTGGACGAGTTCAAGAAACGCGGCTTGCGCATCATGGGCCCGACGCGGGCGGCCGCCGAGCTCGAAGGCTCCAAGGTCTTCGCGCGGGAGTTCCTGACCCGGCACAACGTGCCCTCTCCCCGCTACTCCATCTGCGGTTCGTTCGACGAGGCCGAGCGCATCCTCAAAGAAGGCGCGCTCGGTTTCCCTTGTGTGGTCAAGGCCGACGGCCTGGCCTCCGGCAAGGGAGCCATCGTCTGCCAGACCCGGGAGGAAGCGGTTTCGGCCGCGTCTTCCATGCTCAAAGACAAGCGCCTGGGCAAAGCAGGCGAGCGCGTGGTCATCGAGGAGTTCATTCCGGGGGAGGAAGTCTCGTTTCTCGTGCTCTGCGATGGGACGCGCGCGGTGCCCCTGGCCAGCGTTCAGGACCACAAACGCCTCGAGGATGGAGACAAGGGTCCGAACACCGGGGGCATGGGCGCCATCTCTCCCGCCTTGAACCTCAGCCTCGAGCTCCACAAGGAGATCATGAGCACGATCATCATCCCGACCATCGCCGGGATGTCCAAGGAAGCCCGCCCCTTCTCAGGCGTGCTCTATGCCGGTCTCATGATCGGCATGGATGGGAAACCCAAGGTCCTTGAGTTCAACGCTCGTTTCGGCGATCCCGAATGCCAGGTCATCCTGGCCCGGCTGAAGAGCGACCTGGCCTCCCTGCTGGTCGCGGTCGCCGATGGCGCGCTTGCGGATGTCAAGGTCGAGTGGGCCAAGGAACCGGCGGTGTGTGTGGTGGTCGCGAGTGAAGGGTACCCGGGGAATGTGGTCAAGGGTCGCGAGATTCACCGCCTCCCCGACCCGGACAGCGGAGCTCAGATTCTCCACGGCGCCACCATCATGGACGGTCAGAAGCTGCTGACGAATGGCGGGCGAGTGTTCGCGGTGACTGCGACCGGCGCCACCTTGCCCCAGGCTTTGAACCGCGCCTACGCGGTGGTGGACCGGATCGAATTCAAGGGCGCCCAACACCGGCGCGACATAGGCGCGAACGCGCTCAAACGCCTGGGCATGTCCTAGCGCGATTCGATCTACTCCTTGAACCGCATCATTTCCGTGATGTCGCCTTGGGGAGGCTTTCCGTCGCGCCTGGCCAGGGGCTGGCCGTCGATGTCCACAATCCCGGTCAGAAGCACCAGGTCGAGAATCCGGCCACGCAGAATGGGCGCCCCGGGGTCGACAATCAGAGCTTTCGATCCAGGATCGTAGGACACGCGCATCGACTCGAAACCGGGATCGCCGGGGAGAGCCGGGCCTTCATAGCGCAGGCCCACCCGTCCCTTGAAACTCTCTTCCTCCATGTCGTTGTTGAACTGGACCATGATGCGCCCGGAGAAATCGAAGTCGCTCTCGCCTTCAAGGGGGAGGGAGAACACAATCACCGGGGGGATCTTCGGTCGCTCGGGGGGAGGCGGGGCGGGTGCGGCATCCGCCTTCGGGGTGGGGGGTTGGGTCAACGCCACCTGGGCCGCGTCGATGATGACGACACCGTCCTTCGTAATCGGCCGTCCAATGACCTCAACCCAGCGGCTGGTATCCCGGCGGATGGCCGGATCAAGGTCGAACCCGTCGCCTTTGGGCTTGCGGTTGGTCACCCAGACCGCGAAGAGGGAATCCTTGATCACCCAGTCGTTCGCGGTGCGCATGGAACGGGCAGGCAGGTCGGCGAAGAGGTTCCGCCCGCGGAACTTGCCCACCACTCTCACCAGCTTGCCGTCCATCTTCCCGACCCGGGATACCAGCTGCTCGAGGGAGAGGATGGCGGCATCGTTCTTGTTCACTTTCTCGGGCGGGCCGGCCCAGGTCCAGAACTGGATGACCCCGGCGGTGTTCGCGCCCTGACCGGTAGCACCGCCTTGTCCCGTGGTCGCGGTGAAGACCCCGGTCACTTCGACCATCTGTCCCCCGAGGTTCGTCAACTGGTCCTCGTTCATACCCCGGCGGATCGGGACGATGGTGACGCGTGCCCCGGCGTCGCTCAACTCCCAGCTGGCCCCCGAAATTCCCAGGATCCCCAGCCGGCCCTTGACCCGCACCCCGCGACCGTTGTAGGACTCGACGCTGAACGCGAGATCGCTGAGGCCAATATCCACGATCGGCCCGTAGAGCGTCTCCAGATACTGAGGGTCGTACTGAGATCCAATTTGTGCCGAAGTGACGGTGGACGACGCCAGCAGCGAGGCGATCAGCAGGACTCGGAATTTCATGGGCAACCAAAACAGTATAGGAATGGGAAACCTTCTCCCGCAAAACGCCCCCTGGAGGCGGGTTTTCGGCGTAGGCTCCCCAAAACGATCTTCGATCCCCAATCGGTCCTCGTTCATCCCAGTCAACAGGAGGTCTCATGGCGGAAACCGTTGCCGAAACCAAGGCGTTCAAGCCCTATATCCCGGATGAAGCGAACGTCGCCGAGCTGACGCCGCGCGCCCTCATCATCGGCATGATCTTCGGGATCATCTTCGGGGCGGTGACGGTCTACGTCGGCCTCCGGGCTGGACTGACCGTGGGCGCTTCGATCCCGATCGCCGTGCTTTCGATCTCGGTGTTGAGGGCTCTCGGCCGGCCCACCATCCTGGAGAACAACATCGTTCAGACCACGGGGTCGGCCGGCGAGTCGGTGGCGGGCGGTGTGATCTTCACCCTCCCCGCTCTCATCTTCCTCGGCTTCGGTCTCGAATACACGCGCATCCTGGTTCTGGCGCTGATCGGCGGTTTCATCGGCGTCCTGTTCATGATTCCGCTGCGTCGCCAGCTCATCGTCAAGGAGCATGGCAACCTGATCTACCCTGAAGGTGCGGCGTGCGCGGACGTTCTCATCGCGGGAGAAAAAGGCGGGTCGTTCGCGAGCCGCGTCTTCTACGGTCTTGGTCTGGGCGGCGTCTATACCCTTTTGCAGAACAGCAACGCCCTGGCTCTCTTCCCGGAAGCGCCTTCGTATGCGCCCAAGGCGCTGCCCGGGGCCATGATCAGCGCCGCCACCACCGCGGAGTACCTCGGCGTCGGTTACATCATCGGTCCCAAGATCGCGGGCGTCATCTTCTCGGGCGGTCTCTTCTCGTGGTTCGTGGCCATGCCGATGATCAAGTTCTTCGGCTCGCAGGTTCTGACTCCCATCTATCCGGCGTCCATTCCGATCGCCGAAATGACCTCGCCCCAGCTCTGGAACAGCTACATCCGGTACATCGGCGCGGGGGCGGTGGCGGCGGCGGGCCTGATTACACTGATGCGGACGATTCCGACCATTGTCGCGGCCCTGAAGTCCAGCGTGTCCGAACTCCAGAAGTCCCGCGGGCAGGCCGCCTCCGATGCGGCCGTGGTGGGCCGCACCTCGCAGGATCTGCCCATCACCGTGGTCTTCGGCGGTTCCCTCATGATCATCGTGGCCATGTGGGCCATGCTCACGTTCATGCCCATTCCCGGCGCTCCTACCGGTGCGGGGGCCAACCTCATTGCCGCCATTCTGGTGCTGGTCTTCGGGTTCCTCTTCGTTACCGTGTCCTCGCGCATCTGCGGCCTCATCGGAACGTCCTCGAACCCGATCTCCGGGATGACGATCGCGACCCTCATGGCCACCTGCGCCCTCTTCCTTGTGGTGGGGTGGACGGCTGCTCCTTATGGGGCGCTGGCCTTGATGATCGGGGGCAGCGTATGCATCGCGGCCGCCAACGGGGGCAACACCTCGCAGGACCTGAAAACCGGCTACATTGTGGGCGCCACTCCGCGCGCGCAGCAGATCGGTCTCATGGCGGGCGTTCTAGCCTCCTGTTTCGCGATTGGTGCGACCCTGATCCTAATGAACAAGGGTCTGGAGAAATACGTCGATATCAAGATCCCCGTCGATCTGGCGGCGAGCCCCGACGGGGTCAAGGTCGAAACGGACTCTTTTGAGCACGCCGGGAAGACGTACACCCTGCTCAATGTCATCGGCTCGTCCACCATTCCTGAAGGCAAGTATCTCTTCGACCGAAGCTCCGGTCAGGTCGAGAAGCAGTGGATCCAGGGCATCGGTTCCGATCAGGCCACGGCCCCCCAGGCCCGCCTCATGTCCGTGGTGATCAACGGCATCCTGAATCGGAAACTTCCCTGGAGCCTGGTGCTGATCGGCGCGTTCCTGGTTTGCACGGTGGAGCTTCTGGGGGTGCGATCGCTCTCGTTCGCGGTCGGAGCCTATCTTCCCGTGGGAACGTCGGCCGCGATTTTCGCGGGCGGTGTCGTCAAGTGGCTGGCCGAACGGAACGCTCCGCACAAGGCGAGCGACGAGGAGACGTCGCCGGGATCGCTCTATGCCTCCGGCCTCATCGCCGCCGGCGGCCTGGTCGGCCTTTTCGCGGTGGCGGTGAAAGCCCTCGAGAAGATGAACCTGGCCCCGGCGAACCTGCTGCACATCGGCGGGCCCTTCGAGACGAACGACCTCGCGGGGATCGCCGCTTTCGTGCTGCTCGCGTACTCGCTCTATCACTTCGCGCGAAAACCGTTGAAGAGCGGAACGTAGGTAGAACGAGCGGGGTTGGCCCGTCAAGACCGGCCCGGCCCGCTTCGGCGACCTCCTGGTGCGGCCGCGGAGGAATTGGTAGCTCCACGAGTGACGCGGCCGGTCGGGTCAGAAATGAACGCCGCGTTCCCGGAGTTCGGCTTCCGGCCGCGGTCACACGGTCCTCTCCGCGAAAGCTCTCCACGTAGATCTTCTGGATCGCGTCCGTGGCCGAAGGCCGCGCGGCCGCATCGGCGGCCAGTTACCGGAGCGGCGCCAGGGGCGATCGGGTTGGGTCGGCGGCGACTTGGAAGGGGCCCTCGCCGAGGGCCTCGCGCAGGCGCGCCATGGCGCCGCGCAGCATCTCGAGCGCGGCGGGATCGTTCTGGGTGAGGGCCACGGTCATTGCGTCGCGCCCCGCACAAATGCTCTCAAGCGCGGGTCGAGCCCGGTTCTGATCGGGCCGATCCGCCTCCGTCCGCGCCGCATTGAAGAAAGCGGTGGCCTGGCCCTGCGCGTCGCCGAAGTTTCTTGCCTCCACCGTGGTCAACAATTGAATGAGCTGTGATTGAAGGCCGTACAGCCGATTGTGCGCTTCCGCTCGCTCTAGATTCGCGCGCGTCGCCTCCATGGTGGCCTCGGCGGCGAGGCGATTCTGACGCTCCGGCCAATAGCCGGCAAAATAGGCGATGCCGATGACGGCCACGATGAGCGCGCCGAAGATCTTCTTCATATTCCCTCCTCAGAGCCCGAGAGGGCCCTTGATCGAGCCTCTTGCCGGGTTCCCATCTGCCTTCTCGAGCAACCCGCATGCCACCCGCGCGTTGACGCTGCCCCCGCCGCACCCTCGATTGGGGGTATTGAGTGGGGCCGGAAGCTGAAGAAGGCTCGCGCTTGGTGAAGAATCTACAAAGGCGGGGAGACATTGTGGTCCCGCCCAACGGGAGGCCCTGGATCAACTTCGAGCACCGCCATCGGGTAAAGCTCGGTCCCGGCATCGAGCATCCGTTCCTTTGGATGTAGATCGACACAGAAGACCGGAGTCTCCCGGGGAGGCTGCGCGCTGCCCCGGGGGCAGGCTCGCGCCCACGGGTCCGTTCCGCCGCGCAGACTGCTTAGCCGCGCAGCTTGTCAGCCATCATGTCCTTCGCGTTCGTCAGCGATTTCCCGGCCTTCAAAGCCAAACCCTGCGCCCCCTCCTTCGCGGTGGCCAGGGAACGCTTGGCTTTGCGCGCCATCCCCTGGGCCTCGTCCTCGACCCGTCGACCGATGCGCCTGCGAGTTTCCCGGCCCGAGGCGGGAGCAGCGAGAGTGCCCGCTACGTAACCGATCGTGGCGACCGCGATCGCCGCACCCATCGTCTTGACAACTCGCCCCGCCCTTGTGGCCCGATCCGTTTGTGTCTTCATACGTCTCCTTCAAGTTATTGTTCTCTCTGCTACTCCCAGCACGAATCGTTCCATGGTTCCAGGTTCGCGCGTGCCTCCGCCCAGGCGGCGCGGCTTCGGGAAGAATCTGCCTGAGGCCTCGTGGATGCCTGCATCGATGTTCGGCACCGAACAGACCCTGGCGGGCGGCTCGCGCAAGCTTGCGGCGAGATGACGAAGCAAGCGGGTGTGTGGATGGATCACCGGGGAGCCGTCCTGATCTTTGCCGGCGACGAAGGTGAACGAACGGAACGGCTGGAGTCCGGGGTCGAGAAGCACGAGCGGGTCGCCGGCCTCTCTGCGGACGACGCCCCGGAGGGTGATCACCGCGACCGGCATTTCGCCGATCACCTCGACAAGTACTACGGCGAAGTGATCCTTCATCTGGCCGCGGCCGACGAGGTCTTCCTCTTCGGTCCCGGCGAGGCCAAGGGCGAGTTCCAGAAGCGCATGGCGGCCAAAGGATGGGGCGCCCGTATCGTCGCGGTTGAAACCGCGGACAAGATGACCGAGCCTCAGATGGCCGCCAAAGTCAGGGAGCACTTTCGGAAGTAGCCCCACTCCTTCAAGCGCTCTAACGCCGGAAGAGAGAGTCGGATCGCAAGAGCCCATGTCGACGTCCCCACCATCGGGGAGCAGGAAGCGACCACCATGAACCGATCTGTCGATGCCATCATCAGCCTCTCCACGAAGGAGACCGCCGAAAGTGACGAGCAGGACCAGGGTCAGCGCCGTGATTTGATCGGGCGCGACGGTGCGCGGATCCCGCGCGAGGACGTCGATCCGGTGGACAGGAACGAACTCGACGAGCCAAGGGAGCCGGAAGTGGCCCTCCCGGCTCCCGATCCGAGAATGCCCGACCCCGGCCTCGCCCGGGCGAAATGGACGCAGGAGGTTCGCGACGCGGCGGCGGTATGGAGCCTTCTGACCGAGGGCGACCTCGCGGCGCTCAAGGCTCACGATGTGACCTTGACGGATTTGATCCAGGCGCGCTATTCCCTGGCTTCCGACGAGGCGAACCGGCAGGTGACGAGTTTCATCGAGGATCATCAGTTGTTCGCGATCTAAAGGCGGTGGCCATGCCGCTTGCCCCCCGGGCCGCACGCTCGGCGCAGAACGCGTGCACCGCCTCCACGAAGATGCGGGTGAGATTGCTGGTGTCAAGCAGGGACCGTCCCGACGCGTCCGTCTGTTCCGTTGGCATGGTTGGAGTGGGCGTCAATCGCTTGAGACAATGCCGCGTGCGCGCGATGATCTCGGTCGTCCTTCTCGCTGCGCTCGCGGTGGTCCGCGCTCCGTCCGAGGTTTTCGCGCAGGCCCAGACGGCGAGCGAGGCCACGCGCCTTCTCGAGAAAGCGCAGGCCAGTGTTCTGGGGGACACCGCGGCGTACACCCTGCGCATGACCGTGAATCGGACCGGCAAGTCGCCCCGGGTGGTGACCATGGACGGATTCAAGTCCGGGGACGATCGGGGCCTGGTGCGTTACCTCGATCCGCCGAAAGAGAAGGGCACGGTCTATCTGCGGCGCGACGAGAACACCTATATCTACCTTCCCGCCGCGGAGAAGGTGGCGCGAGTGGGACCGAAGCAGACCTTTGGCGGCGGCGATTTCAACAATGGAGACATCTTCAGGCTCTCCCTGACCCGGGACTACGAAGCGACGCTTACGGGCGAGGAGACCGTGGATGGAACGGCCTGTCATGTTCTGGAACTCAAGGCCCGTAACCGCGGGGTCGCCTACGATCGCGTCCGCTATCTGGTGAGAAAGGACGGCGGCAATTTTCCGTGCCGGGCCGAGTACTTCACGATCTCGGGCAAGAAGCTCAAGATCCTCAGGTCCGACGAGATCGAGACCCTGGGCGGCAGGAAGAGGCCCACCCGCCTGGTCATGGAAAGTGCCCTGGAGCAGGGCGCTTCCACGGAATTGAAGTTTCTCAGGATCAACGATCGACCCAAGCTGGATGAACGGATGTTCTCGCCCGCCTCGCTCGAACGCGAGCGCTGAGGCATTGAGGGGCGTGCTTCGTCGCGCGAGGGCCAGCCTGCTTCTGGCCCTTCTCCTCGGTTCCGGGCTGAAGGCGTCCGCGGACGACTACGAGCTTGGCGTCGAGAACTACCTGTACCGCTCAGGCTCGTCCCTGCTGAATCGCGGCAACATCTTCGGCCTCGAACCGACGGAGAACCTGTTCCGCCTCACCGGGGTCGGACGCAAGGCGTTCGGGAGTTTCGCGATCAAGGCCTCGGCCTACGTCGAAAGGCAGACGGGCAGGAACGACGCGACCAGCGTGACGTTTCGCCAGGCCTTCGCCGAATACAAGACGCAAAGCGGTTTCCTCGTTCGCGTGGGCAGGCAGAAGACGGCCTGGGGCTCGGGCTTCGTCTGGAATCCCACCGACCGGATCGAGCCGCCGAAGTCGCCCGCGAACCCCAGCACCGAGCGGCCGGGCATCGACGCGACGCGCATGGACATCTCACCCACCGACTGGGCCTCCCTGACCCTCGTCGCCGGACGCGGGGAAGTGACCCTCACCGATCTCCCCGGTTCGCTGGCCCGCGAGGCCGATCCCGAGTGGACGGGCGCCGTCCGGGCCCGGCTTCTCGTGCGTAACACTGACATCGCATTCACCTATCTCGCCGGGACCAAGCGAGACGGACTCCTCGGCCTGGATCTGGGCCGCACCTTTGGGCCGGTCGCCCTCCATGCCGAGAGCGCCTTCTATCGCGGGTCGGAAATCGACCGGACGCGGAGCGACGACGCGTTCGTGCGCGTCTCCACGGGCGCTTTGTGGAGCCCGGGCGACTCGACGCTCCTGGCCGAGTACTTCTTCAACGGCGAGGGCATGAATGACGCGCAGTTCCGCGCCTACACCGAAAGGCTCGACCTTAATCTCAGGGTCGCGAACGATCCGAATGTCCCCGCGGGGGTCCGGGCCGCGGCCTTCGCCGCGTGGAACGCCGATGCCGCGGTCCCCTTCGGCTCTAACCTCGGCCTGCGCCGCCACTACGCCTCGATCGCCTTCACGCGGCGGGAGAGGGCACAAGACCTCACCGCCAACCTTCGCACCGTAGTCGGCCTGTCCGACCGGGGGCTCATCGTCACCCCGGGACTCGCCTATGCTCCCAGCCGAAACGTGCAGATGACCCTCGACTTCGTCCTTCTCTTTGGGCCCGAAAACGCCGAATACAAACTCGCCCCCATCAAGCGCGCCCTCCAGGCGCGGATCAAGTACGTCTTCTAGTGGGTTCGGTCAGCGTCCGAAGCGTCAGCAAGGACTACGTGCTCGGGCGAACCCTCGTGCGCGCGCTGCACGAGGTCTCGCTGGAAGTGGAGCGATCGGAGTTCATCGCCATCGCCGGCCCGTCGGGCTCGGGGAAGTCGACGCTCCTGAACCTCGTGAGCGCCATCGACTCGCCGACTTCGGGCGAAGTCCTCATCGATGGGGTCTCCCTCCAGAGCCTGGACGACAATGGACTCTCCGACCTTCGCTCGGAAAAGATCGGTTTCATCTTTCAGACCTTCAACCTCATACCCGTCCTTTCCGCCTATGAGAACGTTGAGTTCCCCCTCCTGTTCAAGCGGCGGGGCGGTGGCATTGCGGCATCGCGGGTCAAGGAGGTGCTCGCTCGGGTGGGCCTCGAGGACTTCATGCATCACCGGCCCGACGAACTTTCGGGCGGCCAGAGGCAGCGGGTGGCGGTGGCCCGGGCCCTCGTGACCGACCCGCTGATCGTCCTGGCCGACGAGCCGACCGCGAATCTCGATTCCGAAACCGGTCAGGCCGTGATCGATCTGATGCTGGAGATCAATCGCTCGGCCGGAACCACCTTCATCTTCTCGACCCACGACCCGAGCGTCATGGCCCACGCTCGACGCGTGGTGCGACTGGTGGACGGCCGGATCGTCGGTTCGTGACCAAAGAGAGAGAGCATGCCAAGAGTTAATCTGCCCGTCATTCAGGATCGGCCTTCCCCCCGCGTCTCCTGCCTTCAGTGCGCGCGATGCTGCACCTATGTCGCGGTGGGGATCAATGCGCCCACCACGCCGAAACGCGCCACGGAGATCCTGTGGCAGCTCTATCACGAGGGGGTTTCGGTGTGCCGGGACGAGAAAGAGTGGTACGTGCAGTTCGAGGCCCGATGCCTGAACCTGGGTGAGGGGAACCTGTGCTCGGTCTACGCGAACCGTCCGCACATCTGCCGCGCCTTCGATAGCGAGACGTGCGAGGTCAACGCTCCGGAAGGCGGGCTCATTACGTTCAGGGAGCCTCAACAGTTTCTCGAGTATCTGAGTCGAAAGCGGCCGAAGGTCTATCGGGCGATCCAGAAGACCTACGTGCCGTCCTCGTACGCGCCCGGCGCCGTGGGTCGAGACCCTGGACCGCAGACGCGAGCGGGGGTTCGCTGAGAGAATCCCGGCCATGACAGACGCGGATCGCAGTCAACCCTTCACCATCCGGGGCCGTGCCTTCACCTCCCGCCTGATCGTGGGGACCGGAAAATATCCCTCCTTCGAAATCATGCGAGGCGCCCATGAGGCGGCGGGCGCCGACATGGTCACGGTGGCGGTCCGGCGTGTTGATCTCAAGGCCCCGCAGGGAGCGGGGACGCTTCTCGACTTCATCGACCGCCAGAAGATCTTCATCCTGCCCAACACCGCGGCCTGCTACACCGCCGACGAAGCAGTTCGGACGGCCCGTCTCGGACGCGAAGCGGGTCTTTCCGAGTGGGTGAAGCTCGAGGTCATCGGCGACCCGAAGACGCTCTATCCGGACGTGGTCGGGCTCCTCGAGGCGACGAAGATCCTCGTGGGCGAGGGCTTCATCGTCCTGCCCTACACCACCGACGACGTGGTCATGGCCAAAAAACTGGAAGACGCGGGTGCGGCCGCGGTCATGCCCCTGGGCGCGCCGATCGGCAGCGGCCTCGGGATTCAGAATCCCATCAACATCGAACTCATCCGCGAGGCCATCTCCGTGCCTTTGATCGTGGACGCGGGCGTGGGCACCGCTTCCGACGCCTCCATCGCCATGGAACTGGGAGCCGACGGTGTGCTCATGAATACGGCGATCGCGGAAGCGCAGGATCCCGTTCTGATGGCGAGTGCCATGCGGCACGCGGTCCTTGCCGGTCGCGAGGCATTCCTGGCCGGACGGATGCCGCGACGGAAGTACGCCTCCGCCAGTTCGCCCCTTCAAGGAGTCGTGGGAAGGTAGCGATGTCCCAGGGAGGCCCGAGGCCCAATGTCACTCCTTGACCGGGATCCGCCCCCGGATGGCCCCCTCGCGAAACTCAAGGCGCGTCAGGCGGACGAGGATGCGGCCTACGAGCAGGCCCTCGCCGCTCTCGACCGGCTGGTTTCGTTTCCTCTTCCCCTCGAGAACCTGAAGGATCTCCCGCATCAGCTCGAGGCCGTGAACCGGCTGTGGCAGGCGCCCGAGGTGCGGGAGGGGGCGAGCCGGGGCTTCTTCGATCGCCGGGCCACCGAAGCGCTCAAGCCCGCCCTCGCGCGACAGCAGGAGTGGAACGCCAATGTCGTGCGCGTGCTCAACGGCTTCATAGCCGAGGAGTCGAAGGCACTCGCCCATCTGCGCGAGATGTCAGGAGCCCTCCTTCGCTATGCCCAGCGCCTGCTGCCCACGGCCGATGCGCGAGACCGGGTGGCCTCCGCTTACGCGACGCTTCGGTCCGAGTTGATCCTCGAGGCCTTCGATCGCAGACTGGAGTCGCTTGACCGTCGCATCGACGGCCTCAACGCCCTGCGAGATCGGGTGGAGGTCCTGGGCGCCGAGGTCCGGGCCGTCCGCGAGACGTTGGCGAGCCACCCTCCGTCGCCCGAGCGGTCGCGGGCCGCCGCGGACGCCGCCGAGAGCAGCGCCTACGTGGCTTTCGAAAACATGTTCCGGCGGAGCGATGAGGGGTTGGCCGCGCGTTTCGAGAAGTACGCCACAGACTTCAGTTCGAGGCCACGAGACGCCATCGTTCTCGACCTCGGGTGCGGCCGTGGAGAATTTCTCCAGGCCCTCTCCAGGGCCGGGATCAAGGGAAGGGGTGTGGAAAGCAACGCGACCGCCGTGGCTTCCTGCCAGGCCGCGGGCCTGGACGTGGTTCGCGGCGATCTCGTCCGGTATCTCGAGTCCATGGAAAGCGCCTCGGCCGGGGGCGTCTTCGCGGCCCAGGTGGCCGAGCACCTTCCCCCCGCAGTTCTGCAGGCGCTTCTGAATCAGACCCACCGCGTGTTGAAGAGCGGCGGTCTGCTGATCCTGGAAACCGTGAATCCAAGGAGCGTCACCGGTTTGCTGGAGGTCTTCAATCGCGATCTCACTCACGAGAAACCGCTTCATCCCGAGACCTTGTCCTTTCTCGCGGCCGCTGCAGGCTTCACCGATGTGCGCGTCGAGATGCGTTCACCCATGCCGGCGCTCTCCCAGCTCCGCAGGCTCGCCGGAACGACGGCTCTTCCCGAATCGGTGGTGGAGACGTTCAACGAGAACGTGGATCGGCTGAATGGTCTGCTCTACGGGCCGCTCGAATACGCCCTCTATGCCCGAAGGTAGGCTCGGGCGCGCGGCCGTCCGCGGGGAGTGCTTTTGAGACTGGCCATCGTCTCGCCCCTTCCGCCGTCTCCGACCGGGATCGCGGACTACACCATCGATGTGACCAGGGCCCTTCGAAGTTCGCACGCCGTCGACCTGTTTCACGATCCAGACCAGGGGAGCGTGGACCCGAAGGGAGGCGCGTTTCCCATAGGCGATCTCCTCGCCCGGGCGGCCGCCGAGCCCTACCATGCCGTGATCTACCAGATGGGGAACGCCCCCGCTCACGATTTCATGTACGAGTGGATGGAGCGCGTTCCCGGAGTGGTGGTTCTTCACGATCTCGTCCTCCATCATTCTTTCGCGCGACGGTATCTGGAATCGCCGGAATCCCGGGCCTACGCGGCCGATCCTTCGAATCACGGAAAGCGGATGAGCGCCGAGAAAAGCCACGCGTCCTACCTCGAGGCCGTCGAGAAGAGCTATCCGGGCACGGCCGAGCGGTTGAAGGACGCGCATTTCAACTCGGCCGGCGATCTTCTGCTCTATGCCTTTCCGCTTTTTAAGCCCGCGATTGCCCACGCCCTTGCGGTGGGTGTCCACAACTCCTGCATGGCGGAGGCGGTCCAGGCCGCCCGTCCGGATCTGGAGTGTTCCAGACTGGCCATGCCGGTTCAGGCCCAGGCCGTCAGCGCGGGGGCGGTCGCGGCGTTGCGGACCCGGCTGGGGCTTTCCCTGAACTCCGCGACCGTGGGCTGCTTTGGCCTCGTCACCCGGGAGAAGAGGATCGAAACGGTGGCGCGCGCGATCGCGCGGCTCGCCGAGATTCACCCGACGGTCCGCCTCCTTCTCGCCGGGCCGGTGGCCGACGCTCCCTGGCTGGGCGCGCTGCTCGAGAGGACGGGCGTGACTCCGCGCGCCGTGGTGGCCGGCCGCCTCGAGCCCGACGACTTTGCCGCGGCCATGGCCCTGACCGACGCGGTGGTCCACCTTCGCTACCCCACCGGGCGCGAGACTTCGGCTGCGCTTTTGCGCGTGATGGCGCAGGGTCGCCCCGTCGTCATCTCCGACCTCGCCAATCAGAAGGAGATTCCGCACGATGTCGCCCGGCGGGTCGATTCCTGCGATGAGGAGGGCGACCTGACTCGCGCCCTCGACGCGATCCTGACGAACCGGCCGGCGGCGGAGGCGATGGGGGAACGAGCGCGGCGGTTCGTGGCCCTCGAACACTCGGAGGTTCGGACCCGGGAAACCTACGAGCAGCTTCTCAAGTCCCTCCCTTCCCACTATTCTCCGTCCCGGCCATGACGTCCATCAGCGTGGTGTTTCCCCTCTTCAACGAAGAGGACTATGTGCATCGCGCCTACGAAGCGGCGGTGGATGCCCTCCGTCCCCTGACCAACGACTACGAGATCATCCTGGTCAACGACGCCTCCACGGATCGAACCCGCGAGATCATCGAGTCGTTGAGGGCGCAGGACCCGAGGGTCCAGGCGGTTCACAACAAGAAGAACCTGAAGCTCGGCGGGACCCTGCGCGCGGGCTACGCCGCGGCCTCCAAGGACCTCGTTCTCTACACGGACGCCGATCTTCCTTTCGATCTCCACGAAGTGCGCAAGGCGGTGCGGCTTCTCGAAGTCCAGAAGGCGGATGTGGTCTCCGGGTACCGGTTCGACCGCACCTCCGAGGGCCTGCTCCGGACCATCTATTCGTTCTTCTACAACTCGCTGGTTCGCGTCCTTTTCGGTCTCGCCATCAAGGATGTCAATTTTTCCTTCAAGCTCTTCAAGCGCGAGCTGCTTCAGAAATTCACCCTGAAGAGCGACGGGAGCTTCATCGATGTGGAGTTCCTGTGCCGGGCCCGTAGGGCGGGCGCCCACATCATCCAGATCGGCGTCGACTACTTCCCACGCTCGCGGGGGACTTCGACCCTCTCCTCGCCTGCGGTGATCGTGAAGATTCTGCGCGAACTCGTGGCCTTGCGCCGCGAGGTGGCCTGAGCGGGCCCTCGTCCCTTGCGCGCCCTGTCGCTCTATCGAAACCAGTCGTGGGGCACGCGGCTTCACACCCGATTGCGCGCGTGGTCGGCCCCTCTGTCGGTCGTGGTCGATGCCCTGCCCGACCGCGGCTTCCTCCTCGATGTCGGCTGCGGTCATGGACTCATCGCGAATGAAGTGACCCTGCGGCATTCCGCGGCGAGGGCTCTCGGCATCGATCTCTCCGAAACCAAGATCGTTTCGGCGCGAGCGACCATAGGGGCGAGGCCCCGCGTCGAGTTTCGACACGGCCGCCTGGAGGCTCTCCCCGAATCGGGGTTCGACGCGGTCTGCCTGGTCGACGTCTTGTACCTGGTGCCGGCGGGTGCCTGGGCTTCGTTCCTGGGTGTCTGTTTCCAGAAACTCTCGCCCGGCGGAACATTCGTTCTGAAAGAGATCGGCACCGACCCCCGTTGGAAGTTCGAGCGGTTGAGGCTGCAGGAGTTTGTCAGCACAAGGATCCTTCGAATCACGAAGGGCGACGCCATGCATTTCGAGAGCGGAGAACAGTTGCGGCAAAGGCTTCTTCGAATCGGTTTCGCGGATGTCGAACTTCGACGCCTCGACCGCGGCTATGCCTCCCCGCACCTTCTTCTGACCGCGCGCAGGCCCGGACCATGACGCGCAAGCTGATCGTGAGCGGAGACGATCTCGGCCTTCATGAAGGGATCAACCGCGGCGTCCTCCAGGGCCACGAAGAGGGCATCGTGACCAGCGCGTCGATCGTGGCCTGCGGTCGCGCCTTCGACCATGCCTGCCGGCTGGTCGAAAAGCGGGGATCGCTCGACCTCGGGATCCACCTCGCTCTGGTCGAGGAGCGGCCTCTCCTCGGCCCGGAGGTCTTGAAGACCCTCGCCCCCAGGCGGGAGTTGCCCAAGACGTACCGTCAACTCTTCCTGGGGATGGTCAAGGGACGTATCGATCCGCGCGAGATCGAGCTGGAACTCGGCGCCCAAATCAAGCGGGTTCGAGACGCCGGTCTGACCGTCTCTCACCTCGACTCCCATCAGCACACCCATTTCTTCCCCCAGCTCCGGGGAATCGTCCTCCGTCTGGCCGAGCGGTACCACATTAGGGGCATTCGGGCGGGCCGCCGGGTGGTTCCCTCGCGAACGAAGTTCAGTCTCCTTCTGGCCCCGCTGGCCAAAGGCCTGCAGCGGGCGGCCCGGACTCGAGGCCTGGTGACGCCCGATTCGTTGTGGTTGACCTCTCCCAGCGGCCGGGTCACCGTTCGAGACTTCGTGCAGGGAATTCCCACGTTGCCCGAGGGGATCACCGAGGTCGTGGTGCACCCGGGGATCGATCAGGGGGCTCTGGAGCGCCAGTACCCCGCCTGGGGCTTCAAGTGGCGACAGGAGCTCGGGGCCGTCACAGCCACGGATGTGCGCGACGCCCTGAACCGTCACAAGGTCCAACTGACGCGATACTCGGAGATCGATTGACCATCCCCAAGGCCCGCACGCTGTGGGTGGCGGCCCTCGCCGTGCTGCTTCTTTCTCCCATCCTCGTCACCCGGATGGTCGCTCCTGCGAACTTTGGAGCCCACGGTCTGACCACCGGCTTCGGTCGAGGTCGACTGGATCTGCCGGGGATCGTGTCCGAGGGACAGGGGGCGCGCGTCGATCTTCCCCGCGGAGCTTTGCGCTTGACCGTGCGGCTGTCGGGCTCCGGTCCCATTCGACTTCACGGAGAAGGTGCGGACCTCATGGTCGCCGCCACCGAAATTCCAGAAAGCGTCCGCTTCGACTTCCCCAAAGGCGGCGCCTTGTCGATCGAGTCCGCAGCGCGCTTTCGGCTTCACGAACTGGTGATCGAGCGCGAGGGTCCATCCCGCCTGGAGACGGGGGTGATGGTCGCGCTGGGCATACTCGGGGTTCTCCTCGCCTCCCGCGGACCCCGGCCGGCCCTGGCCGCCGCGGTCGTCCTCTTGGCCGCCTTCTTCGGCCTGACTCGGGAGACGCTGTCTGGAACGTTCGCTGAGATCGCTCTTGCGCAACTCTTGCCCGTGCTCGCCTTGGCCCTTCTTCTGACTCCGCTGGTTCTTGCGATCAAGGAAGCCCGGTTCCCCTCGTGGGGCGATGCCAGCCGGCTGTCCGTGCTCGCGTTCGTCTCGTCGCTCGCTCTGACCAGCGTCCAGTTGCTGCGCTTCAATCAGCCGCTTCCTCTGGGCGATCCCGCGGCCTATTTTCAGATGGGGGGCAGGTTCGCCGACGCCCTGATCCATTTGCGGTCGCCCCTCGATCTGGGTCCGCTTCTGACCGAAGTCCAGCCCTATCTCGCCTTGCCGGCGACGGGACTGCTCTATGGCCTGCTGCGCTTTCTCGGCTTTGGCCTGGCCGTGATCTATGCCGTTCAGGGCCTCGCCATGGCCCTGTCGGTTGCGGCGCTGGTGGCGATCTGCGAGGCCGAAATAGGATCGCGTGCCGCGAAGGTCGCCCTCGCCCTCGCCTTGTTGCATCCGAGTTTTTCGATTCTTCCCGGAATCGTCCAACCCGAACCGTTCATCCTCGCGGCCTGGACGATGGGTGCGCTCGCGGCTCTTGGCGCCTTGCGCACCGGGGGCGGGCTGCGGGGCCTCCTCGGTACGGGCGTCCTGCTCGGCGCGGGTCTCTCTCTGCATCCCCAGGGTCTCTCGTTTCTCCTGGTGGCCCTGGCCCTGTGTCTTCTGCCCTGGGGCCTTTGGCTTGCGAAGCAGAAGGCGCTCATCCTGGCTCCGCTCCTTGGTGTCGTGAGCGTGCTTCTTCCCGTAGCCGCCGCGGAACACTTTTCGAAACCGCTCGCGTATGTCCTTGACAAGCAATACGGTTTCTTCGCCTACACCTCACCCCATCCTCTGGGCTTCTGGCTCTACCTGGACAGCCAGGGCTGGCAGGGCCCGCTACGGATCGAGGACACCAGCTACCAGAGCGAACTCCTCGCCTTGAAAGGAGAATCCGGAACCTCATCTTCGTTCATCGATGTCGCAGGGTTCGTCTCCCGACACCCCGCCGCGTCCGCGCAGGCCGTCTTCACGAACCTCCATCGGCTCTGGCGCCAGCCGGACAACCCCTTCGCCCTTTCCTTTGTGCTTCCCTATGAGGTTCAGGTTCCCTTCCACCGGGGTCTGATCGTCCTTTTCCTCCTGAGTCTTCCGGCCCTGCTGGGGGGCCGCCTGGCCCTCGTGGCCTTGCCCTTCGCCATGCTCTCGATGACCTATCCCGCGTACCACATCTTCAACAAGTACGGGACGCCCGCGCTCCCGTTCACGATCATCGGCGCCTCCTTGTTGATCGACCGGTTCTGGCGGGAAGGAATCCGCCCGCGACTCCTGCTCACCGGTCTTGTATGCGCAGCACTTGGAGCCCTTCTGCCCGCGGTCGCTTTCGCACGGTTCGGAGTGTCGGGGGATTCGTTTCTAGGCCTCGTCCGTGGCCTGCTGTGGTTTGGCCTCAGCCTTGCCCTGGTCTCTTCGATAAAGGCCTTTGGCGCCGATGCCCGCTCGAAGGTCCTGGCTGCGATCCTCGGCTCTGCCGTTCTCATGGTCGGTTCCTTCGCGGCTTCTCGCACCGACACCGCGCGGGGGACCTGGGCGGTCGCCCTCGATCAGCCATTGGAGGTGTCATGCCGCATCGACGCGACATCTCCGCGGCCGGGCGGGCCTTTGGACCCGGCATGGATCCTGATCGATGCCGAGACCGGCCCGGCGCCGCCGCCTCGCGTCGAGATCAATGGTCAGGCTCTCGAGCCGCCCGTGCCCACCATGCCGGCCTTTGGTCTCGCCACCCTGCGGGGGCACCGCGACCCGACGGCGTTCCGGCAGATCTGGCGGACACGCGTGAGCGAAGAGATGATCGCCTCAGGCGAACTGAACATCCGGGTGAGCGGGAGTCCCGCGGTCCGAATCTTCGGAGACATTCGGGGAGGAGACGAAGGACCGAGGCTCTCGCTCGGAAACTGGCCCTATTTGAGCGTCTATCGGCTCATGCACGAAGGCCAGTACCGCCTGCCGACGAAGGATACGCCGCCTCAGGCGTGTGTGACGCCATCCCTCTCGGGCCGTCCGGGAATCTCTCTCGTCCGGATCCCGGCCGGGGAGGAGACGCAGATGGCGCTCAAGTCGGCGAAGCCCCCGACCTGGATCTTCTGAGCGCGCGAAAAACTCGCGCAGCCCAAGGGGGGCGCCTAGAGCGCGGCGCGGGCTGCGTCCATCAGGCGTTTGATCTCGACGACCTCGGATTCGGTGGCGGTGGGCAAAGGCGGGCGAGGGATTCCGCCTCGTCGCCCGGAGAGAGTCACCGCGGCCTTCAGGCCCGCGACGCCATAGGTGGCGGTGACCGCGATGGCGAGAGGCGTCAAAGCGAGCTGGAGCGTGCGGGCGCGGTCGTGGTCGCCGGCCTTGAACGCGCGGTAGACCGCGGTGGTGGCATCGGGAGCGCAACCCGCCACGGCGACGACCCCGCCCGAAGCGCCCAGACTGAGTGCAGGGTACAGCACCGGGGCGGAGCCGGCGGCCAGCGGGAACTCCGAGGGGACGCCTTTCAGAATACGCTGGAGGTTCGCGATATCGCCGCTCGAGTCCTTCATACCCCGGATATTCGGATGCTTGGCCAGTTGATGGACGACGCTCGGCGGAATGGCGAGGCCGGTGGCGCCGGGCATCGAATAGAGGAGGACGGGAATGGGCGAGACATCGGCGACCGCTTCGTAATGTCTCCGCAAAGCCTCACCGTTAAGGTGAGTCTTGAAGAAAAAGGGATTGAGAACCAGAGCCGCGGTCGCACCGGCATCCGCCGCCTCTTTGGTCAATTCGATGGTGGTCCGCGTGGAATCCATTCCCGTCCCGGCGTAGATGGGCAGGCGGTTGGACCTCGCCACCGCGGCCTTGATGATGGCGACCTTCTCGTTCTGGGAGAGACAGGCGGCTTCGCCGTTACTGCCGAGGACCAGCAACCCGGAGAAGTCGCACCTCGCGTAAGACTCGACGTTGGCCTCGTACCCGGCGAGGTCGAGCCGGCCGTCCGCCTCGAAGGGCGTGACTATCGGCGGGATGATGCCGGTGAGGAAACTCTGCATCGTCGCCTCGAAAACGAACTAGGCGGCGGGAGTCTTCTTGCCGAGTGCGGTGGCTACACGCTCGAGCAAACGCTGGTCCTGGGGCGTGAACGAATCGCGGAAATCGCTCCAGACTTCGAGGATCGCCCACAGTCCGGCCTCGGTTCGGACGGGGGCGATGAGCAGCGACCCCACGGTCAGGCCGACCGCTTTCCAGGCACTCTCCTCGGTGATGTTCGAAATCATGGTCGAGCGGGGATTGCGCGCCGCGTCGGCCAGAGGTCCGCCCGAGCCCACACGCTCCGGACCGGTTGGACGATTGGCCGCGGTCAGCATGGCCAGATCCTCGCCGTCGGCCACGTAGGCCGACACCGCGGTGTAGCGGGCGAACTTCTTCTTGAGGCTGTCTACCGCGAGTCGGAGCGCCTCTTCGAACGAAGGTGCCGCTTGAATGTCCGTCTCGAGCTGCGCCGCAACTTGTTCACGCCGATTCGCGGCGGTGCGGACCAGGTCGCGCTTCCATGGCTTCTCATCATCCGACATCAACGCCACGTGGTGAAAGTCCTCCATTCGGGTTTCTTGAAACTCCAGAGGGCGTGACCCTCGACCCGGGTACGTTCAGGGTGAGAGTCCCTTCTGGGGAACAGGGATCCTACCATCGTTAAGGCTGGGGGGCGGTGAACGGCCCCGCCCCCCAGACCCCCTGGTCGCTCCGGCCCGAGTGACAAACGAGCGCCAGCGACTTTGCTCTGTAGCGGGTCCGGGAAGCGGAGCCGGCTCAGGAATCCGGCTTCGTCCTTCGACTCAGCTAGCTAGCTTTGGGGCCCGGCTTAGCCCCCAAGACCCTCGCGGACTTCGCT
>JANODX010000210.1:0-29727 GCA_031412915.1 Vicinamibacteria bacterium | reverse complement strand
CGCCTGCTGCGCCGCCGCGTCGAAGCCTTCCATCATGCCGGTGTTGTCGACGGACCGGCGGAAGGTGTCGAGGCTTTGTAGAAGCGATTTGCGATCATTAAGCCGATTAAGATCGATGCCCTGTAGGGTCAGATCGTCCTTGCCCTCAGCCTCGGGAGTGAAGGGCGCGTGGGCCGCGCCCAGGAAGCCCACGTCGATCAGGCCACGCTGCAGGTAGAAGGCGAACAGCTCGAACATCGAGACCACGGCCGTGGCGCCGGTGACGATGGTGGGGTCGCCGATCGACAGCGGCAGGCGGGCCGGCCGCGCCCCGAAGACCCCCGCCTCGTAGACCAGCTCCATCTCGGGCGCAACGGTGCGCTTGGCGAGGTTCACGGCGATGTTCGGCAGCCCGACACCGACGAAGCAGACGTGCTGGCCCGCGAGCTCCCTGGCCGCCGCCACGATCATCATCTCGGACCTGGAGAAGCCCTGGACCGGTGCGGAGGTGCGAGCGGTCGGCTCGGTCATCGGTAGTCACCATAGTCGACGGACCCGGACGGGGCGCTGCCGGGTCGCAGGGAGGCCACGCGCTCTTCGCCCAGCTTCTGGACGTAGGCGGCGCGATCGGGCAGGTCGTACACCCACTCGCGGAGCCAGGCCTGGGTCTTCTCCTCGTCCCGGCTGATCGGGTCCCAGTCGAGATAGAAACGGTTGTCACGGTCGTAGGCGCCCTGGACATAGCTCGGATGGGCCCCGAACGGGTCCACGACCACCGCGTCCACGATCAGGCCCGGGATCACGGTCCGGTTGGGGTCCGCCCGGATCACCGACTCGTCGACCAGCTCCTCCACGACCACGATCACGCGATCGGCGGCGAAGGCGGCCTCCTTCTGGCAGCCCAGCAGGCCCCAGATCTGGGTGTTGCCGCTGGCATCCGCGCGCTGGGCGTGGATCACCGTCGCGTCCGGGTTGAGCGGCGGCACCGCGTACACGACCTCGTCCGAGTAGGGGGACTTGATCGGGCGGATCAGCGGGTTCGCCTTCGGCAGGTCCGTCTCGAAGTAGGAGCGGAGCGGCATGAACGGCAGGTTCGCGGCGCCCGCCGTGTAGCGCGACACCATGCCGAAGTGGCTGTACTCCTCCACCTCGAGCGCCGTCCCCTCCCCCACCGAGGCCGGCTCGATCCTGCGGCGGATCGCGTTGAGGCCGCCGACACCCGGGTTGCCCAGCCAGGAGAAGATCAGCTTGCGGGCGACACCACCAGCGATCATCTGGTCGTAGATGAGATCGGGCGTCATGCGCGCGAGCGTGAGGTCCCGCTTGCGCTGGCGGATGATCTCGTGGCCCGCCGAGAAGCCGATCAGGTGGGTGAACCCCTCGATCGCGACCGTATCCCCGTCGCGGTGCCGGTGGCTGAGCTTGTCGAAGCCACCCCCAACGCCGGTCCCTTCGACGAGCTCAGGGACCGGATGCGATCGGCTTCCCCCGAACGTCACCGAGTACTTTTATACGGACCTCCCTCAGCGACCGCCCGACAGCCTCGTTACTATCGGACCGCTTCGCCTGGCGCGAACTGACGCTCTCCCCCCCCAACCATCACGCACACCCCGTGCGCCCCGCGCGCAGGCAGGCGCTGGGGTAGTATCGGTAGCGATGCGAGCCCTCTATCTCCTCATACCCTTCCTGGGCATCTGCGTGATCGCCTACCGTTACTACAGCGCATTCCTGGCCGCGAAGGTGCTCGCGCTGAACGATGCGCGCGTGACTCCCGCGCACTCCCGCTCCGACGGGCAGAACTACTATCCGGTGAGCCGATGGGTTCTGTTCGGCTCTCACTTCTCCGCCATCGCGGGGGCGGGTCCGCTCATTGGCCCGGTTCTGGCCGCGCAGTTCGGCTATGCGCCGGGTTTCATCTGGCTGATCGCGGGCTGCTGCCTCGGGGGCGCGGTTCACGACCTGGTCATGCTGTGGGCCTCGACCCGCCGCGGCGGCAAGTCGCTGGCCGAGATCGCCCGGATCGAGATCGGGTCCGCGGCCGGCGTCACCGCGGCCCTCGCCATCCTCTTTATCATCACTATCGCGCTCGCCGGGCTGGGGCTCGCGGTGGTCAACGCATTGGCGGAAAGTGCGTGGGGCGTGTTCACGATTGCCATGACCATCCCCATCGGAATATTCATGGGTCTCTACATGTTCCGTTTCCGCAGGGGACATACCGGGGAAGCGACGACCATCGGCGTGATCCTGCTCTTTCTGGCCGTGGTCCTGGGCAAGCCTCTCGCGGCCTCCTCGATGGGCGCGATGTTTACCTTGACGCGAAACGAGATCATCGTCGCCATGGCCATCTACGCAACCGCGGCGTCGGTCCTGCCTGTCTGGCTCCTGCTCGCACCGAGGGGCCACCTGAGTTCGTTCATGAAGATCGGCACGATCGGGTTGCTCGCCCTCGGAGTCGTCGTGGTGAACCCCGAGCTGCACGCCCCGGCGTTCAGCCAGTTCACGGGCGGGGGCGGCCCGATCATCCCGGGCGCGCTCTTCCCGTTCGTCTTCATCACCATCGCGTGCGGCGCGATTTCCGGCTTCCATGGCCTCATCGGCACGGGTACCACGCCGAAGATGGTCGATAAGGAGAGCGACATCCGGCCGATCGGTTACGGGGCCATGCTGGTGGAGGGTGTCGTGGGCGTCATGGCCCTCATCGCCGCGACCGCCCTGCACCCCGGGGACTACTACGCGGTCAATACCCTGCCCGGGGTGTTCGCGACCCTTGACATTCCCATGGTCAACCTGCTGGACCTGCAGGCCGCGGTGGGGGAGAACGTGGTGGGCCGGCCGGGGGGCGCCGTGTCCCTGGCCCTCGGCATGGCGCAGATCTTCTCGGCGATGCCGGGGATGCGCGGCCTGATGGACTACTGGTACCACTTCGCGATCATGTTCGAGGCTCTCTTCGTCCTGACCACCGTGGACGCCGGGACGCGGGTGGGCCGTTTCATCATCCAGGAGTTCCTCGGCCGCTTCTACAAGCCCTTCGAGAAGACGGACTCGACCGCCGCGGCGCTTGTGTCCACCGTAGTCATCGTGTCGGCCTGGACCTACTTCCTGTGGACGGGCAGCATCAGCACGCTTTGGCCGCTGTTCGGCATCGCCAACCAGCTTCTGGCCGGGGTGGGGCTCGCCATCGGCACCACCATGCTCATCAACATGGGGCGGGCCAGGTATGTCTGGGCGACCGTGGCCCCGCTCTCGTTCGTCACCGTGACCACCATGACCGCGGGTTACCTGAGTGTTCGGGACAACTTCTGGCCGCTCACCCTGGACCCGGCGACGCGCGTGACCGGTTACGTCGACACCATCGCGACCGTGGTCATGATGTCCTGCATGGTCCTGATCCTCACCCAGTCGCTCAGGCGGTGCCTTCAGGTGATCGGGGGCAAGGCGCCCGTCGTACCCGACACGCTGCCCGAGACGGCCTGATCCCGCCGAGCGGGGAAGATCCCTCTTGGGTCTGGCCGGACGGGTCACCACGAGCTCCGGCCCGTTTGCATCCCGGACAGTAGTATCATCCACAAGCTTTGGGTGATACTAGAAGGCGGTCGGGAACCCCTTCCGGGCGCTTCGTCTTGCGGATCACTCCGGAACTTCATTCGCAGTTGAGAGCGGCGGCGGTCGATTCGGCGGCGTCGCTCAATGACTACTGTGCCCGCAGGCTGGCGGGCCCGACGGTCGGTACGCTTTCCCCGGATGCCGCCCGAGCGATTGATCGGGCGATCGGGATCGTGGGCGATCATCTCGTGGGCGTGGCGGTTTTCGGGTCGTGGGCGCGGGGAGAAGCAGTTGCGGGATCCGACGTCGACCTCCTGATCGTGATTGACCGGGCGATACGGGTCACGAGGCGCCTCTATGCCGAGTGGGACAAGCAACCCGTCCGCTGGGAGGGCAGGCCCCTGGAGCCGCACTTTGTTCATCTGCCCCACCTCGATCGCACCCCGGGTGGGCTCTGGGCGGAGGTGGCCATCGACGGCATCGTGATGTTCGAAAAGGCGAGACGACTCTCAATGGCCCTTGCGAGAATCCGCCGGGAGATCGCCGCGGGCCGGATGGTCAGGCGCGCCGTCCACGGGCAATCGTATTGGGCCGAGGTCCGCTGAGCCTCGGATGAAGAACCGCGACCTCGCCCGGGACTACGCGAAGCGAGCAGAAGTCCGCCTCAAGGCTCTGGATGTGCTCTTCGCAGAGAAGAGCTGGGCGGACGTGGTCAGGGACGCTCAGCAGATCGTCGAGCTGGCGTTGAAGGCGCTGCTCCGCGCCAGCGGCGTCGAGCCTCCGCGCATCCACGACGTCTCGGACATTCTGATCGCGGAACGAGGCCGGCTCGGCCCCGGTCTTGAGGGCCGCGTCGAGGCCCTGGCCGCGATCTCGCGCGACCTCCGGCGGGACCGTGAACTTGCGTTCTACGGCGCCGAGGATCTGACCCCGACGAACTTCTATTCGAAGAAGGACGCTGAGAAGGCACGGGACGGCGCTCGCTTCACGGTGGCGCTCGTGAAGCCCTTCGTGGCCTCCAGACGCTGAACCCCTGAAAGGTCCAACCGATCGCGCGCCAAGGCCTTTGGGAGACCGCTTATTGGATGCCCGGTTTCTCGGCGCATTCTTCTCAGACGCCCTTTTTCTCGGACGCCTTTTCTCGGTGTAAAACCCCTTCTTCTCGGTTGACAGGATCCGTAAATGGCCCTACTGTTCCAGCCATCGTTTCTTCCGCAACCTACAAACCTAACCAGAAAGGAAGTCTCCCATATGCGTTCGAGAAGTTGGCGTTTCGGATTCCTGGGCCTCACGGTTCTCTCGGCGGTAGTGCTGATGTCACCACTCGCCTTCACCCAGCAGAAAGCCGCGGAGAGGGGAGGGCAGGAAGAGTTCGGCCACTACGACATTGCCCCCGAGTGGAACAAGGGGTTGCCCGATGGCCCCGACGGATTGAAACACGAAGGCTGGACGTGGGGCTCGCAGGGCGCGGTCTACGCTGAGAGCCCCGACCGGATTTGGGTTGCGATGCGCGGCGAGTTGCCGCTGCCCAAGGGCGCCAAGCCCTGGACGCCATACGGGATGCTGGGTTTGCCCAGCGGCGACCCTGCCTACGCGGAACGCCTCGAGACTCGCCGGGCCACCGGCAATCCCGACAAGATGGGCGCCACCTGTCTGCCCGTCCCGGGACGCGGATGGGAGCGTCGCATGCATCACGTGCTGTATGTCCTGGATCGCAACGGAAACCAGGTTCAGCACTGGGCCCAGCACGACAAGCTTTTCGAGGCCCCCTGTGGCCGGGGACCGCACAAGATCAAGATGAGTCCCTACGACCCGGCGAAGCATGTGTGGGTGATCGACGACCAGCTGCATCAGATTCACAAATTCACTTACGACGGCAAGCTGGTGATGAGCCTTGGCACCAAGGGCGAGCGGGGTCGTGACACCGGCAAGCTGTTCGACCGGCCGACCGACATCGACTGGCTCCCCGACGGCACGTTCTTCATCAGCGACGGTTACGGCGGCGTTCGCGTGGCCAAGTTCGACAAGGACGGCAAGTTCCTGCTGGAGTGGGGCAGCAAGCCCAAGGATCCGAACAACCCGGGCCCCAATGAGTGGAACACCGTCCACAGCATCGCGATCAGCAAGGACCGCCGGATCTTCGTGGCCGACCGCGGGCATCACCGCATGCAGGTCTTCGACGAGAACGGGAAATTCCTCGACATGTTCGTGCTGGGCAAGTACTCCTCGCCCTACTACCACATCATCACCGCCGATCAGACGCTGTGGATCTCGGACGGCGGCACCCAGCGCTTTATCAAGTACGACCTGAACGGCAACTACAAGTACGGTTGGGGAGCGCCCGGCGAGCGGTGGGGTGAGTTCGCGGGTCCGCACCAGTTCACGGTCGACCAGGAGGGCAACCTCTACGTTGCCGAGGTCTTCAACGGTCGCGTGCAGAAGTTCAAGCCGAAGGCCGGGGCCGATCCCGCCAAGATCCTTGGCCAGGAACTTCGCTACAAGGCCGCCAACTAATCAAGGCGGCTGTCGTGCTCCCCGACCGCGGCTCCTTATCAAAATCAAAGGGGCCGCAGTCGCGGAGTGAGCACCGCGCGGCGGGGCCCGCTCTCCGGGCAGTTCGACGGACTTCCATGGTATTTCCGCCGACCCGGAGCGGAATTTGTGCGTCAGATTCTTGAACCGCCGTATTCAATGCGAATCCAATAACCAAACCGGAGGTTTGTCCATGAAGGAACCCATCTTGTCACTCGCGGCCGCAGCCGTCCTCGGCCTTTTCGGAGCGCCCCTGCTGCACGCTCAGAGCAGCGGTGGCGGTGTCGTTGAGCCATTCAAGCTCGGCACGTTCCAGACCGGAGCGAAACCGTTCGTGGGCATCGTGCTGCGCGACAGCCTGATTGTCGACGCGACCGCCGCGAACGCGGAGATGCTGCGGAACCCGCACTTGCCCGCGGTCACCCTGCCCGAAGACATGCTGGGCGTCATCTCCGCTTACGAGTACGGGGTTCAGCGCCGGCTCTACGACATCGTGAACTGGGCGGTGAAGGGAAACCTGCTGGCCGGTGAGCGCCGGGCCTCCTGGGTCCATGACGTGTCGAAGGTGAAGATCCTGCCCCCGATTCTCTACCCCACGAAGATCCTGAACGCGGCCGCCAACTACTACGCCCACGCGGGGGAATCGAGCAGCCCGGAAGAGGCGAAGAAGATCGAGGCGGACCTGCGGAAGAACCGCGGCACTCCCTACCTGTTCCTCAAGCCCACGGTGGGGGCGATCATCGGCCAGGGCGACGACTTCATCCTGCCCGCGGGCCGGGACCGGATCGACTGGGAGTGCGAGATCGGCGTGGTCATCGGCAAGGCGGCGAAGAACGTGCCCGCGGCCCAGGCCAGGGACTACGTGTTCGGTTACACCATTTCCCTCGACATGTCCGATCGCGGCACCCGGCCCGGAGAAACCGGGCCCTCGCGTTTCGGGGCCGACTGGTACGTGGGCAAAGGCCACGACACCTTTTCGCCCATGGGTCCCTGGATCGTCCCGAAGGAGTTCTACGGAGATCCGCAGAACGTGCGCCAGCTCCTCACCGTCAACGGGAAGCCGATGCAGGATGCACGCTCGACCGACATGATCCACAACATCTCTGAGCTCATCCAGTTCGGTTCCTCGATCATGACTCTCTTCCCGGGTGACGTGATCTCCGCGGGAAGCCCGGCCGGCACCGGCATGTCGCGCACCGTCCGCACCGAGCAGGTCTTCCTGAAGGATGGCGACAAGATCGTGGCCACCATCGACGGCATCGGGTCGATGAGTCACACTGCCAGGGCGGAGGCTCCCGCCCTCAGCATGTCCAAGCCGCTGCGTTAAGGGAAGCGGGAGGACGGCGAGCCGCCGAATGGGGCGGCGCGCTGTTCCCTCCCTCAGGTGGAGCGAACACGAAAGGAGATCGCCTCATGAGACGCATGGTCTGGATCGCCTTGGTCTGCCTTCTCGGTTCCGCAGCGGCCGCGGACACCGTTCTCATCGCCGACAAGGACGGGGACGTGCTCCTTGTCTTCGACACCGCCGCCTTGAAGGTTGTCCGCGCCATTCCGGTCGGCGGCAACCCTCATGAGGTGATAGCGACGAAGGACGGGCGGCTGGCCTTCACCGCCAACTCCCGCAGCAACACGGTCTCGGTGGTCGATCTCGCCCTCGGCAAGGAGATCAAGCGGCTCGCTTCGCCCCTTTTCGCCTATCCCCACGGCATGGCCATCCATCCCGACGGCAAGACCCTCTACCTCACCAGCGAGCAGAACCAGCTGCTGCTCTTGATCGATATCGAACGGCTCGAAGTGAAAGGGCAGCTGAAGACCGAGAAGGAGGGCTCCCACATGGTCGTGCTCTCGCCGCAAGGGGAGTGGGCCTACATCGCGGATCGCGGCTCGGCGACGGTGACGGTCGTGGATACGAGGAAACTCGCGGTCGAGAAGCACATGAAGGCGGGCGACGGGGTCGAGGGCATCGCTCTGTCCGCCGACGGCAAGTGGCTCCTGGTCGGGAATCGAAAAGCCAGCGAGATTCAACTCTTCGATGCTCCAAACCGCGTTTCCGTGGCGCGTATCAAGGTGGCGGAAGATCCGGTGCGCGTGACCATTTCCAAAGACGGCACGCGCGCCCTCGTTCCCCATCGCGGCTCCAACGAGGTTCACCTTATCGACCTCTTGGGACAGGTCGTCCTCGCCAAGGCCAGGACCGGCAAGGGGCCGGGAGGCGCCCTCTTCCTGCCCGGCGGCAAGCAGGCCCTGGTGGCCAACACGGGAGAGGGAACGGTCTCGATTCTCGACCTGGATACGTTCCTGGTGAAGTCGACCCATCCGGCCGGCAAGGGCCCGGACGGGCTCTACCTGCTCGGCGCCCCGGTCTCGCCCTGACGCCACCGAGTCTTCGCGGTGGAACCTGGTCTCGGGGAGAAGGCGGACCAGTTAGTGGGTTAGCCTGTTTACCGGACCCGAACGCTCAATGACTACGCCTTCGCCCCGTCGGCCCATGACCTTCAAGGACGTCCGCCTCCTGATCGACAAGTCGGTCAACGCGTGGGTGGACGACTATGCCCCCAGCATGGGCGCGGCCATCGCGTACTACACCCTCTTCTCGATCGCCCCTCTGCTGATCCTGGTCATCGCCGTGGCCGGACTGGTGTTCGGCCGGGACGCCGCCCAGGGTGAAATCGTGGCCCAGCTTCAGGGCCGGATCGGATTCGAAGCGGCGGCGGTGGTCCAGGACCTGCTCAAGAGCGTGGGCAGACCAACGGCTGGCGCTATCGCCACCGTGGTGGGTGTCTTCACTCTCCTGCTTGGCGCCACGAGCGTGTTCGGGGAGTTGCAGAGCGCGCTCAATCGAATCTGGCGCGTGCCCGACCCGGCCAACCGGAGCGGTCTGTTCAATCTCCTGCGCACGCGGCTGCTTTCTTTCGGGATGGTGCTGGGCCTCGGCTTTCTCCTTCTTCTCTCCCTTGTCTTCAGCGCCTCGCTGGCCGTGGTGAGCGAGTGGTCGAACCGATGGTTTTCGGACTGGCAGACCATTCTTCAAGCGGCGAACTTCGTTCTGTCCTTCGCCATCAGCGCGGTTCTTTTCGCCATGATCTACAAGTTGATGCCGCGCGCGCGCATCGCCTGGCGCGACGTGGGCATCGGGGCCTCGGTCACGGCGTTGCTGTTCGAGAGCGGCAAGCTGCTGATCGGCCTCTACCTGGGGCGGGGCACGGTGGGATCGGGTTTTGGCGCCGCCGGTTCGCTCGTGATCTTCCTGGTGTGGGTCTACTTCTCGGCCCAGATCTTCCTGCTCGGGGCCGAGTTCACCTGGGTCTACTCCCACCAGCACGGGTCGAGATCCGAACGTTTCGAGACGAAGGTGGTCCCGCTGGTGCCCAGCCGGTCGGGCGAGACGACACCCGAGGAGAAAGCCGAGGCCACGATTCGACCGGCCGCCCGCTCGTCGTTTCCGCTTACCGAGCGCTACGCCTCGGCGGCCGCGGCGAAGCTCCGGAAGGGCGCCTCGGGAGCGGGTCGCTTCATGAAACGAAAGCCCGGGCTCAGTCTCGGAATCCTGGCCGGCCTGGGCGCAGTGGTCGCCACCGCGGCTCTTCTCCGAAACCGGGAGCCGAAGTCCGGTCGAGACCCCAGGGGCCGGCCCCGCGTCCGAGGCCCGGCGGCCCAATCCGAGCGCCGCAACGGGGAGACGCGCAGGTGAAGGAGGAGTTTGCCTTGAACTTGCGACTGGATGGGAGTCGATTGCTTCAATTCTTTGCGCTCAGATTCTGGAGCGTCTTCGTTTCCGGAGGTTGTTGTTTATGAAGAGAAGTCTTGCGTTCTCGCTCGCCCTGGCGACGCTTTTCGGCGCGATTCTGGTGGGCTTTGGGGAATTCTCACGCCCCGTCTCGGCCCAGAGCGGCCGGGCCACCGCGACCAACGTCCCCGTGATTCCCCACGAGGCGGTGCCCTTCTTCAAGCATTCGCCGGGGATCTATGTGGGTGAGGCCATGGGCATCGCCACCAACTCGAAGGGGAATGTGTACGTCTTCCACCGCGCCAACGAGACCAGGCTTTTCGAGTACTCGCCCCAGGGCGTGTTCACCCGCGAGATCGGCAAGAACATCTATGGTTTCTCCTTCGCTCACGCGGTGCGGGTGGACTCCGAGGACAATATCTGGGCGGTCGACGAAGGCACGGACAACATCATCAAGTTCAACTCCGATGGCAAAGTGCTGATGGTTATCGGTCGTCGTGAGGATCCCGTGGCCCAGCTCACCAACATGCCGGGCAGCGGAGCCTTCCATGGCCGCAACGCAAGGAATCGGCTCGGCCGCCAGACCGATGTCGGGTGGGATCAGCAGGGCAACATCTTCGTGTCCGACGGCTACTTCGACGGCCGGGTGGTGAAGTTCGACAAGAACGGCCGGTACATCAAGTCGGTGGGGACGAGGGGGAACGGGCATCTCCAGTTCAACACCCCGCACGGCATGGCCATGGACTGGCAGGGGAACGTCTACGTGGCCGACCGCGGCAACGGCCGCGTGGTGGTGCTCGACAACGATCTGAACTGGAAGGCCGAGTACACCAACGTCGGGAATCCGTGGACGGTGTGCGTTTCCGGCGGCCCGATCAAGAACGCCACCAAGCAGTACCTCTACTCGTCCAACTCCTGGCCGGACGCGGCCCCCGCGGGCCCCGCCGAGTACACGGGCGAGATCTACAAGATGGAGCTCGACGGCACGATCATCGGCAAGTTCGGCAAGGCGGGCAAAGCACCCGGGGAATTCGCGACCGTCCACGGCATCGACTGCCGCGATCCGAACACCCTCTACACCGCCGAAATCAACAACTGGCGCGCGCAGAAGATCGTGCTGAAGCCCGTCCCCGCCAAGGCCTCGAACTAGGAGAACGCCATGAACAGAACATTCAGAGCATTCGTGGCCACAGCGTTCCTCGCCGCCGGCGGATCGGCGGGCGCGCAGACCGCGGTTCCCGAGATCCCGTTCGACGCCAACATCGATGTGGTGAAGACCGGCATCGACCTCTACCTAGGCGAGGTCGGCGGGGTCGGACAGAACTCGAAGGGCAATATCTTCGTCTACACGCGCACCGGGCATCCCTACGCGACCCTGGGCGATAACCGGACGTTCCTCCGCAACGGTTCCAAGCTGTATGAGTTCGACAAGACCGGCAAGTTCGTGCGCGAACTGGGGCAGATGAGTTATGGCTTCAACGTCGCGTTCGGACTGCGCGTCGATCCTCAGGACAACGTGTGGACCGTCGACCTGGCCGCGAACCAGGTGGTGAAGTTCGCCCCCGACGGCAGCATCGCCCTCGTCCTCGGCCGGAAGCCCGAAGCCATCGGCGTGCGGCCCCCTCCGCCCCCGGCTCCCGGCGCCCCCCCCGGCCCTGGCGGCGGCGGTGGTGGCGGCGGTTTTGGGGGCGCGCCTCCCGGCCCCCCGGGATCCGGCGTGCCAGGCTCTTCGCTCAACCGCCCCACGGACGTGGCGTGGGACAAGGCCGGCAACATTTACATCTCGGATGGGATCGGCAACAACAACCGCGTGTTGAAGCTCGCTCCGGACGGCCGTTTCATCAAGCACTGGGGCTCGACGGGCACAGCCGACGGGCAGTTCGCCGGCGCCAAGAGCATTGCCCTCGACGCCCAGGGGAATGTCTACGTGGCCGACCTCGGCAACAAGCGCATCCAGGTGTTCGATGGGGAAGGGACCTACAAGTCCCAGTTCAAGGGCGTGGGCACGCCGCAGACCATGTGCATGACCACGGGGGCGACCCAGTACCTCTACATCGCTCACTCGGGCGACCCCGACGGCATGGACGACGCCACCATCTACAAGGTGAAGCTCGACGGCACCGTGGTGGGGAAATTCGGCGCCGCGGGCAAGCTGGCGAAAGAGTTCAGTCTGGTCAATTCCATCGATTGCCGCAACGAGAACGAATTGCTGATCGGCGAGCTGGCCAACTGGCGCGTGCAGAAGTTCACACTGAAGGCGGCCCGTTAGGCTGCCCGTCCGCTCGAGAAGTCACTCAAAGTACTCGAAGTACTTGACAGGATAGACACTCTGACTTAGGGTCAATCACCACCAAATTTGGTTTCGCGAGTTTGTCGCGGAGCTTGGAAGTTCCCTCGGAGGAAAGCATCATGAGACAGTTGCGTCTTATCACTCCCGTAGTAGCAGGACTGTTGCTCTACGGGTCTTCCGCTCTCGCTCAGGTGGGCTCAGGGCCAGCGGCCAAGGCCAGGGCAACCACACCGGAGATCCCCTACGACGCGGTCATTCCCTACAAGATGCCGCCCGGCCTCTATATGGGTGAAGGCATCGGGGTCGCCACCAACTCGAAGGGCCATCTGTTCATCCATTCCCGAAGCGGAGAGTCGAGGACGTTCGAATTCGATCCGGCCGGGAACTTCATCAAGGAGTTCGGGAAAGACAGCTACGGCTACGGTTTCGCCCACTCCGTGCGCGTCGATAAGGACGACAATGTCTGGACGGTGGACGAGGGTCCGAACATCGTCCAGAAATTCGCCCCGGACGGCAAACTTCTCATGGTTCTCGGGAAGCGTCCCGATGCCCTCGATCAACTCGCCATGATGCCCGGAACCGCCCCGTTCTCCGGCGCGAACCGGCCCTATTCCTTCCACCGGCCCACCGACATGGGCTGGGACCAGTTCGGCAACATCCTCATCTCCGACGGCTACACTGACGCGCGGATCGTCAAGTACGACAAGAACGGCCGCTTCATCAAGTCGGCGGGCCGGCGCGGCAATCCGGCCAATCCCCTGGAGTTCGCCGCCCCCCACACCATGCAGGTGGACGAGAAAGGGAACGTGTACGTAGGCGATCGCGGCAACTCGCGCATCGTGGTCCTCGACAACGATCTGAATCAGAAAGCGGTGTACGACAACGTTGGCGCCCCATGGGGTCTGTGCATCTCTCCGGGACCCCACCAGTATCTCTATAGTTCCAACTCAGCCGGGACCACCATCGATTCGCGCGCGGTGGACCGGACCGGCGACATCTACAAGATGGAACTGGACGGCACCGTGCTCGGCCGCTTCGGCCGGGCCGGCGTTGCCCCGAAGGAATTCGCCAGCATCCACATGATGGACTGTCGCCAACCCAACACCATCTACACCGCCGAAATCCAGGGCTGGCGCGTGCAGAAAGTCACGCTCAAGCCGTAGCGCATGAAACCCAGGAGACCAAAAAGGAACACCATGAAAACAGCTCTGAAGTTCATTGTTGCGGTTGCCGTGATCGTCGTCGCCGTCCCCGCTTTCGCCCAGCCGGTGCCCGAGATCGCTTTCGACGCGGTCGCCGACTTCCTGTGGCTCCCCAACTACGGCGAGGTCGCCGGTGTCGCCACCAACGCAGCCGGACACGTCTTCGTCTACGCCCGCACCGGGACTCCGGTCGCGACTCTCGGCCACGAGCGCACCTTCTATCACTACGGCTCCAAGCTGTTCCAGTTCGATCAAACCGGCAAGTTCGTGAAGGAGATCGGCAACGGAACCTACGCGCTCAATTTCGCTTCCGCGGTGCGCGTCGATCCGTCCGGCAACATCTGGGCGGTCGACGCCGGCTCCAACCTGATCATGAAGTTTGCGCCGGATGGCAGCTTCCTGCAGGTGCTCGGACGAAAGCCCGAAACCATTGGAGTGCGCCCGGGTCCCGGAGTCCCCGCGAGGCTCATCGACGGGCCGGGAGTGCCGCCCGCGGGCGGTGGCGGCGCCGGCGCAGGGAATGGATCCGGCTTTCCGGGGCAGTCGTTCGAGCGACCGTCCGACGTGGCCTTCGACGCGGCGGGCAACGCCTACGTGGCCGACGGCTTCGGCGGGACCAACAATCGCGTCTCGAAGTTCGGCAAGGACGGGAACTTCGTGAAGTCGTGGGGCCGCACCGGCTCCTCGCCCGGCCAGTTCAACGAGCTTCGCGGGATCGCGACCGACGCGGCTGGCAATGTCTACGTTGCGGATGCCGGCAACCGGCGCATCCAGGTGTTCGACGGGGACGGCAACTACAAGTCCGAGTTCGGAGGCATCGGGAAGCCGATGGCCATCTGTATTTCGGGCGGCCCGACCCAGTACCTCTACAGCTCCCATTCGAACAGCCCCGAGGATCTGGATTATGGCGAGATCTACAAGGTCAAGTTGAGCGGCCAGGTCGTGGGCAAGTTCGGCCGGGCGGGGAAAGTCCCCGGAGAGTTCAGCGTGGTGAACGCCCTCGACTGCCGGACCGAGAACAACCTGTTCGTGGGCGAGGTGGGAAACTGGCGCGCGACCAAGGTCACCCTGAAGGCCGCAAGATAGGGCCGCGGCTCCTGACGCTCCAGAGAATTGACAGCGGACGCAACGAGGGTGTACGGTCGGGTCACTGATTCAGCGGGATCCCTCCACGCTCGCGGAAGCGAGCGCCTCGCGTGAAAGAACCATATGCGGAAGTCGTGTTTCGGAGTAATAGGGCGGCTCCGGTTTTTTTGAAGGAATAAACAGTTCGGATTAACGGCTGAGGGTAAAGATCATGGCATTTTCTCTTTCTCTGCGACTTAAGGGCAATTTCGGACGCATTCTGGCGGGAGGCTGCGCGCTCGCCCTGGCCGTCGTGTTGTTGACGCCGGACGCCGCATTCGCGCAGCAGCAGGGCTCAATCGCCGGCAAGGTTCTGGATCCGGACGGCCTCGCCCTGCCCGGCGCCGCGGTCACCATCACTTCGGCGGGCACCGGATACAGCCGCACATATACCACCGCGGCCAACGGCGAGTACACCGCGCAGAACCTGCAGCCCGGGACGTACAAGGTCAGCGTCTCCATGCCGGGCTTCAATACGACCAGCCGGGATGTCAAGCTGACCGCCGGCGCCGACATCCCGCTTGACTTGAAGCTGCGGCTCGCCGGCATGGCCGAGGAAGTGACCGTCGAAGGCGCGGCGCCCCTCGTCGAAAGCACCAGCAACAAGATCGGCGGCAGTCTCACCGGACGGGAGATCGAGGACGTGCCTTCCAACTTCCGGAACTTCACCGCCCTCACCCAGCTGATCCCCGGCATGACCCCCGCGGCCGCGACCTCTTCGTTCGAGGGCGGACAGGTCAGCGCCAACGGTTCGCCGGCCCAGTCGAACGTCTACCTGCTCGACGGCATGTACAACAACGACGACCGCCTGGGTGGCAGCCAGGGCACCCAGGTCCGCGTGGTTCTGGACAACATCGCCGAGTACCAGGTCCTGTCCAACTCCTACAGCGCCGAGTACGGCGGCGGCGCGGGTGCTGTGGTCAACATGATCACGCGCGGGGGCAACAACGATTTCTCCGGCCGGGTCTACACCTACTACCGCTCGGACAAGTTCAACTCCCGGGATCACTTCCTGCCCGCCGGTGTGGCCAAGCCGAAAGAGAAGACCCTGCAGATGGGCATCGGGCTCGCCGGCCCCATCCTCAAGAACAAAGCCCACTTCGCCCTCCTGGCGGAGAAGGACAATGAGGACAACGCCAAGAACAAGTCCTTCAAGGGCGCAGGCGGAGCACTGACCCCGGACTTCATCGGAGCCTTCGAAGTCCGCGCCACCAACCTCTTCGCGCGCCTCGACTACCAGATCACCCCCAGCAACTTCCTGAGCCTCCGGGCGGTCCGCGAGCGCGCGCCGACCAAGGGCGAGGGTTTCCCCGAGAGCATCGAGACGATTGACCAGCAGGGCTGGGAAGAGGATCTGGACCAGATCGCGGCCCTGACGCTGACCAGCACCGTCAACGACCGCGCCTCCAACGTGCTCCGGGTCGGAGCCATCAACGAGCAGCTCAACACCGGCCGGCAGAACTACTTCGACTTTCCCGACGTGGTCGGCATCGGTTACGACGGGCGTGATCCCTTCGAAATCGGGCAGGCGAATAATCACCCGAGCTACACAACCGGCCAGGGCGGCACGGGGACCTTCACCACCATCCACACCTATCTGGTGAGCGATACCTTCAGCTACTTCGTGCCCGAGCTTCTGGGAGGCGAGCACACGTTCAAGTTCGGCGGCAGTTTCAGCCTGAACCGGGACGATCCGCGCCAGGGTTTCGACACCGGGACCTTCGTCTTCAATACTGATGCCCCCTACAATCCGGCGAACCCGGCCACACGCCCAACGCAGTTCAACATCACGGTGGCGCCGAGTGCCCCCGGCTTCGGCGGTCTCCAGGCCTTCGCCTACGATCGGCGTGTGTCCGGTTTCGTGGAGGACAAGTTCCATGTGAACAACCAGTTCACGTTGAACCTGGGCCTGCGCTACGACCGCCAGCGCATGACCCCCGCGTCCGACAAGGCCTTCGCCCCAAGGGTGGGCTTTGCCTACGACGTCAAGGGAGAAGGGAAGACCGTGGTCCGAGGCGGCATCGGCAAGTTCTACCTGTTCATGCCCCTCTCGGCCACCATCAACGCCTTCAATGCCCAGGTGGTGACGGTATCCCCGTCCATCCAGATCACCTCGGCCAATGACACATGCGGCTGCGTTCTGGTTCCGTCCCTCATCAACAACTCCGCGGGTGTTCCCGGGGTGGCGAAGTTGAGCCCCGCCGCCATCGCCTTCCTAAATGCCCGCAAGGCCTCGGCCCTGGCAGGTTCGTCGTTCAACAACAATCCCATACTCGACGATCCCAACCGGAGGCTGGCCTATCAGTGGGCCTACAGCTTCGGCGTCGCCCGGGAGCTTGGGAAGAACGCATCCCTCGCCGTGGACTTCGTGGGGAATATCTCCCGGGACCAGACGGGAGTACTCGACATCAACGCGCCGGTGAGCGGCATTCTTCCCGGCGGCGCCCGGCCCGGGGCCGCGGCCTTCGATCCGAACAGCGTCTTCATCAAGGGCGCGGCCCGCAGCAACAACTTCAACCGCGTGCGCATCTCGACATCGAGCGACGCGTTCGATGCCTCCTACAATTCCCTGCAGGTTGCTTTCGTCAAGCGCATGGCCAACCGCTGGAGCGGACGGCTCTCCTACACGCTGCAGAAGGCGACCTACGTTGGTCTCGGCAACCCCGACGTGCGAGCGGTCTCGGACAACACCAATCCCAGGAACGACTTCGGACGATTCGCTGGCAATCGCACACATGTCCTGTCGTCGACGGCGACGGTCAACGTGGCCAAGAACCTGAACCTCTCGGCCATTCTGAGCAAGATTTCGGGCGCGCCGATCAACGAGGTCGTGGGCTCCGACTTCAACCGGGACGGCGGCGGCAACACCGGTAACGCCGCCGACCGGCCGATCAAGGGAGTAAGCGACGGGGGCAAGCCGATTCTGTCCCCGCTCGACTCGCAGGGTCGGGCCGTGATCAACGGGATGAACGGTCCGGGCCTGTTCGAAGTCGCGGTTTCGGTCCGGTACGCTATTCCGCTGCGCAGCGACAAGCGAGGCCTCGATCTGTTCTACGATGTGTTCAACCTGTTAAACACGAAGAATCTCCAGCCGCCCACCGGCAACCGGAGCAGCGTGAACTTCAATGTTGCGACCGCCGCGGGCTTTCCCCGTCAGATGCAGATGGGAGCGCGCATTCGATTCTAGCTGTCCACTTTCGACTAGGTTGTTCCTGGGAGCGTGAGGTGAGGTTTCGTCAGCAATGACCATCAAGAACAATCTGGTTTCGTTCCTCACGGCGGCGGTGGTGGTTGTGAGCGCCGCCGTCGCTGTTCCGCAGGGGATGGAAGGCATCATCCGAGGGACGGTGACTGACGAGGATGGCGGTGCTCCGCTCCCGGACACGGTCATCACCCTTGACGACCCCAGCAGCGGAAAGATCTACTCCACCAAGACCGACAAGAAAGGCGCCTTCTACAAGCGCGGCATCATAGGCTCCGCCTACCGGGTGTCGGTCAGGAAGGAAGGCTACAAACTTCTCGAGGAACCGCTTAGGGTGGCGGCCGGGGCCGAGCACAAGTTCAATTTCAAACTCGCGAAAGCGGCTCCCGTGGGAGCCAAGGAATTCGCTGAAGGCTTTCAAGCCTTCAATCGCGGCGACAATGCCGCAGCCGCGCAGTTCTTCGAACTCGCCATGCAGAAAGCCCCGGACCTTCCTGAGATTCGGGTGAATCTGGCGCTTGCGTACCTGCGTCTGGGCCGTAAGGCCGACGCGGTGGCGAAGCTCGAAGACGCGGTCAAGATGGCCCCCGACGAGCCCCGGATCTTGTTTCAGCTCGGCGGCGCCTACGTGGAAATGAGGGAGTTCGAGAAGGCCACGGGGGCCTTCGAGCAGGGGCTGGCCAAGCAGCCCGACCTCAAAGACCAGCTGGCCCTCGAGGCGACGATCACGCTCGGAGCGGTGCACTTCGTCAAGGGCGATCTCGACAAGTCGATCGCGAGTTTCGAGAAGGCGCTCGCGGCCAAGCCCGACAATCCGATTCCCATGCTGGGGCTCGGGAAGTCGTACCTCAGCAAGGGCGACACCGACAAGGCCCTGCAGCTCTTCCAGCAGGTGGTCGCGGCGGCGCCGGGAACGTCCGAGGCGAAGCAGGCCGAGGCCTTCATCGCCGGTTTGAAGAAGCCGGGTTCCCCCGAAGCGCGGAACGAAGAGCGCAGCAGCGCCTGATCCCAGGCGAGGCCGCGAGTCGCGGCGGTCGTCCGGAGCGCCGCCACCGGTGGTGGCACAGGTGCAACAGCAAACCGAGTCGGCCCGGGGACTCATCCACGAAAGATCCAAGGAGAGAGAAAAATGAAGATGACTGGCGGACGAGCCTTATTTGCCCTGTTGGGCTTCCTCGGCGCGGGAGCATCCCTCGCCATCTCGCAGGAGAAGGGCGGGAACGACATCACCGGCCCCTATGACCTGGTGCCCGGCTGGCCGGAGAGCGTCTGTGGCGCCGGCTACCAGGTCGGATCCACGGCCGGAATCTGGGCGCAGAGCCCGGACCGGGTGTTCATCTTCCAGCGCGGCTGCCTGCCGATTCTGAAGAGCGAAGGCGGGGGCGGCGAGCAGGGCCCGAACGCGCTCGTCCCGGCGCGCAACGCCTCCGGCTACGATCTGTCGCAGGCGGACAAGGCGCGGCATCCCCGGTGGGACCACAACCTCTACGTGGTCAACAAAGCGGGCAAGATGATCGAGTCGTGGGAGCAGCACAACGACAAGTTCGTCCGGCCCCACCGCGTCCAGATCAACCCCTACGACCCCGAGAAGCACGTGTGGCTCGTCGACGACGGCGCGCACATGGTCTACAAGTTCACCAACGACGGCAAGAAGCTCGTCCAGTCATGGGGAGTGTTCAAGGTCCCGGGTAACGATGACAAGCACTTCGGACGGCCGACTGAGGTCGCCTGGCTGCCCGACGGCAGCTTCTTCGTGAGCGACGGATACACCAACACCCGCGTGGTGAAGTTCGACAAGGACGGGAAGTACGTCCTGGCCTGGGGCGAGAAGGGAACTCCGCCCAACGAGAAGCGCCCGGGCTACTTCAACACCGTTCACGCGGTCGCGGTCGACAAGAACCGAAGGGTCTACGTGGCGGATCGAGCCAACTCGCGGATCCAGATCTTCGACGAGAACGGGAAGTTCATCGAGGTCTGGCCGAACATCGTCCGGCCCTACTCGGTCATGCTGGCCGAGGACCAGAGCTTCTGGGTGGCCGACGGCACCACGCAGAAGTTCTCGAAGTACAACCCGGAGGGCAAGTTCCTTTTCTCCTGGGGTACTTTCGGCGCCTTCCCCGGGGGCTTCTGGGGCGTGCACCAGTTCAGTGTCGACAGCGAGGGCTCCTTGTACACGGCCGACGTCCATGTGGGCCGGCCGCAGAAGTTCACGCCGAAGAAGGGCGCCAATCCGGCGAACCTCATCGGCCGGTTCTTCCCGGTGGGCAAGCCGTAGGCTCTGGGCGCGAGGTGCGGCCGGGCCGCGCCCTCGACGGAGCGCGGCCGTGGCCGGGGCGCTCCGGCGAGCGGCGCCCGGAGTGAAAAGCGCGTGCTACATTCGCGCTGCCTTGTCCTTCCGAAAGATCCGGTTCGCGCGGCCACCTCTCCTGCTGGGGGCGCTCGTCGTCGCGGCGCAGTTCGGCTGCGCGACCCAGGCACCGCCTTCGGGACCGCGCTCCCTGCTCGTGGAAAAGCCGGATGGAGCGCGGTCGCAGGTCGACGCGGTCGCCATCGGCGGCGAAACGCGTGACGCCCTTCTGGCCAGTCAGTCGTGGACCCTGTCCCTGCCGCGCCGGGCCCGGCTGACCTTCGGGGTAGGGGCGCGCCACGAGGGAACCGGCGAAGTCCCGGGCTGGGGGCGGTTCGTGGTCGGCCTGGACGGCCGGGAGATCGCCCGTGAAACAGTCAATCCTCGGGCCGCGCACGACTGGAAGGATGTCACCGTCGATCTCGATGCCCCGCCGCGGGGGGTCCTGTCGATCTCGATCCGCTTCACCGACAAGGACGGCCGGGATATGCCCCAGCCTCCGTCGATTCGGCTCGCGGTGTCGGATCCGGTCATTCACGATCGCGCCGCCTACGGCCTGAAGCGCGGCGTGATCTTGATCTCCATCGACACCCTGAGGCGCGACCATGTGGGCGTCTACGGATACGGGAAGCCCACGACTCCGGCCCTGGACGCGCTCGCGAAGGCAGGAGTGCTCGCCGAGGATGCGGTGAGTGTCAGTTCGTGGACGCTGCCCGCCCACCTCTCCATGCTGACCTCAGCACTTCCCGGAACGCACGGCGGCACCGACATGAAGCGAGGCTTCAACCGGTCGGCGCCCTCGGTGGCGGAGATTCTCAAGGCCCGGGGTGTCGCCACCCACGCCGTGACTTCACATCTGTACGTCTCGAAAACGTACGGCCTGGACGCCGGCTTCGACTCGATGAATTTCCGCCAGGACCGCCTCGCCGAGAACGTGGCGAACCACGCGATGGACCTTCTGGACCGTTTCGGCGACCGGCCCTTCTTCATCTTCCTGCATTTCTACGATCCCCACTGGCACTATGCGCCGCCCCCCGACGTCCTCAAGATCTTCGAATCGTCGTACGCGGGAAAGATGACCGGGAATCTCAGGGACTTCCAGAAACTCGGGGCGGAGCAGGTGTCGCCTGAAGACCTCGCTCACCTTCTGGCCCTGTATGACGGCGAGATCCGCTACACCGACAACGAGATCGGCCGCCTGATGACTCACCTGAGCGAGATTGGCCTCCTCCGCAACACCCTCATGGTCGTGACCTCCGATCACGGCGAGGAATTCCTCGAACACGGCTCGTGGGAGCATCAGAAGACGCTCTACGAAGAGGTGATCCGTGTGCCTCTCATCGTCTCGGGTCCGGGTGTTACGCCCCGGCGGGAAAGGGAGCCGGTCAGCCTGCTCGACATCGCGCCCACCATCCTCGACTTTCTCTCCATCAGTCCTGTTCCCTCGATGAAGGGTTTGTCACTGCTGAGGCCGCTTTTCGACTCGCGGGAGATGTACGGAGAAACCGATCACACCACCGACGGTATGCGCCTGTCTTTCCTGCGGGCCGGCTCCCGGTCGTGGAAGGCCATCCTGCGTTCGGACCCCGTGAAGCAGGAGGAGCGCTCGTCGGAGTGGTACGACCTCGCGAAGGATCCGGGGGAGATGACGAACCAGCCGCCGGCCGCGTCGCTGCGCTCGTCGATCGAGGCGCGGGCGAGGGACACGGCCCTCAAGAGCCGTTCGACTTCACGCAGCGCGCCGGTGGAACTCTCGGGCGAGCAGAAAGAAAACCTCCGGGCTCTCGGGTACATCGGTCGGTGAGACACTCGGTTTCCCGCGGCGCTCGACCCCGGGGTCCGCGGAGCGACGGCTAGAGAATGACCGAACGCGCCTTGAGCATGGGCTCGGCGACCAGGGTGTCTCCCTCGATCTGGATTCTCGTCCTGAGCCCGGGGCTCGCCGCAGCATTGTAGAAAACACGCCAGACGTCATCAGTACCCATGCGCACCAGAGCCTCCGGCGCTTCCGGCCGCCCGCGAACCACCCGCCACCGTGTCTTCTCGCGCACCACGGACCAGTTGCCGGAGGTCGGTCCGTGCACCTCGAGGGTCACCACCGTCCCCTGAGGAGCCGCCCGATTGGCATACGCGACGGGCAGGGCCCGCACGGAGAGATCGAGCATGGGTTCCATCCAACGCGGAACGAGCAGGCGAGGTTCGCCCACCGCATCGCGGATCTGCATCTGGTGGTGCCACCTCTCCGTGTATTCGCGGCCGGTGTCCATCCAGTTGAGCGATTCGCTTTCGCCCGCCCAGCTCACCGCGAAGAGCGAAAGCGCCTCCGGCGAAAGTCCCTCGATCAGTTTGGCGACCCACTCCCCGGCGATCTCCAGGAGGTCGATGATGAGGCGGGGAGAGAGGCGCGCCCCGAAGGCGACGCCGCCGGCGTTCAGCCCGTTGACGAAACGGGCCAGGTCCTGATCCGAATGAATCGGGGCGTCCATGGGCAGGCGATATTTGTCGCGATACACCGCGATCTTGCGCAGGTCGCAATCGATGAGATGGGCGGCGACGTCGCGGACCTTCCAGGCGCCGGCCAGGGTGGGGCGCTCCCAGTCCGCGGCGCTGAGGGCGCGGAGACGCCCCGTCAGTTCCTGAAGCAGGGGGCGAAAAAGGGGCGCCGTGTCGACAGCCGCGAGTTCTCGAGCCCAGCCCGGGGTTTGGCCGGCGGCGGGGGAGTCGGCAGGAGACGAGGCCATGGAACGCATTATCCCGGATGTTCGGTCTCCGCGGAGACGCCCTGGTCGGCGGGCCGACCTCCCGGTCCCGGGTGGGAGGTTGCTATCATGACCGTCCAAGCCGTTCCGTGCGCCCGTAGCTCAATGGATAGAGCGTTGCCCTCCGAAGGCAAAGGCTACTGGTTCGAGCCCAGTCGGGCGCACCAAACGGCTTCGGCGGGTTTCAGGGGGCAAGCAGGGGCGGGGGGCTAGACTGATAAGCGTGCGGGAGCGCTCAATGATTCCACGTCCCTTGCGTTTCTTTCTGGTCTGCCTCCTGTGCTTTCCGGGGTCGATGGGTGCTGCGGAAGGCAACAAGCATCCCTTCTGCGCCATCTATCCCGGCAGCGACCTCGTTCCGATCGTGAAATCAGCCGAAGGGAGGGCCCGGCGCGAACTGCGTTCGGCCGGTTCGAACTCCCGAGCCGCGTCCGTTTCACGCAGTGGGAATGTGGCCATGCTTCTCGATCAGGGCGACCTCGTCTTCCCGGCGAATGCCCTGGACCTCCAGGGGAAGGGGCTGGAGTTCCGGCCTGGCTACACCCTTTCTCGCGTGGATCGTCCGCTCGGACCGGACGGAGCCGCGATCGCCCTTGGAGACGACGATTCCCGGGAAGTCCCCTTGCCCTTTGCCTTTCCTTTCTTCGGCAAGACTTACGACAAGGCCTTCGTCAACTCCGATGGAAACCTTACCTTCGAAGCGCCGGACAACGCCTCCACCGCCAGGACGCTGGCCCGGCTCATCTCCGGACCTCCTCGGGTGGCTCCGCTCCTGGCCGACCTCGACCCGAGCAAGGGGGGCCGTATCAGCACCTCGTCGCGCGCCGACGGATTCAGCGTCAAGTGGACCGATGTGCCGCAATTCGATGTCCCCGACAAGAACACGTTCGAGCTCACCCTCTTCCCCGACGGCCGCATCTCCTTCACGTACGATGCCCTCAACTTGAGTTCCACCATTGCGGAGGCGGCCACGGGAATCGCGGCCGGCGGGGGAGTGGACGGATTGCAGACCACCGATCTTTCCCTGGCCGCGGGTGTTGGCTTCTCCCGTTCGATAGGCGAGTCGTTCCGGAGCGAGACGGACATCGACCTCACCGCGGTGGCTCGGACTTTCTACTCGGCGTTTGGGGACGACTATCAGCAGCTCATCGTCTATACCAGCCGCGGCTTCATTCCCAGGTCGCAGAGCGCCTTCGCCTACGAAATCACCGTTCGCAACGCGATTTCGGGCATGGGTTCGCCCCTGGTTGATGGGGGCGCCGCCTTCGGGTCCGCCGCCGGCCTCGAGAGCATGGTTCTGATGGACTCCATCTCAAAGTACTCGGCCAATCCCGCGAACCGCGTTTTGCGCGAAGAGACGACCCTGTCGGTCCTCGCCCACGAAGTCGGGCATCGGTGGCTGGCCTCCGCGCGCTTCCTCGACGGCGGTGTTTCGAGCACCGAGCTGCTGGGCCGGCAGCAGGCGCACTGGAGCTTCTACATGGATTCCTCGGGCTCGCACGACGAGGGGAACGCGATCGCGGACCTGGGAGGCGGGGCGTTCAAGACCGGTCCTCCGTCTCAGCGCTACGGCCCGCTTGATCAATATCTCATGGGAATCAGGGCCAGCGAGGACGTTCCCACCTTCTTCGTCATCCGGAACCCGGTAGCCGACGGGGAGCAGACCGCCTCGCGGGCGCCCCAGTCGAACGTCGATATCAAGGGCATCCGGAAGGACGTGGCGGTTTCTGATCTGATCGCGGCGATGGGCCGGCGCTCTCCCGCACCCGTGCCGAACCCGCCGCCCTGGCGCGTGGCCTTCCTCTATGTCACGGAGGGGGATCCCGGCGATGTGAGCGCCCTGGGCGTGGTCGAACAGATCCGCTCTCAGTTCGAAGCCTATTTCCCGCTTTCGACCGAGGGACGCCTCTCGATTGAAACGCGACTGAAGTAACCCATCCCTTGGCCAGGCGTCGCGCGGATCGGTCGAGCCGCAGCGAACTTCCCTTCGATCTCGACGGGACGCTCTTCGTCCTGGGGAAGGGCGGGGTGGGCAAGAGCGCCGTTTCGGAAGGGCTCGCGCGCCTCGCTTCCGGGGCGGACATCAGGACACTCCTGGTTCGGATCGGCGAGTCGCTCCATGTTGCGGACCCGAAGACGGTCACGCCCACGCCGACTCGGCATGGCTTCGACGCGGTCGATCTCGACCCTCGCACGGCCATGGATGAGTACGTCCAGCATGTGGTCCGCCTCCGGCCCCTGGTCGAGCGCATCACCGCGAGCGACATCTACCGGAAGTTCTTCGCGGCCGCCCCCGGCCTGCCCGAACTCGTCCTCCTCGGGAGGATCCGCGCCTACTCGCTCGAAACCGACCGGCACAAAGCGAAGCGCTGGCCCACCATCATCGTCGATTGCCCGTCCTCGGGACATGGACTCCTCATGCTGGAGACGCCGTTCGCGGCGTTTCGCGCAGTCTCCATTGGTCCCTTCGCGCGGCTTGCCTACCACATCATGGAGTGGCTCAAGACCCACGCGCGGATCGCCTTGGTCGCCATTCCCGAGGAAATGGCGGTGGTGGAGGCGGTGGAGTTCAAGAAAGACCTTTTGGAGAGAACCGGTCTTTCGCCTGTCCTGGCTTTTCTGAACCGGGTGCGTCAGGAGACGCTCTCCCTCCCCGCTCGCCAGGCCATTGTCGAAGTCGAGGCGGCGCCGGGCTCGAGCGACGCGCTCCTGCTTGGCTGCGCAGCCCGGGTGCAAAGAAAGATGCGTCTCGAAGCCTTCCATCGCCGTCGGCTCGCGAAGGGGCTGAGCCTCTCCCCGATCATCATCGGAGAGTTGCCGAATTGCCGGCCCGTGACCGTGGCCGCGGCCTTGTCGGGGGGAACTCGATGAGTCTCCAACTCGCCATCGCGAGCGCCCTCGCCGGACGCCTGGTCATCGTCTGCGGGCCGGGCGGAGTGGGGAAGACAACCATCTCGGCCGCACTCGCCCTCGCCGCGGCGAACCGCGGCCGGCGGACCCTGGTGTGCACCATCGATCCCTCGAGGCGCCTTCGCACCAGCCTGGGCCTGGCCCGACTCACCGGAGCGCCGCAGAAGGTGAAAGGCGGACTCTTCGCCATGCGCCTCGATCCCAAGCAGACGTTCGACGACCTGGTTCGGCGTCACGCGGCCACCCCCGAGGCGCGGGAGAGGGTTCTGTCGAACCGTTTCTACCAGCAGATTTCCAGGCACCTCGCCGGCACGCACGAGGTCATGGCCATGGAGGCGCTCCTCGGTGTGGCCGGAGATTTCGACCTCATCGTCCTCGACACTCCGCCCGCATCGTCCGCTCTGGCCTTTCTGGATGCGCCGAAACGCGTCCTGGATTTTGTCGACGGCCGGGTTCTGCGGTATTTCCTCAAGCCCTACTTCGTGGCCGGGCGCCTGGCCGTCGCGCCGAGGACGATCGTGGGACGGACTCTTCTGCGCATCCTCGATTCAGCGGTCGGGCTTCAGTTCCTGCGTGAGCTTTCCGAGTTCTTCCTGGCCTTCGAGGGCCTCTTCGATTCGTTCCGCCAGACCGCGAAGGCCATGGAGGTGCTGCTTCGGGCCGAGGGCACGACGTTCATTCTCGTGACCACCCCGTCCGCCTCGCGGGTGGAGGAAGGCGCCGCTTTTGCGGAGGCGCTGCGTGAGCGATCGCTCCGGGCCGCGGCCATCGTGGCGAATCGCGTCCATCCCTGGGCCATCGAGGCTCCGGCACTGGGCCGGGAGAAGGGGCCGGCCCTCCTGAGCCCCGAAGTGCGGGCGGAGCTTCTGGCTCTGGCCGCGAGGGAAGAGGCGCGTGCTTCAGGCGACGGTCGACATCTCCGACGGATTCGCGCCCAGAGCGGCCTGCCCGCGGTTGCGGTGCCCGAACTGGACTCGGATGTTCACGACTTGAAGTCGCTGCAGACCATCGCCTCCTGGCTCTGTCCGGCCTCCTGAACGCGCTCATGCGTATCATCCTGTTTTCTGGAAAAGGCGGAGTCGGCAAGACGACTCTGGCCGCCGCCACCGCGGTTCGCTCCGCCGCTCTCGGCCATCGCACTCTGGTCATGTCCACCGACGCCGCGCATTCGCTCGGCGATTCCCTGGCGCTTCCCATCGGCCCCGAGCCCACGCGGGTGGCCGAGAACCTGGACGCCCTGGAGCTAGACGTCCACCACGAACTCGATCGTGAGTTCGGCCCCATTCGCAATTTCCTGATCCGGTTCTTCAAGGGCCAGGGCCTCGACGAGATCGTGGCCGACGAGATGGCGGTTCTGCCCGGGATGGAGGAGTTGTTCTCCCTGCTGCGAGTGGCAGAGCTGGCCCAGAGCGAGGAGTACGACCTTCTGCTCGTCGATTGCGCTCCCACCGGGGAAACCCTGCGCATGCTGGCCGCACCCGATGTCCTTCGTTTCTATTTTCGGAAGATCTTTCCTATCCAGCGCATCGTGGTGCGAACCGTGCGGCCGGTGGCCCCCCTCGTCACCTCACTGCCCCTGCCGGAGGACGATGTCTTCGTGGCCGTGAAAAGACTCTACGAGCGGATCGAGCGTCTCGACCCGCTTCTGCGGGATCCGAAAACCACCTCCATTCGGGTTGTGCTCTCCCTGGAAAAAATGGTGATTGCCGAATCCGAGCGGCTCTTCACCTATCTTGGGCTCTATGGCTACTCGGTGGACGCGATCATCGCCAACCGGGTGCTGCCGGAAGCCCTCACCGGTCCCTATTTCGAGCGCTGGGCGCGCGCTCAGTCCAGGCACATGAGACGCGTCCGCCAGGGCTTCGCCTCCATGCCCATCCTCGAGGCGCCTCTGCGCGACGAGGAGATCATGGGGACCAAACTACTGGGGGAACTCTCCGAGCAGGTCTACGGAGCCCGCGATCCGATCTCCGTCTTCCATACCTGTCGTCCGCCCAAGGTGGAGCGACGCGGCGAGGGTTACGTGTATTCGTTCGATCTGCCGTTCGCCAGCAGTGACCGTCTCACCGCTTACTCGGCGGGCGACGAATTGTCGGTGACCATCGACAACTGGCGGCGTAACATCGTGTTGCCCCGGTCGCTGGCCGGGAGGGAAGTCAAGGAAGCGCGCCTGCGGTCGGGGCGACTCAGTGTGGTGTTCGGAGGTCGGTGATGGCGAAGGTCGACGAAGCCTCGAGGTCGCGGAGCAGGAAACCGTGCTGTCTGGTGTCGGAGGTCCTCGAGGAGATGGGTCTCAACTCGAAGAAGGCCCGCGAGATCAGACGTCAGACGCTCCTCGGCCTGATGACGTTCTGCCAGTGGCAGTTGTCTCGAATGGACGAGGGGTTAGGTCTCGGGGCGTCCGAGCGACCCCGTAGAGCTCGGGGTCGCAGGGTCAGGGTGGTCTAGGCCGCTACTTCTTGATGGCCGCGGGTGTCGGGGTTGACTTGGGCCCGGCCGGGGATGTTGCCGGCTTGGCAACGGGTTTCCCCTTGGCCGCGGGGGAAACCGCGAACGGCGCGGCGTCGATCACGTTTGGAACCTGGCCGAGTTCGTCTTCCACACCGACGAACACGTCGTAGAGGCGCACGCCCAGTTCGCGATCGTCGGTCGACGACGACGAGATGTTCTTAGGAATGATCGTCTGGTCCATCGAGAACTTCAACTCGACCGTGTCCTCGGCGCCGAGATCCTCGGCTTTGAAGCGAACCTTCTTCTCGATCAGCTCGCCGTCTTCAAAACGGTGGGTGATGCCGGCGCGACCCTGCGCGGACACCGTCAACGTGGGCGGGCCGGACGGGTAGTTCTTTACCGAGTAAGGAGCGTCGAACTGGAGGTAGACGATGATCGGCTTCTTGGGATTCTTGAAGGAGAGAACGCCTTCCTTCTTGGTCCAGGTGGTCTCGACCAGGGGATTCGGGCCGGGGTCGGGGTTGTACCAGCCTTCCTTGTAGTAGACGCGGATATTTTCGACCTGAGCCAGAAGCTGCATCTTGGCCATCACATATTCGCGGAGTCCGAAGTCCTCGCCCTTCAAGGGGATGCGCTCGCCGCGTCCGGCGGAGGGGTAAAGACCCATGGTGACCGTGGCATCGCCGATGTAGGTCACGACCGGAACGAACACGGTTCGGGTGTAGGTGTAGGTCTTGTTGGCTTCCCACTGAGAAACCGGCGGTGTGAGGGGGTGATCGTCGGTGAACAGCAGCACCCTGCCCTGATCGATGAAGTGAACGAGGGCCCGATAGTCTCCCTCGACCTTCTTGAATTCCGGTCCGGTGGTCCAGGTGTAGGTGACCTCGATGGCGCTGTCGAGGGGCGTGCTCATGCGATTCGCCTTGAAAGATGCCGTGATGTCGTTCGCGGGCACGGCGCCGCGCCGGTTGCATCCCAGCACCAGCAACAGGGGGGTGACGATCAAAAGGGCGCGGTGAATCCGCATCGGGACATGCCTCCAGAACACTTCGTTTAGCCTCGTTGACAGGCTCCAGGAAAGTACAGCCTCTCGTTCGACCCACCGGAAGCCGCCAGGAAGGGCCACTCGCGGGCACCTTGGACTCTGGCGAATCAGGACTGGAGTCGAACCTCGTCCCACACCCTCGAACACGGCTTGGAAAGCTGATGGGAAAGCGTATTCTACCGGTCCGGGCGAATCCGTGTCAACGAAGCCGCCCGCTCGGGGTGTGCGCCATGTTTGTGGGTGGAGAGCGTCAGTTCGCGCCAGGCGAAGCGGTCCGATAGTAACGAGGCTGTCGGGCGGTCGCTGAGGGAGGTCCGTATTGAAGTACTCGGTGACGTTCGGGGGAAGCCGATTGCATCCGGTCCCTGAGCTCGTCGAAGGGACCGGCGTTGGGGGTGGCTTCGACAAGCTCAGCCACCGGCATCCACCGGGTCTTGCAGGATCGCCCCACAACCATGTCGCACATCCGACCGAAGTTTGCACTTTCAGGGTCTCGTTCCTAAGATCCAGTTGTCGATCTCTCCCCAAAAGACTCCGCACCCATCCCTCCCGTCTCTCGCGCGGGTTGCGTCAGATCGAATCGATCCGCAACCTGAAATCGCGAGCCCGAAAGAA
>JANODX010000209.1:0-3024 GCA_031412915.1 Vicinamibacteria bacterium | reverse complement strand
GGGCTTTCCCATCGAGGGCCCGAATGGAGAGACGGGCCTGTTCGATGCGCATATTGATCGCGCCGATATCGTCCTTTTCGAGGCGCCTTATGGCGGCTCGGTCGCCTTCGGCCGCCTCGAGTCTGGGGCCGAGTGCTTCGGCCACCGCCGCGGGCGTCGATGCGATCTCGCGGCCTCCCTCGCTGATCCGCACCGGAAACCCCAGGAATGGCCCGTACTCGCGGCGCTCGACCAGCCAGGCGTCTGTGGGAGTTTCGCGCTTCACCATCTCCGCGTCATTCACCCACTCGAAGTCGATCCCCTGGATCTCGCGATTGCCGACCTTCAGGAGCGTCCGCATGTTGATCAGGTGATCTGGATGACCCGGGTTCGGGATCCCTTCGTGGGCCGAGACTTCGGCCAGGCGTTTCGATCCATCCTTCAACGTGAAGTGGACCAGCGGACGCGGCCAGAAGAAACCCAGCCCGTTGGTCAGGATGATGGCGATCAGGCCGCCGATCATGAGCAGGCACACGCCAAGAGCGCTTGCGGTGAACCAGACCAGCGACTCGCCGGCGGGACGGGTGTGTTTCGCGGACAAGGCCTTGCTCATAGCGCCTTGTACCGCTCGCGAAGCCGCTGGCGGACGATCTCGGCCAGGGTGTTGACCACGAAGGTCATGGCGAAGAGCAGCAGGGCGGCGAGGAACAGCACGCGAAAGAGGGTGCCACCGTTGGGCGCTTCCGGAATTTCGACCGCGATATTGGCGGAGAGTGTTCTCATTCCGTTGAAGGCCGACCAGTCCATCACCGGAGTGTTGCCGGTGGCCATGAGCACGATCATGGTCTCGCCCACCGCGCGCCCGAAGCCAACCATGATGGCCGAGAAGATGCCCGGGCTCGCGGTGGGAAGAACCACGCGCACCGCGGTCTGCCAGCGGCTGGCGCCGAGCGCCAGGGAGGCCGCGGTCAGGTTCCCGGGGACGCTCGAGAAGGCGTCTTCGGTGATGGTAAAGATGATGGGAATGACCGCGAAACCCATGGCCAGACCCACTACGATGGAATTGCGCTGGTCGTAGATCAGACCGGTGGCGGCCCCGAGCCAGCCCTTGAAATCGGCGCCGAAGAGCGAACGCTCGATGGTGGGACCGATGGCGAGGGCGATCATCGCTCCGAGCAGGCACAAAGGCACCGCCACCGCGAGCTCCGTCCCGGGACGCAGACGCGCGCGAATCCTGTGGGGCAGGGCATCCCAGAAGAGAACCCCGCTGGTTCCGACCGCAGGGAGGAGGATGGTCATCAGGAGAACCGGTACGATGTGTTCTTCCACCCTGGAGGCGAGCCACAATCCGGCGATGAAGCCGACCACGACGCTGGGCAGCGCGGCCATGATCTCAACCGTAGGTTTGATCTTCTGGCGGATGGTCGGATGGGCGAACTGGGACGTGTAGAGGGCGGCCATCAGGGCGATGGGAACCGCGAAGAGCATGGCGTAGGCCGTGGCTTTGATGGTGCCGAAGATGAGGGGCACCATGGAGAATTTCGGTTCGAACTCGTCGGTCGACCCCGTCGACTGCCAGACGTAGGTCGGCTCGGGATAGCCCTCGTACCAGGCCTTGCCAAAGAGAACGCGGGCCGAGATCTCCGGGTGGGGAGCTAGCAGACCGTAGCGAGCGAGCCGGCCGTCGGTGAGAGTCGCGAGAACCCCGTCGTTCTTGGGTGCGATGACCGCGCGCGCAATGGGCGCCTCGGTCGGGACGAGCGAAGCCACCACGCGCTCGGAGGTCAGATGCACGAGGCGGAGCGAACCGTCCTGACCTACGGCGAGAAAGCTCTTGTCGCGCACCGAGGGAACCAGATCGACCACGGCGGCGCTTTGCTTCTCGTACACGTGAGCGCGCACCAGCACGGGTTCAGGGTCGTCGTCTTTCAGTCGCACCCGGAAGTAGGCGGCCACCCCTCCGGAGTCGTCGCCCACGAGGAGCGAGATGTCGGCGTTGGCCCAGGCCAGGGCGCTCACCCGGGCCGGGGCCAGCGACCGGTTGTCCACCAGCCGAATCGGCGAGCCGAGCTCCCACAGGTACATTCCTCCCCGGTCGGTGGCGGCGGCGAGGAGGTCGGTGCGGGCCAGGCGGAGGTGGGTGATGGTTTCTCCCGCTCCCACTTCCAGGGTCTCCCGGAGGAAGGCTGTGTCCTCCGGCTTCTTTCGCATCACCACGATCTCGCGGTCGCCCGCCACGGCCGCCAGCACCGAGGTCCCGTCTCGCTCCCGGCCGTCGACCAGACGAAGGGCGCGATGAGCCGGATCCATCTCGATCGGGAGCTCGGCTCGAATGTCGCTCGAAACGTCGACGAGCTTGTCCGCTTCGTACTGCGGCTGGAATCGAAGGTGAATGAGGGAGGCGCGACCGTCCGAGGTGCCGGCTACCAGAAGGTTGCCCGTGGCGTCCCGCGCGGCGGAGGTCAGGGTCGCGCCACCCAGATCAGGGAGTTTTTCTTCCGTCTCAACCTTGCCGGTTTCGATGTTCGAGACGTTGAGAGAGCCTCCTGGCATGAGGCCGAAGAGCTTTCGCTGGTACTCGTCGACCCCGAGAGTGAGGGCTCCTCGAAGTACCGAGGCGTCGGCAGACTTGAGCTTGCTCGTGGTCGCGGGCCGGAACAGGGGCCAGGCCTCTCCCAGGATGAAAAGGAAGATGAAGAGGACGCTGACCACCACGCCGAAGCCGCCCATGGTGATGACGCCGCGGGCCACCCGGTCCCACGCCTTGACCCGGGCAATCCGGCTCGAGGCCGCGTGCATTCGCTGCCGGACAGTTTCGGTCTTGACTTCGTTCATCACCCGACCGTTCTATCCGGCAGCGTGAGATCTAGCGGATCTTCGCGAGCTCCTGTTTGACGATGTCGGCGGGGAGAGGGAGGTAGCCGTCCTTCAGAACCACTTCCTGGCCTTCCTTGCTGAAGATGAGCTTCAGGAACTCGCGCACCAGAGGATCGGCCGCCTTGTCGGGGGCCTGGTTGACGTAGAGGAAGAGGAAGCGGTTGAGGG
>JANODX010000208.1:0-2141 GCA_031412915.1 Vicinamibacteria bacterium | reverse complement strand
CGTCGGCAGCGCCAACGTCGACCTGACCACCTTCACCGACCTTTTCCCTCGTCTCGGTGAGACGATCTTTGGCCTCCGCTTCGATCTCGGCTTCGGCGGCAAGGGAGCGAACCAGGCCACAGCCGCGCGCTTGTGTGGCGCCGACGTGTCGATGGTCGCCCGCGTCGGCGACGATCTGTTCGGCCCGGCCACCATCCAGAACTTCAAGAAGCTTGGGATCGGGGCCGAACACGTCAAGGTCGTGACCGGCGTCGCGAGCGGCGTCGCCCCCATCTTCGTCGAGAAGTCGGGCCAGAACCGCATCATCGTGGTCAAGGGAGCCAACGATCGCCTCCGACCGAAGGACGTCGATGCCGCAGCGTCCATGCTGAAGCGCGCCGACTGCATCGTCTTGCAGTTCGAGATCCCCCTGCCCACCGTTTACTACACCATCCGCTTCGCCCATAAGCACGGCATCCGCTGCATCCTGAACCCAGCACCCGGCCAGCCGGTCGACCTGAAGAAGATCGCCCACCTCGACTACTTCGTGCCCAACGAGAGCGAGGCCGAGGCCATCACGGGCATGCCGGTCAGGAACGTGAACGATGCCAGGCGCTGCGCTTCCGCCCTGCTCGACGCGGGCATCGGGCGCGTGATCATCACCCTGGGCGCGAACGGTTCGCTGCTCGCCGGCCGCGGGGGCATGGAGCACGTGCCCGCCTTCAGGGTCAAGACCGTCGACAGCACGGGCGCGGGCGACGCCTTCATCGGCAGTTTCGCGGTGTTCCTGGGCGAAGGCAAAGCCGAGCGCGAGGCCGTCTCCCGCGCCAATCTCTACGCGGCGCTGTCCACGACCGCCGTGGGCACCCAGAAATCCTTCGTCGATCGCAAGAGCTTCGAAGCGAAGTGGAAGGCGCGGAACCGGTAGCCCGACACCCGTCGCGGGCGCATCAGTACATGATGGTGCGCGTCAGGTGGTGAGGCCAGTCGCGTCCACCTGCGGGATGATCACCTGCAGTTCCGCAGGCCGCAACGCGTTGATCTCGTCGGTGAGCAGCGCCGTCGCGTACAGCATGTGGGCACGGATCTCGATCTCTTCATCGCTGTCCCGCGGGATCAGCTGATGGGTCCGGATCTTCTCGTCGAGTTGGGGAGAGTAGACAAGGATGCCCTTCACGCGTAGCGCCACCGGAAGGAAGATCTGGCCCGGAAGATCGCCGAATGCTATGAGATTACCGAGGGCCTGGTGTGCGTGCTGTCGGTGGTGGAGCCGTGCCGTACGTTCTCCCTGCTCTGGAACGGTCGCTCACCCTACGTTCAGTCAGCGAGGCGCAAGTGTCTCCACTTCTACTACTACTTCCTCGACAAAGACCTGGGGCTCATCCACGTCAAGCTCCAGAGTTGGTTCCCGTGTCAGATCCAGGTCTATGTCAACGGCCACGAGTGGCTGGCTCGGCAGCTTGACCGTCACCATCTCAAGTACATGAAGCTCGACAATGCGTTCGTGCGCCTGAGCGAGGTCAAGCGATCGCAAGAGCTGGCCGACAGTTTCGAACGAGTGGACTGGATTCATGTGCTCGGCCGGTATGCCCTGCGCGTCAATCCTCTGCTCCGGCAGAAGGGTGTTCTCCACCCGATGCAGTACCGACTTGGGTGACCGCCCAGTCCGAGTACTCCACCTATATCTTGTTTCGCAAACGCGCGGACCTCGAGGAGTTGATGCCCCGGCTGTGCCAGTGCAGCGCGCTCTACTTCAGCGCCAGCGACGTGATGAGTTTCCTCGGCCGCAAGCTCACCGGCCACTTCCAGAGCGAGGTGGTGACCGACCAACGCGAAGTGGAGGTTCCAGGCTCGCGCGTGCCGGGCCGGCGAGTGAAGCATCGGATGAAGTTGAATTGGATCCTAGTCGGGCTCGGCTCTACGCCCAGTCGTGGGCGGCTACAAAGGCGCGGACTCGGGACTCGACTTCGTCACGGATCACGCGCACCGGCTCGATGCCTTGGCCCTTGGGATCGGGCAGGGGCCAGTCGAGGATGGGGACTCCGGGAACGTGGGGACAGCTCTCGCCACAGCCCATCGTCACCAGATACGCGACTCCCTTCGCCAACTCGAGGGTGAGCTTTTGCGGTTCGGCCTTCGAGAGGTCGATGCCCTTCTCCTTC
>JANODX010000207.1:0-8503 GCA_031412915.1 Vicinamibacteria bacterium | reverse complement strand
ACAACTGCCCATCCAGCACTTCAAACAACCCACCCACCAGAATCTTCCCGTCAGCTTGCACCGCCAGTGAAATCACGCTGCCACTCGCTCCGGGATTAAAGCTTGTGTCCAAGGTTCCGTCGGCATTGAGTCGGCCAAGATGGCCCCCCAGCGGAGTGTACCAGCCGCCCACCAGAATTTTCCCGTCCGCCTGCACTGCCATGCAATCAACGGAGCCATACGCACTCACTCCAGGATTGAGGGAGTCCGGCGTACTCGGAAACACAACGGTCAACATGGCGTTGGAACTCGTGACTGTGCCCAAGGCATTGCTGACAACGACGCTGTAAAGCCCTGCATCAGCGGTGCTCAAGGTGTTGAACACGAGCGTCGCATTCGTAGCGCCCACGATGGCTGAACCACTTTTTTGCCACTGGAAGCTGAACGGTTCGGTGCCACCAACGATCATGTTGAGCGTCGCATTGCTACCGACTAGCACCGTCTGGCTGGGGGGCTGTGTGATAAAAGCGGGTGGACCAATGTTCGTTTCAACATACCAAGTTGAACCATTGTATTGTCCACCAGTGACGAAGCCACGCGCTCTCTAGGTTGCGTTGGTTGGCCAGGCCAGGCCGGTGATTTCAGCCCGCACAGATGCTTTGGGCGCTGACTTAGCTTGCGGCAACCACGCACAATGTAGGGGCAGACCTGCGTGTCTGCCCCGGTGGCATCTGTAGCCTTCGATTCCGTCTAACGCGACCGGGCCAGGCTTCGCGCGAGCAAAGTCGCTTCGCTGGCGCTCGCTGCTGAGAAACACGTTCTTGGACGGCCGATTCCAGGCGAAACGGTGGCTGAGCTTGTCGAAGCCACGGCGGGCCCTTCGACAGGCTCAGGGACCGTTGGGCCACGTTTCTTTCAACAGTCATGGACGTAGTCCCTGAACCGCCTCGTTCGTCACTCCGGCCGGAGCGCGGGGGTGCCTGGGGGCTGAGCATGAGAGTCGGCCCCGCCACCTGCGGCCCCCCGCCTAAGAGACGGTCCGAAAGAAGGCGTAGAGCAGGGGTGCGGCCAGGATGAAGGCGTCGATACGATCCAGCACTCCGCCATGGCCGGGGAAGAGGGAGCCCGAGTCCTTGACTCCGACGTAGCGCTTGAAAAGACTCTCGAGCAGGTCGCCCACCATGCCGGCAACCGCCAGGAGAACACCGATGGTCACGATCAGCCCCAGCGGTTGCGTTTTGAAGAGTTGGGTGGCGACGACGGCGCTCGCGAGCGCCGCGCCCAGAAGCCCGCCGATCGCTCCTTCCACCGTCTTCCCCGGAGAAACCTGGGGCGCCAGTTTGCGGCGACCCACAGCGTGACCCACGAAATACGCGAACACATCCGAAGCGACCACCACCGCGAGCAGCAGAACGAGACGAGCCGTGCCGTCTTCGGTCGGGGACAGACTGGCGAGGGCGGCGAAGGAGCCCGCGCCAAGGCCAATCAGGAGTCCGGCGAGCGCCCCCGCGGACTCGGCGGCCAGAACCGCGACCCCAAAACGGTCGGCGCGCAGGACGGCGACGAGCGCCGCGGCCACCGCGGCTACGATGGGCAGGCCCGAAATGGGAAGGGCCCGCGAGACGTCGGGGATGCCGGCCATTTCGAAGAAGAGCGCGATGCCGGGCAGAAACGAGATGTGGGACGCGTGGAGGGACGCACGACCGAGGAGAGTGTGGGCCTCACTCACTCCGAGCACGCACAGGATGGCGGCGAGAAGCCACGGACCTCTCTGGGGGAAGAGGGTGATGGCCAGGACCACCGCGGGCAGGACCACTGCCGCAGTCAGAACGCGGCGAACCAGATTTGCGGAGAAGAGTCCGCTCACGCCTGGCCTGCGCCCACCGTGATGCCCCCGTAGCGACGCTCTCTTTTCTGGAAATCGGCGATCGCCTGGAGAAGGTGCCGACGCCGGAAGTCGGGCCACAAGACGTCGGTCACCCAGATCTCCGCGTAAGCGATCTGCCACAGGAGGAAGTTCGACACGCGAAGCTCTCCGCTGGTCCGGATGAGCAGATCGGGTTCGGGCAGGTGGGCGGTGAAGAGGTGGCGCTCGATCGTGGACTCGTCGATCGAGGCCGGATCGATCGTTCCCGCCTTGGCCGCCCCGGCGATGCGTCGCACCACCTCCGTCAATTCCGAACGCCCGCTGTAGTTCAAGGCCAGGGAGAACTGGAGGCCGGTGAGGTGCGCGGTTTCACGAATCCCGCGGCGCAGTTCGTCCTGAACGTCCTTCGGAAGACCCTCCAGCCCGCCCACCACGCCGAACTTGATGTTGTTGTCTTGAAGGGTCTTCAATTCGCGGCGAATGTAGAGTTTCAGAAGACCCATGAGACCCGAGACTTCATCGGTCGGCCGTTTCCAGTTCTCGGTGGAGAAGGCGTAGACGGTGAGCGCCTGAAGCCCGAGGCGGGCCGCCGTCTCGACCACGGATCGCACCGACTCGACGCCCGCCCGATGACCTTCGAGCCTGGGCAGATGGCGGGTCTTCGCCCACCGGCCGTTCCCGTCCATGATGATGGCCACGTGCCGCGGCAAGCGGTCGAAATCGATGGCGCGCAAGAGAGCCTGCTCGTCGCCATCGGAGCCGACGACCTCAAGAACCTGGGCACGCGTCATGGGAGGCCGATTGTAAGCGGTGGCCTGGATCTGCGGCGGGCTTTTCGGACGGACCACGCGTGACCGTCAGGTGGCCAGATCCAAACCGAAATCTACCGCTCGCCCAGGATCAGGGGTCGAAACACAACGGTGAAGCGTTTCGACCCCTCGCAGACCTGGGACATGTCGGCTCCCGTGGGAAACCCCCGGGTCAGCATCTCGGAAACCACCGTCTCGCTCGACGTCGACTGGGAAAGGGGCGGAAGGCCGCGGGCGATCCGGCAGCCGCCCGGCAGTGTCCTTTCACGAACGATCATCGCAAACTGTTCGGGATCGAAGGGCCGCAGGGAAGGATGTCGAAAACCGGCCAGCCGCCGAATGAAGTCGGGCATGGGGGGCAGCGCCGGCGATGCGGGAGCCGGGAGGTTCCCCATCACCACCATTTGGAAAGGCGAACCGAGCAGCACCGAGAATCGAAAGACAGCCGGGCCATCGCCTACCACCAGAGTCTGCGGAGGCGCGCGGTGGAAGGACTTCACGGCCAGATCCAACCGAGTGGCCAGGGATTGCATCTCGACCTTGTCGAGGGAGCCACGCAGCAGTTCCCGACGCCCTCCCACAAAGACGGAACCATCGGTCAGAACCACCAGACGGGGAGGCACGCCGTCGAAACTCTCCCGCAGGGTGAGACCGATCTCGGCGGGAAGAGGATCGAGACGAAGCCAGGGCGCGGGGGGCGGATCCTGAGCCTCAATCGCCGCTGCGGACAGAAGGACGAGACCCGCGAAGGCGACACCACGGACCCAGGATCGTATCAGTGGGCTCAAGGGGTTTCCCGACATCGGGGCGAGGATAGACCGTGCCGGCCTCTTTTGGCAGGAGTGCGTGGATCGGTTCCCCGTAAGATAAGAACGACCCTTTGGAGGAGATCCCATGCGTGTTTGCCGCCTTTCGTCTTTTGTAGCCGCCCTTGCCATCCTGGACGCGACGTTCCCGCAAGGAGCGCAGGCGTCCCAGCCCGTTCGCGTCAAGAACGGCATGGTGGCGTCCCAGTCCTTCATCGCATCGCAGGTAGGCGCCGACGTGCTGTGGGAGGGCGGGAATGCCGTCGACGCGGCGATCGCCACCGCGTTCGCCCTCGCCGTGGTTCACCCCACCGCCGGGAACATCGGCGGGGGTGGTCTGCTGGTCAGCCGTCTCGCCAATGGAAGCGCCATCACCTACGACTTTCGGGAGACCGCACCCGCACTCGCGAATCCCGGGATGTTCCTCAAGGAAGGAAAATACGATGCGGACCTTCATCACAACTCGCATATCGCGGTCGGGGTGCCGGGAACCGTGGCCGGCCTTTACGCGGCCTGGCAAGGACATGGTTCGCAGAAACTTCCGTGGCGGCGCCTGGTGGACCCGGCGGTGGTTCTCGCTCGCGAGGGCTTCATCGTGACCGATGGCCTCGCGCGGTCGCTCAAGAGCGTTCTGCCCGACATGCAGAGATACCCCGCGTCGGTGGCGCAGTTCTCGCAAAAGGGCGTGCCCTACGAAATGGGCGACATCCTCCGGCAAAGGGACCTCGCCCTTACCCTCGAGCGCATCGCTCAGCAAGGGCCGAGAGGGTTTTACGAGGGTCAGACCGCTCTCCTGGTCGCGAAGGAGATGAAGGCGAACGGTGGTCTCATCACCGAAGCGGATCTGAAGGCCTACACGCCGAAGAAGCGCGAGGCCCTCACGGGTCAGTACCGCGGCTACGACGTGATCGGCATGCCGCCGATCAGTTCGGGCGGGACCGCGCTCATCCAGATGCTGAACGTGCTCGAGGGCTACGATCTCGCGAAGGACGGGCCGCGAGCCGCGACGACCATCCATCGAATCGCCGAAGCCATGCGCCGCGCGTTCGCCGACCGCGCCCGCTATCTCGGCGACCCCGATTTCAACAACGGCCTGCCCATCCCGCGCTTGATTTCGAAAGAGTACGCCCTCGGCCTGCGGGGAACGATTCGCGACGATCGAGCCTCGGTCTCGACCCCCACCACGTTCGAGTGGCCGGCGGAGAGCAACGAGACCACCCATCTGTCGGTGGTCGATCGCGACCGCAACGCGGTTTCCCTCACCTACACCCTCGAGTACGGCTACGGCTCGAGGATCGTCGTCCCTGGTGCGGGCTTCCTTCTCAACAACGAGATGGGCGACTTCAACGCGGGCCCGGGCCTCACCGACGTGAACGGTCTGGTTGGAACCGAACCCAACCTCGCGCAGCCGGGAAAGCGGATGCTGTCTTCGATGACCCCGGCGATCCTGGCCAAGGACGGCGATCTCTTCATGGTCGTCGGCTCCCCTGGCGGACGGACCATAATCAACACCGTTCTGCTCACCATACTGAACGTCGTCGACTTCGGCATGAACATTCAGGACGCGGTCGACTTCCCACGGTTCCATCACCAGTGGCTGCCCGATCGGATCCAGTACGAGAAGAACGGCATCTCACCCGACACCCTCGCCCTCCTCAAGCAACGGGGCCACACCCTGGTTGAGAATCAGGGCGCTCAGGGCGTCGTCCAGGGCATCGTCTGGAACAAAGCCGAGAAGGTCCTGGAGGGCGGGTCGGACCGCCGGGCTCTCGACGGGGCCGCGATCGGTCGTTAGGGTGAGACGGGGTAAGTCGTCGCGGTCCCCCGCGGCGGACGCCCGGGGGGAGGGCGTCCCGGCGTCTCCACCATCGATCGCAAACCCTGCGGCCCGGCGTCTCACCCCTTTTCGATTGGGCCCAATCGGGCTCGCGATAGTGCTCACCTTCGCGGTGGTCGGGTGGCTGCGCCGGGGTGCCTCGGCGCCGCCCTCTCCACCGAGTCTCGCGACGTACGTCGAGAACGGAATCTGCCTGGGCTGCCATCAGGAGGAGGGAAGGCAGTGGACGGAGTCGCACCACGCGAAGGCCATGGCCGTTCCGACCAGGCAGAGTGTGCTCGGAGACTTTACAAACCGGCAATTCACCCATCGGGGTGTGACGTCGCATTTCTTCAAACGGGGCGAGGGGTTCTTCGTGAGCACCGAAGGGGCAGACGGCCAGCGGGCTGATTTCGAGATCAAGTACACCTTCGGCCTCGAACCGCTGCAGCAGTACCTGATCGAGATGCCGGGCGGGCGGCTGCAGCCGTTCAGCGTCGCCTGGGATAGCCCCGGAAAGAGGTGGTTCCAACTGCTCCCGAACGAAAAGACGCCGCCGGGGGATGTGCTGCACTGGACCGGCCGGTACCAGACCGCCAACACCATGTGCCTGGTCTGTCACACCACTCAGTTCGAGAAGCGATACGACGCTGCCACCGACACCTTCGCTTCGCGATGGGCGGAAGTCAACGTGTCCTGCCAGGCCTGCCACGGCCCGGGCAGCCGCCATGTCGAGTGGGAGACCAGACTGCGCGGAGCGGGCACACCGGGGGCGGTGCCGCCGAAAGAGCCGCACGGCCTGACCGTGGACATCAAAGGAGCCGATGCGCGCCGAAGAACCGAGCTTTGCGCGCCCTGCCACTCCAGGCGAAGTGAACTCGTCTCCTCACCCCCGCCGGGCCAGCCGATGCTGGACAACTTCCTTCCAAGCCTCCTGGTGGAGCGGCTCTATCACCACGACGGCCAGCAACTCGACGAAGTTTTCGTGGACGCCTCGTACCGCCAGAGCCTCATGTTCCAGAGGGGCGTCACCTGCACGAACTGCCACAACCCTCACACCGGCAAACTCAAGTTCAAGGGGAACGAGGTCTGCGTGCAGTGTCACAAGCCCGATCCGAATCCGAGTTTTCCCTCCGCGGTTGGGACCTACGACTCGCCCAAGCACCACTTCCACAAGGAAGGCTCCAAAGCCGCCCTCTGTGTTGAGTGCCACATGCCGGCCACGAACTACATGGTGATTCAGCGGCGCCCGGACCACAGCATTCGCATTCCGCGTCCCGATGTCTCGGTGAAGATCGGCGTGCCCGACGCCTGCACGAACTGCCACGCAGGCAAGAAAGCCCAATGGTCGGCGGATGCCGTCATCAAGTGGTACGGACCCGTGCGAAAAGAGGGGAAGCACTACGGCGAGGCGTTTGCCTCGGCTCGCGCGAGTGAGCCGTCTGGGTATGAGGCGCTCGCCCGGCTCATCTCCAACCCGCAGATTGCCGCCATCGTGCGAGCGAGCGCCCTGGCCGAACTGCGCGACGATCCCGTAACCGGGGCCGCCGAGCGAATCCGGGCCGTGCAGGACAAGGATCCCGAAGTGCGCGCCGCCGCGGCCAACAGCCTGGAAGGCCTGAGCGGGCCGAAGCGCGTTCAGGCCCTGAGCCCCCTGCTCACGGATCCTTTCCGCGCGGTGCGGATCGCCGCCGCTCGAAGCCTCTCGTTCCCGCCCGTCGACCAGTTGAACGCGGCCACGCGCCCGGCGTTCGAGGCCGCCCTTTCGGAATACATCGCGGCCCAGGAGGTCTCGCTGGACATGCCGGGCGCCCACCTCAACCTGGCCGTGGTGTACGAGAACACCGGCCGGCGCGAGCTTGCGGAGCAGCGCTACCTGAGCGCGCTCAGGATCGATCCGGATTTCACGCCCGCGCGCGCCAATCTCGCCCGGCTCTACAACGCCATGGCGCGTAACCAGGACGGGGTGCGCGTGCTGCGCGAGGGGCTCGAACGCCTGCCCCATCTCGGTGAGCTTCAGTATTCACTGGGGCTGCTGCTGGCCGAGGAAAAGCGCATGAAGGAGGCGACCGAAGCTCTGGGAAAAGCCGCGAGGCTGCTGCCGGATCGCGCCAACGTTCACTACAACCATGGCCTTGCGTTGCAGCAGACCGGCCAGAGCGGCCCGGCCGAAGCCGCCCTGCTTCGGGCTCAGCAGCTCGACCCTGTAGACCCGACCATTCCCTATGCCCTGGCCGTCTTCTACGCGCAGAAAGGGCAAAGAGACCGGGCTTTGGAATGGGCGAATAAACTTCTCGCCCTTCAGCCCGGCGACCCCGAGGTCATCGGCTTCGTGGCCAGCCTCCGCGGCCGTGGAACTCCCTAGGTACCCCCGGCTGCTCGCCGTGATCGATCAAGGAGCCCGCGAATGTTGTTCGCTATCTCACCGCTACCAGATGTCTCCGACGGTGAAGCCCTCAGGGAAGGGATCCGTCGGGTCGAGCGAGTACGTGCTGGTGCCGGTAATCCACGCCTGACCGGAGATGGACGGCACCACCGCCTTGTAGGGTCCGATGGTCGTTTCCTCGTGCAGGCGTCCGGTGAACACGGTTCCCAGGATTCCGGCGTGCCGGAAGTCGGCGTGCAGGGGAAGGCGTCCGCGCGCGTGAAGGGTCGCCATCCTGGCCGAGGTTCCGGTACCGCACGGGGACCGGTCCAGGGCTCCGGTCCAGGTGGAGGGTTTGCTCCAGTCGAGGGTCCCGGTGGAAACCACCACCGCGTTCTGCCCGTCGGCGTCCTCCCGGAGCGGCGGTCCGGAGAGCTCCGCAATGGTGACGCCGTCGAACCCGGGCTGAAGGGGATGCCATACGGGAAGCTGCTCGCGGGTGGCCGCCTTGACCATCTCTCCGATGCGGACGATGTCGCGGCCCTCGTCGGGGGTGAGGCGCAGACCGAAGGCTCGTGCGTCGGTGATGACGTAGAACATGCCGCCGTAGGCCACGTCGACGGTCACGGTTCCGAGGGTGGGAACTTCGACCTTCGCGTCGAGATGGGTCGCGAAGGCGGGCACGTTCATGAAAGTGACGCGCGTGACTTTGCCGTTCTGGCAGTCGGCCCGGACCCGGATCAGGCCGGCCGGCGCCTCGAGAGTCAGCTCGGTGAGCGGCTCGCGCATCTTCACCATGCCCGTTTCGAGGAGGACGGTGACCACGCAGATGGTGTTGGTCCCGGACATCCCGGGATATTC
>JANODX010000206.1:0-15499 GCA_031412915.1 Vicinamibacteria bacterium | reverse complement strand
CCACGCTCCTTGTCGGGCACCAAGCACCAAAAGTAACGGCGGCCATAGCTGCTGAGATCCGGAGAGAAGAGTCCACCCTCTTCACCGTTTCTTCCAAAAGTCACCGACGAAGTCGGTGCCTTGCTCCTTACTCGGCTCATTGGGCGCAAACGACGCCGACGGACCGCGGCGACTCGCGCCCAAAGCCCCGGCGCGTGCAACCCACTCGCTCCCCGGTCCCGCTGCATCTCCTCCGCAATGAACAGGCAGCCGCATCGACTGCCATCTACGGCCCCTCCAAGGTAGCGCAGGCGGGACTCACTCCCGCCGGAGCGCGGGGGTCGCGCGCAGCCTCCCCTTGGGGGATGGGGGGCTGAGCACGGCAACGAAAAGCAGTTGCGGCCCCCCAGCTGAGAGATGGTGCCGGAGGCGGGATTTGAACCCGCACGGGTTTCCCCACACGCCCCTCAAACGTGCGTGTCTGCCAGTTCCACCACTCCGGCTTGAACCAAACCGCGGTCACCAAGGACCGCTTCCAGACGACTCGGGGAAAATTCATCCCCGTGAGGGACGCGAAGAATACCCTCTTTGCAGGGAAAGCCGCAACGCCTCGGAGGGCGCGCGGCTTAGCGGGACGCCGCCCGCTTCGTCGCGGTTTCGCTGATGTAGCGCTGCGGGTCCTTGAGCAGGAGGCGGGACAAAGCGATGCTGTCGATGGCCTTCTTGAGCTGCGGGTCGAGAGTGTAGAGCCGGCGCCGGGCCTCGCCTTCCCCGAAGACCTGGCGCATGGTCTCTTCGAGAATCTCCTCCTCCACCTCGGACCGAGCGTCGGCGAACGCCTTCTCATCGAACGTGACCTTCTCGGCCTTCACGAACTCGGCGAACTCACGCACAATGTCGGGCGTGACCTTGAAGTCCTTGCCGATGAGCCGGACCTTGTCGTTGCCCACGTTGGCGCGGGAACCGGCACCGTCGATCGCGGTCTTCTCGGCGACCTCGGCGGACTCGAAGCGGCGGGCGAAATTCACGAAGGCCTGACGGGATTGAAGGCTCGCCACCACCGTCCCGTGCTTCAGCGGCTCGACGCAGGTATCGGGCGCGATTCCGTCCCCGCCATAGACGCGGCGGCCCGCGTCGGTAAGCCGCGGGTCCGCACCGGCCACGTCGCAGCCGGTCCTCTCCCTCGGCGCCTGATAGTCCTCGAGGGCCGTGTTCCCGCCGTACTCCCGCTGGATCGACCGGCCCGAAGGCGTGTAGTAGCGGGCGGTGGTGAGACTGAGGGCATATCCCCGAACGCTGCGCAGGGGCCAGATCGTCTGCACCAGGCCCTTGCCGAACGTCCGCTCGCCGACGATCAAGCCTCGGTCGTGGTCCTGGATCGCGCCGGCCACGATCTCGGATGCGGACGCGCTGTGACGCGACGTCATCACCACCAGGGGTGTCTGGGACCAGGGAGAATCGCTCTCGGTGATGTAGCTCGATTCGTCGCGCTTGTAGCGGCCTTTGGTGTACACCACCATCTGGCCCTTCTTCAGGAAGAGGTTCGACACCGCGAAGGCCATGTCGAGCAGGCCGCCCGGGTTGTCCCGCATGTCGAGGACGTAGGACGTAGCACCCTGCTGCTTGAGAGTGCGGAGAGCGCGCTCCAGATCGCGCTCGCATCCTGGGGGCTCGCTGGGCCGGCAGGCGGTGGTCTCGTTGAAGTCGACCAGGCGGATGTAGCCGACATCCTTGGACACCATGAACGAATAGGGGACGGAGTGGAGGGAAATTTCGTCGCGCACCACCATGAAGTCGAGAGGTTGGGCATATCCCTCGCGCTCGAGCCTGACCCGCACCTGCGACCCCTTCGGCCCCCGGAGTCGCTTCACCACCGCGTCGATGTCAAGGCCGCGGGCGTCCTCGGACTCGATGCCCACGATGATGTCGCCGGCGCGAATTCCCAGTCGATGCGCGGGCGACCCTTCGAAGGGAGAGACCACCGTGATTCGGCCCTCGATCGAGACGATGGTGATTCCAAGCCCGAAGTACGAGCCTTTTTGCTGCTCCTGGAGCCTTGAAAACTCCTTCACCTCGAAGAAATTCGAGTGCGGATCCAGGGTTCGCAGCATTTCGCGAATGGACGAGGCCACGGGCTTGGCCGCATCGATCTCTTCGACGTAGCTGGACTCGATCGCGGCCAGGATCTCGGCGTAGCGCTTCAGGTGCGCATCGCGTGTATCGGCGGCGGCCTGGGCGCTCTTGCCGGAGACTCCGCCCACCACCGCGGAGACGGCGATCACGACCACGCTTGCGACTATCGCTCGGACGGAACGGCTCATGCCCTCACCTCGGATGAAGAGTCCTTCGAACCAGACGGAAACGAACACGCGGAAGTGGATTATGTGCTGTTCGGCCTGCCGATCGGAAGGCCGGCCCGAAGAGTTTGTTCTAGAGATCGCTCGAAGTGTCCGGGTGGGGCACGTGATGGCTCCTCCACCAGAACGCGAAGGCCATGGCAAAGAGGATCACAGCGCTGACCACGATCAGAAGGTGGTCCTTCACCCAGACGTCGAGGTCCTTGACCCAGGCGATCGCTTCGTCACCGTAGGCCGCCCCGAGGAGCGCCCAGATCACATAGCGCAGGCCGCGGGCGAAGAACACGGTGGCCATGAACTGGATGCGCGGCATGGCGAAGATCCCGGCCGCCAGTACGAAACCCTTGAAGGGCATGGGCGGCGGCGAAAGGGCGGGGATGGCGATCGCGAAGGCCCCGTAGCGCGCGAGGAGGGTCTCCGCCTTGAGGAGCTTTGGAGCCGAAACAAAGCGGGTGGCGAACTTCTCTCCCCCGCGGCGTCCCACTTCATAGAGCAGAAGGCAACCCGTCATCGACCCCAGGGCGGTGGCCAGGACGAACTCCCAGGCGATGTCCGGTTCCTTGGCCGCTGCGGTAACGACGAGAAGGTCGCTGACTTCGGGCAGGGAAACGAACGATGAGTCGGCCATGGCCACCAGGAACATCCCGAACAGGCCGAGCTTCGGGACCGCGACTTCCTGGATCCAGAGGATGAGATCGTGCAAAAAACCCTTACCGTTCTGAGTACGCCGCGCGTGCGCCGCCCTCGCGGCTGGTCAAGGAAGGTACGGCGCCACGGTCATTGACGCCCGGATCACCCGGCTACTTCCCCACAATCGAGTTGAGGGTGACGTCGAAAACGATGGTGGCGTTACCCGGCACCGGGCCGCTCCCCTGGCTTCCGTAGCCAAGGTTGGGGGGGATGGTCAGGCGGCGCTTGCCCCCCACTCTCATGCCGATCATTCCATCGTCGAATCCTTTGATCACGGACCCAGCACCCACCCGGAAAGAGAACGTGCCGGCGTCGAACTGACTTCCGCTCGCGAGCCGTCCCACGTATGAGACATTCACGGTGTCGCCCGCCGCGACCGTGGCCCCGGTCCCCGCCGAAAGCTCTTCGATCCCGAGCGTCCCGGACGACGGAGAAGTCGAACTCGAGCCGCACCCCGGAAGGAAGCCCGCAAGGGCAACCACAGAAACAAATCCGACCAGAGTCTTGGCAATGTTCATAAGGGCCGGGAGTCTAAGGGGTCGCGTCATGCGCAGCCAAGCGTCAACATCTCTCCCGCTCCGACTCCGCCAGATCGTCGGCGATTTCGTCGGCCAGACGGGCGATCATCGGGTCGTGAGTGAGAGCGAGGCCCTCCTCGGCGAAAGTCAGAGCCTCGCGGAAGCGGCGAGCGTTGCACAGGATTCCGATGAGCGAGGGGTAGACGAGCGAAGCCGCGCGGGCGTCGTTGGCCAGGAAGGCTTCGGTTCTGGCCTGGAGCAAAGTTTCGAGCCGGCCGGCGACGGTCGCCGGGTCTTCGCCCAGGATCGACACACGCTCATGGCGAGGGCTCCGCCCCCCCTCCAAATCCGAAGCCATATCCCTAGAGTCTCGCGGTGCGAGCCCCCCCTCTCCATCCATGGTCCGCAGGTAGTCGCGCAGAGCCTGCTGCGTGCTTGGGAATGCGAGGTCATCCCACGGCAGTTCGTGGGGAAGGAAAGTCCTGACCTCGAGACTCTCGTCGCCGACGGTTGGCGAACCGGCGAGGACATGAGCGGCGTAGGTCACCACCACCACCTCGCTGTCCGGGAACGAGTAGACGCCGAGAAGACGGCCGATCTCCACGTCGAGTCCCACCTCTTCGCGCGTCTCCCGCCGCGCCGCGGCCTCCAGGGTCTCGCCCCGGTCCACGAAGCCGCCGGGGTGAACCCAGAAGCCGGCCCGCGGATCGATCTCCCGCCGCAGTAAAACGATTCCGCCCTCATACTGGACCACCGCTCCCGCCGCGACCTTCGGGTTCAGGTACATGACGAATTTGCACTGGGTGCAGACGAGGCGTTCGGGCTCGAAGTCCTTGAGCCTGCGCCGACTGAGGGCCGCCCCGCACTTCGGACAGAACTTGTAGCCGGGATCCAGGAGCATGGGTGGGAAGAGCGGTAGCGAGTCGAAGAGAGCCAACGCTAGCAGAGCGCCAGACGCGGAACATGAAGAGGCGCGTCCCGCATTGGTGCTGTGGCCGAGGGGCCTTTCCCGCTTTCACATCCGTGGGCCGCATGGCGTCCCCAATGAGATGGCGGTCGTGGGCTTGGCAGTTGTCTCCCGCGGGCCCAAGGAGCGAGTGGGCCTGCCGCACCGGGGGCGGCGGGTGCGTCACCCTGGACGCCAAACGATGGGATCGGGTGTTCCTTACCCGCCTCGGATCGGCGACAGTGAGCGCCAGCGATCTGCCCGCCAACGCCTACGTAGCACAGCTCCGTAGGCGTTCGCGAAAGAGGGACGCATCTCGACGGAGTGACTCGCCTCTAGCGCGAAGCCTCCCCTCGGGGGACGCCCCGTCGCGTGCAGGCCCACTCCCTCCCAGGACCCGCTCCATTCTCGGCGAAAGCGGGACCGAGGACCGCCCGTTACAACTTGTACGCGTCTTTGCTCGGCCTCAACGGACGCTGGAGCCAATGCGGCCGCCTGGTGCCGTCGGGGGAGAACTTCCCGGCCGGGCGCGTTTTCTTCATCCAGTGCTCGTAGTGGGCCTTCGACTTCTCCAGGTCCACCGAGACATCGCCGTAGCGGTCGCCCTCGTGGGCCTTCTCCACCCGCACGGCCTGGTGCCAGCAGTGCATGCCTGACAGCGGGTCCGGCTGCACCGGGAAGGTGAGGTTCTGATGGACACCGGCGTCGGTCCACCAGACGCGCGACAGGTCGGCATCGCGGACATCTTTGTGCGCTTCCACGCCGGAGAGCCTTCGCAGCATGTACTTCGACTTGTTGCGCTCCATCGAAACCGTGGCCATCGACGACCTCTGCCCTTCCCCCGATTCGAGCTTCCAGCGACCCATGTGGTGCGAGCACGCGACGACGCCGGGCTTTATGCCTTCGGTCACCCACGCCTTCACGACGAAGTAGCCGATACGCGTGGAGACGCGCACGAGATCGCCGTTTTCAACCCCCACCTCCGCCGCATGCGACGTGTGAATCCAGAGTGGATTGCTGTGCGCGATCTCCGAAAGCCACTTCGAGTTACCGCTGCGGGTGTGAATCTGTATGGGCAGCCGGAAGGTGGGAATCAGAGGCACCTCGCCCGCTTCGAGGTTCTCGGGATGCACGTGACTCTTGATGTACGTGGGAATCGCGGCCTCGGGATAACCCCACGCCTTCAAGGTCGGCGAATAGAACTCGAGCTTGCCGGAGGGCGTCGGGAAACCGCGCAGGACCCGACCATCGACATCGATACCAACGGGCCGCCGTCCCTGCGCATCGGGGTCCGGCATGGGAAGCGGCGCGACGTTGTGCGACTCGGGTTTGGGTGAGGCCGCATAGACGCGGCCGAAACCGTCCTTCGCCACATCCACCAGTTCGCTCTCGGGCACTTCTTCAGCGAAAAGCGGCCCGATGCCGCTCTTGATCTCGTAGGCCCCGTACCGCCGCATGAACTCGCCGGGCTGAAGCTGTTCCTTCGCCGCCTTGTGATGGAGGCCGGGCACCGAGTGGTCGAATATGTAGTCGTAATACTCGTCGATCGAGAGCTTCGTTCCCGGCGCCTTCTTGGATTCGAAGAACTTCCGAATCCCCATCGACCCGTCGGGATCGATCCGCCAGGAGAGATCGATCCACATCTCGTTCTCTTCCCACACCTCGCCCGGGTTGACCCCGCGCGTGTCCGCACCCACGTCCTTACGCATCCGCCGCTTCGCTTCCTTCAGCACGGGCTGGCGGAATCCGATCCACTGTGCGTCCTGGGTCTCGTATGAATGCAGGTCGTGACGCTCGCTGCCGAGACCCATGGGCAGGATGTAGTCCGCGAAGTACGCGGTCTCGCTCCAGGTTGGGGTCAACGCCACGTGAAGGCCGATGGGCGAATCGTCCTTCGTGAGCTGATCGATCCACGAGAAGCCGTCGGGGTTCGTCCACACCGCGTTGTAGACACGCGAGAAGTAGACGTCGAGTTTGCCGCGGCCCTCGCGAAGGAAATGCGGGAGCAGGATCGACATCTCGTACATCGACATCGGGAACTCTTTCGGCCACGTGAGTTCGTTCCAGGTCTTCGGATGCGGCGGCATGTACATCGGCTTCGGGACGTACTTGTTCCAGGTGTTGGGATACGTCCCGCCCTCGCAGGCGACCGCACCCAGCAGGCAATTCAGGAAGAAGAGGGAGCGCGCGACCTGCCATCCGCCCTCGGCCCCCGCCGCGGCCGAGCGCCAGTTGTGCGCGGCCAGCTTCGTGCCCGCCTTCGACACGATCTCGGCGATCTCGCGCAGCTTCGCTTCGTCGACGCCCGACTCCGCCGCCGCGAAAGAGAACGAATAGTGCGAATACGCCTCGCCGATGGCACCGACGAAACTCTCGAACGTCCGCGGAAGCTCGGGACGCTCGGCGGCCAGATACGACTCCCAGTTCCAGAACTTCCGCATGAAGTCGGCGTTGTACCGCTTCCGCCGGATGATGAAACTCGCGATGGCGAGGAGTATCGCCGCTTCAGACCCGGGGTACGGCGCGATCCAGTGATCGGCATGGGTGGCGGTGTTGGACAGACGCACGTCCATCACGATCAGCTTCGCGCCCTTCTGCTTCCCGTCCATGATCCTCTGGGCGTGCGGATTGAAGTAGTGGCCCGACTCGAGGTGAGCACTGATGAGCAGGATCACCTCGGCATTCGCGTGATCCGGGCTCGGGCGATCGAAGCCCATCCAGAACTGGTACCCGGCTCGCGCCGCCGAAGAGCAGATGTTGGTGTGCGAGTTGTGGCCATCCACACCCCAGGCCGCGAGCACGCGCTCGGTGTAACCATCCTCGCCCGGCCGGCCGACGTGGTACATGATGTCGTTCGGGCGCTTGTCCACCAGCGCCTTGCGAATGCGCCCCGCGATGTCGTCCATGGCCACGTCCCACGACACCCGCTCGAACTTCCCGCTGCCCCGCTTCCCCACCCGCTTCAGCGGATAGAGGATCCGGTCCACGTCCTGGATCTGGTTGAGCGTCGCCGGACCCTTGGCGCAGTTGCGCCCGCGCGACCCCGGGTGCTCGGGATTCCCCTCGAACTTCCGGACCTGGAGTGTTTCCTTGTCGATATACGCGAGCAGACCGCAGGCCGACTCGCAGTTGAAGCAGGTGGTGGGAACCAGAACCTGCCGCAGCTCCTTCCGGCGAGGCCACGACTTCGAGTCGAGTTCCACCCAGTCGTCCCACCGTTCCTTTGGCGGGAACGCGGCCAGCTCACCCCCGCTCGGGCCCGGATAGAACGTCTCCTTCCGCGAAGCGGTGTCTTCCTTGAAGACGTTGACCGCGCCGTGATCGGCGTCGATGGGAAGTCGTTTAGCGCTCATGCGAGGGGCACCGATTGGCCGGCCTGGACATGGGCGTGTTCCCAGGCGAGAAGACCGAAGAGGGCGCAGACCGCAGCAGGCGCGCCATACCAGGGTGTAGCAAGTCCGATGCCGGAAAGGGTGAGGGCCAGGAAGAAGTACTTCTGGAACTCGCCGTGGGTGATCGCGTGCGCGGCCATGCGCGCGTGCGCGGTGCCATGCGTGAGGGTGACGTCGCCCGCCACCAGCAGCAGATGAAGCAGCGTGGTCTGGGCCACGAGGCGCCCCAGCCCGGCCTGCCCGGGGGCCGCGAGCGCCAGCACCGCAGACCCCGCCACCAGGGCCTGAACCACGAAGTGCGCGGGCAGCAGCGGGTTCTGCCAGAGATCCCGCGCCTTCGCCTGGGCGAACAGGTACGCGGTGTAGATGGCGGTGAGACCGGCGAGCGGCACGCCGACGACCAGCAGCGCCCGCGTAGCACTCGCATTCCCCATCCCGCCGAAGAAGTAGTGGAAGGCGAGGAGACCGCCGTAAGCGGTGATGATCACCGCCCCCCGCACCAGCCAGCTCTTCCACTGCGGCCGCAGGAACATGTAATAGAACCGCTTCGGCTGCTTGAGGTCCCAGATCAGCAGCGCCCCGGTGATGGCAAGGAAGATCGCGCAGATCACCGGCACCCCGATCTCCCACAGCGGTGTGGTGGTGGCAAGCCGTCCGCGCATCACCAGAAGTGCCGCGACGAGATACACGCCCGACGCGATCCCCTTGGTCCACGTGTACGCCGAAACCCGCCAGTCCCAGGGACGATTATGGGGAATGTCATAGGAGAGGACGGCCGCGGCAGAAGAGGTAGTCCGCGCACCGCCACGGTCCCTGAGCTTGCCTGCGCTGAGCCACGTCGAAGCGTCGAAGGGACCCTCAGCGGTGGCTGAGCTTGTCGAAGCCACCCCCGAAGTCACCGTCGAGCCTTCCAACCGCCCAGCCTGCTCCGACCACATAAAGATCCCACCAGTGGGCCGTCGAGCAGCCAGCGGATCCAGGGTGGCCGAATGAGCCCCCTTATAGAAGAGCTTCGGACGAGTGTCCTTCTCCGGCCGCCGCACCGCCACCACTTCCCGATTGATGATCCCAGCGACCTTCGAAGCAGGATCATTCATATCCCCCACCAGAATCGCCTGGGTCGGACACACCACCACGCACGCCGGCTCCAACCCAACCTCCAGCCGATGCGCGCACATGTTGCACTTCTCGGCCGTGTGATCCTCGGGATTGATGAAGATCGCATCGTAAGGACAAGCCGCGATGCAGGCTTTGCACCCGATGCACCAGTCCTTGTCGAAATCAACGATCCCGTCTTTCCTCTGGAACATCGCAGAAGTAGGACAAGCCGTCACACAGGGCGGGTTCTCACACTGATTGCAACGAGTGACCTGGAAAGCCCGCCGAGCGGTCGGAAACACCCCGATATCGACGTTCTTCACATAAGTCCGATGAACCGAAATCGGAACGTCGTTTTCGGACTTGCAAGCCGTAGAGCAAGCATGGCACCCGATACAACGAGTCTGATCAAGAACCTTGGCCCACTTCACAGGAAGCGGAATAGCAGCGGGAGTAGGCATTTGTAGGCGCGGAGTCTAAACGCTCCGTTGGAGGTTCATGCCGCGCCCGCCGCCCGCCTCGCCGCCCCCCCGCCGGCATTGCGAGTTTCAGCACGGACTACGTCCGTGACATTGGGGAGGACGACAAACCGGTCCCTGAGCCTGTCGAAGGGACCGTCGGTGGCTTCGGCAAGCTCAGCCACCGATTTCGGAAAACCGGCTGGAATGAAGCAAATTCGCCCGTCGTCCTCAGCAGGGCCACTTCGTTCCGGCAAGGCCCGAAGCAATCTCGCGATGCCTTCAACCCAGTCGGTGCAAGATTTGCTGCCTCAGACGGGAGTCAACCCCGGCTTCCCTTCAACTCCTCCTTGATGCGCGCCAGGACATGTTTATCCAGCACGTCCTTCTCCCGATAGTCGGTCTTTGTCTTTATCAACCCGTCGATGTCGAGAACCCGAATCGGCACACCCTCAGTCATCAATTCACGAACGTGGGGCTGAACGGACTCATAGGTCTCGCCATTGGCGGAGAACAGCAGATCGATAAGCAGGTCGTCCGCAACCCGGATGTTCTCGACCGAGCCGTCATCCGGCGGAATAAACCACTCCGCGCTCAGCTCCTTGGAGGAGGCGAGAAAACCGAGCGCCCGGATAATCCGCTCACCGTTCTCTCGGGACGCTCGCACAAGGACATCGATATCTTCGGTAGCGCGCACGTAGCCGTTAAGTCGCACGGCCTGACCGCCTACCAGCACGTACTCGACGCCCTCGTCGTGAAATCTCGAGAGGAGGTTTAGGAGCGGATCCTCAGCCATCAGTTGATGTTGAGGGTGCGCGCGAGGAGCACCTGCCGGGCTTCATCGAGGCGGTTGAAGTACGCGTGCGTGCCCCGGAAAACACCCCGGGGGCGCGTGGCTGAGGCTGACTTCCACATCGCGTCGAGGACAAGGCCGCGCTTGCGAGCCTTGCCCGGGTCCAACTCGATTTCGGAACGATCCTTGGCGCCGACAACACGCATACGCCGAGTGTAGGCGGCCTCCCTCATGCGGGGCAAGCGCGGCGGGGTCCGGAAGCACTGATCGAGCGCGATTCAAGCCGGCATTTTTGAAGCAGTGAGGAGGGTCGTGCCGGCGACCGGGTTGCCCCACCAGAATCTCCACCCGAGCCCCCCGTCATTGCGACGAGCCCGACGGAAGGGATGCGAGGGAGCAATCTCGTCGCCCGGCTACCAGTTGATGGCCCCGGCGTCTAAGGCGCGCCTCCATTCCTGGCCACGGAATGGATTCAAGACCTCGACTTCGGTCCAGGAGACATGCCGGACATTTCGCGTGACCAAAATGAGGTTGCTCACCCGCGCCGTCGCAGCCATCATGGGGTCGATTAGGGACGCGGTTCGTGTGCTGATCAGGCCGCCCCACTCTTCCGCGATCTGGAGGCCGATAGGCGGTATCCGATCCCCGTGTTGCCGCACGATCGAAGAGGCCCATCGATCACGGGCCGCAGCCTGCTGCGGAGCGCGCCCGCGAACGTTCTGGATCCCACGCCGGATCTCTCCCATGGCCAGGACGCTCAGATGGATCGACGGGGCCGAAGACGCGGGAGAGTCGCGGAAATGGTATATTTTCTATATCCCATGGATTTTGAGTTCGATCCCGCGAAATCGGCGTCCAACCAGAGAAAACACGGGATCGATTTTGTGACCGCGCAGTCGTTGTGGCTGGATCCGGACCGGCTCGAGATCCGGGCGCGAAGCCTGGACGAGCCGCGGACACAGGTTATCGGCAGGATTGGCAAACACGTGTGGTCGGCGTTCATCACGGTTCGAGATGAACGCGTCCGCATCATTTCCGTAAGGCGGGCACGAGATGAAGAAGAAGAACGCTACCTCGGCAGGTAGGGCAAAGACGGCCGAGTCTCTCGACGCGATGCACGATGCGGGCGTCAATCTGTCCCCGCAGCTGGACCTCGGGAGCGCGAGGCGGCCGGGGCGTGAAGTGCAGAGGGTGAACGTGGATTTTCCGGTGGAACTCCTTCAGGAGATCGATCGTCGCGCACGCCGCCTGGGAGTGACGCGCCAGTCGTTCATCAAGATCCGGATCGCGGACAGCCTCGAGCGCCCCTGAGGAGCACGGGTGCGAGATCCGGATCGTGCAGGCGCTGTTGAGGCCAGGCCTCACCAGAATCTTCACCCCGGGCCCCCGGGTGCCCTCGTGGCCTATGCCGCGCTTGCCTCCACGCTGAAGCACAATTGGCGGACCACGTTCCGCTTCTCGGACGGCGCCGCGCTCGATGTCGATTTAACGGACTATCACTAGGAATTCGAGCCTCAATCGACTGTCGAGTCGAACTCGAATCGCAAACTCACCGTTGACCTTCAGCAGGTTGGCTCAGAGGAGCCTCGACCAGAGGCTCCGGCTGCAAAAGGACAACCTTGCCCTGGCTGCGTAAAGACATCCTCTCGTCGCGCATCGCGCCAGCCAGCGACGGCATCACCGTGTTTGACTCTCAATCGACTTCCGAGTCGAACTCGAATCGCGTTCTCACGGTTGCCCTTCATCAGGAGGGTTCAGAGGAACCTCGACCAGAGGCGCCGGCCGCAAACGACAACCTTGCCCTGGCTGCGTAAAGACATGGACCCATCCAAAGATCCGGGCATCCAACTCGTCAAGATGTTCATAGACACTTGCGTCTTTGGACATCAACCAGACTCTCTGACGCTGCCGGAGAATGCCGCACCCAAGATAACCGGCTTCGATACCGAGGTCTCTCTCAAGGAAATGGGGGATCGCGGAATCTGTCAAGTGATTCTGTCGACGCGTCCAGGATCGAGCTATGAGCTGAAGCTGGGGATGACGGCCCTCGTACGAGTCATCCCTGGCCAGGAGAACATGACGATCCGTGAGTACCTCGCAAGCGGCAACTGTGTGGCTGCGCTCTTTCCCTTCATGCGGGAAGCGATCGCCAACATCACAGGCCGGGGGCGCTTCGGCCCCGTGTTCCTCGATCCCATAAACATCCGCGAGTTCGCCAAGCCGCTTCAGTCGCAGAACTGGGAGCCGATTGCGCCGCCTCCCCCGGCACCTGCCCCGCCGCCGCCGGGAACCAATGCCTGACAGGACGCTCCCCGCAGAAGTATTCCCCCCGGGAGAGTTCGTCTGAGAGGAGCTTGCAGCACGTGGCTGGAGTCAGACCGACCTTGCAGCAATCATGGGCTGCGCGCCCAGAACCGTGAGCGAGATCATCAAGGGACGGCGCGGGGTCTCGCCAAAGACAGCGGTCGCCCTCGGCGCGGCCTTCGGTAACCAGCGCGGACTTCTGGTTGAACCTTGAACCAGCGAAGCCCGTGTCAAGGAAGGTCAGGCCTCGTCCACCGGCGGGAACGTGAGTCCCTGCACAGCCGCGTCCGTCAATCGAGTGGGGGCGAAGCCGTCGGACAACACGATGGCGTGGCAAGTGATCAGCCCTTGTAGACGGAGGCGATCACAGTACTTGCCAAGGGTGTCAGCATCCTCAGTCAAGATTGCACCGATCTGATTCTTGTCGGCCTGGGCCAAGAGCATCACATCGATTGCGACCGAGGTCCGGTCATCACCGTCATCCCGTTTCAGCGCCGCTGAAAGTTTGGCCGCCTGGACCGCCTCGGGAAGATTGAACGGCAACACCAGGAAGTTGTGGAGGCCCAAATCCTCCACAGGTTGTTTCCGCGAAAACTCGCAGGCGACGAGGGTCGACAGAAATAGCGGGACTCCCTGCTCGATGGCGGCGCGGAAGTAATCCCGCGCAACCAGATGGTTCTTGCGATCGGAGGCTACCAGGCTGATCAGAAACGACGTATCGACCAGCACGCCTCTCGGCATTTATCAATCCCCCCGCTGTTCGCGCACCCACGCAGCGGGGTTATCGACGCCCTTCCAGGCTCGCGTCCCCTTCCGAACCATCTCATCGAAAGCCTTGCTGTCGAAGCGCGGTCGATAGGGCGTGAAGTGAATGAGCCGCGCATTTCGGAGCTGACCCGTTTTAAGGTCCTCTTCAACCTCAACCCGCAGGAGCGCCTCGTGGTGGAGCCGGTCCTCGCGGTCGGCGGCAAGCTGCTCCTGAGTCGCATCCACGGTCACGGTTCTGCCATCGGCCAGTTGAAGGTGGAGATTGGCGCCAGCCTGGCCGCCCATATCCATCACCTTGCCGAGAAGGTATCTCTCGGTCAACGCAAACGGCCCTAAGCGATCCGCACCCACCGCGCGAGACTCATCCTCGATCCGCTCGGGAGCGCGCGTTCCGTCGCTCACCTCGACCCGCACCTCGACCGATACCGCACCCTTTGGGAGGGGGGCATCCAGCAAGAGCGTTCCGTTTTCGATATGCGCGGGAATGGTGATGGATTCGGACATGGCAGATCTTCCGGGGGAATCCTACCGCAGAGGCCGACAGCGACTCCTGCGCTCCCAATCGTGGGTAGCACGCGGAACGCGGTGTAGGTCTTGCCGGTGCCGGTGGCCATGACCAGGAGGTTGCGGTCCTGGCCTTTGGCGATGGCTTCGACGGTCGCGTTGATGGCGCTTTGCTCATAGTAGCGGGGTTGCTTGTCGGGGGCGTCTGGGTGGTAGTCCTGAAGGACGATGCGTTCTTCCTCGGGGTCGAGGCCCTTGAAGGCGCGGTACTTCTCCCAGAGCTGGGCGGGGGTTGGGAACTCGTCGAGGGTGAGCGTCTTCTCGATGTCGCCTTCGCCTTCCTTGAGGGTCTTGTCGTGGAAGACGAAGCCGTCGCCATTGCTGGCGAAGACGAAAGGGATGCCGAGAGTGGCTGAGTAGTCGAGGCCCTGCTGAAGGCCGGCGCCCATCGGGTGGAGGTTGTCCTTGGCCTCGATGATGGCGATGGGGATGTTCGGCTTGAAGTAGAGGATGTAGTCGGCGCGCTTGTCTTTGCCGCGCGTTACGAGTTTGCCTCGGACGATGATGCGGCCCTTGGTGAAGCGGACTTCTTCGCGGATCTGGGTGGTGAGGTCCCAGCCGGCGGCGAGGATGGCGGGGGTGATGAACTTCGAGCAGATGTCTCGCTCGTTGAGGTCCTTCTTGGTCATGGCCGCGGACCCTTGCCCCGGGGAGTCATTGGGGAAAGTGTAGGCGAATCGGACCCGACCCGGCACTTGCCCACCCCTAGGCTCCCCAACTCCCAAACAACGACTAAGGGTGGGCACTATGGCGAAGAAGCCAGTCTCCGTGTTGCCGCTCGGCTATGCCGACTGGCTGGTGAGTCTCAAACAACGCATCCGGGGTGCCCGTCAGCGTGCCGTGCTGGCGGCGAATGAGGAGCAGATCCGCCTGTACCACGACATCGGGCGGGACATCCTGGACCGCCAGCAGCGACAGGGCTGGGGAGCCAAGGTAATCGATCGCCTTGGCGCTGACCTCCGAGCGGCCTTCCCGGACATGAAGGGATTCTCGCCTCGTAACCTCAAATATATGAGGCTCTTCGCCCAGGAATGCCCCGACTTCCTAATTGTGCAGCAGTCTGCTGCACAATTGCCTTGGTTCCACATCGTCACTCTGATCACAAGCCTCTCCGACCGCAATCTTCGCGATTGGTACGCCCGAGAGGCCCTCCAGCGTTCCTGGCCGCGCGAGACGTTGGCCCTCCAGATCAAGAACCAGCTCCACCTGCGCCAGGGCGCGGCCGTCACCAACTTCGACGAGCGGCTCGCTCCACGCGAAGCGGGCCTCGCCAGCCAGGTTCTCAAGGATCCCTACCACTTCGACTTCCTCGGCCTCGGCGACGAGGCTCACGAGCGGGATATCGAGAACGCCCTCATCCGCCATATCACTCGGTTTCTCATGGAACTCGGGGCGGGATTCGCCTTCGTCGGGCGTCAGTTCCGGCTGGAGGTAGCGGGCGAGGAGTTCTTCATCGACTTGCTCTCCTACCACACGCGTTTGAAGTGCTACGTCGTGGTGGAGCTGAAGGCGCACGCGTTCAAGCCCGAACACGCCGGGCAGTTGAACTTCTATTTGAGTGCGCTGGACGCGCAGGTCAAAGCCGCTGACGACAAGCCGACGATCGGCTTGCTACTCTGCCGGACGCAGAAC
>JANODX010000205.1:0-2407 GCA_031412915.1 Vicinamibacteria bacterium | reverse complement strand
GATTTCATTTTACTTTGTTACTGCATTTCTTGTAGTTAATGCAAATACTCCTGCGTCGAATAATATTATTAATGCAAAGATTAATGCTGGTAACCACTTCAACACTAAAAATATTAACGATCGCGCTCTCTCCTCTCGGGGAGATCTCTCTCGCCGCCACCGGGCTTGGCCTCCAGGTCAGCCGCGATGAAGGACGGACCTGGACCGGAATCCCGAGTCCGGGCCTCGCGCGGGTGAACAGTCTGGCGGTGGTTTCGGGGGCGCCGCGGGTGATCTTTGCCGCCACCAGCCGGGGTCTGTACCGTTCCTCCGACGACGCCTCCAGCTGGTCCCTCGGGGCGCACGGTCTACCCGACTCCGATTTCACCGGCATCGCGGTGTCGCCTCGGGGCGACGTCATCTTCGTCAGCGACTTCGCGTGGGGGGGGGTGTATCGGAGCGACAATCGGGGCCTCAGCTGGAGCCGGCTCCGGGACGAGGGTCTCGTCACCGACCGGGTGTGGGCCCTCGGGATCGACGCGCGGGCGCCCGACGATCTGCTGGCCGCTTCCGGGGCCGGCGGACTCCACCTGCTGACCCGGGCGGCGCCCCAACCCTGACCTTTCGTACCGCGGCCCGCGGGCTCCCCCCGTCCCGGTCTTCGGTACGCTGCCGCACATACCGAGGACCCATCCTGGACTAGGGTGGGGGTCAAGGCTTCCAAATAGAGCGTTCCGCCGCGCGAGCGGCCGGTACGTCCGCGGATTGCGGACGGCCGAAAGGATCTGAAAGAGAGTGGACCATTCGCGCAATCCTGCTCCGACTGACGGCGCGGCTGCGCGGCGACACTCTGGCCGCGAAGTACGCTTCCGCGGAGCCGCCGCTCCGTTCCGAACTCTTCAGCGCGGACCAGATGGAGCAGCACGGCCGGACGCTCGCCGACTCCCACAAGTTCGGGCTGCGCCGCGGCCCCGATCACCTGCTCGCACGGCTGGTCGATAACGAGGCCGTCCTTGGAGATGCCTTCAAGCTGCTGACCGAGGCCGCCGAGGCGTCACGCCGGATCACCCCGGCCGCGGAGTGGCTGCTCGACAACTCCTTTCTCATCGAGGAGGAGATCCGCACCGCGAGGCGGCACTTCCCGAAAAAGTACAGCCTTGAACTGCCGCGGCTCGGCGCCGGGCCGTCGATGGGGCTTCCCCGCGTCTACGACATCGCCCTGGAGGCGGTGTCTCACGGCGATGCGCGCGTCGATCCCGACAGCCTCAACCGCTTCGTGGCCGCCTACCAAAACGTGGAAGACCTCAAGCTCGGGGAACTCTGGGCGATTCCCATCATGCTGCGGTTGGCCCTTATCGAGAATCTGCGACGGGTCGGCGCCCGGGTGGTCGAAAGCATGATCTACCGGGGCCAGGCCGATGGGTGGGCGGACGAGATGATCTCGGTCGCGGAGAAGGATCCGACCAGCCTGATCCTGGTGATCGCCGACATGGCCCGGTCGAATCCACCGCTCGTCAGCGCATTCGTCGCCGCCCTGGCGCGAAGGCTCCAGGGCCAGAGCTCGGCCCTGGCCCTGCCCCTCACCTGGATCGAGCAGCGCCTGTCCGCTTCCGGCTCGACCATCGAACAGATGGTTCAATCGGATACCCAGGGCCAGGCCGCGAACCAGCTCTCGATCAGCAACAGCATCGGGAGCCTGCGCGCGCTCCGGGCGATCGACTGGCGGGAGTTCGTGGAAACCATGAGCTCGGTCGAGAAGATCCTGCTCGAGGATCCGGGCGGGGTGTACGGCCGCATGGACTTCGCCACCCGTGACCGCTACCGGCATGCGGTCGAGAGGGTGGCGAGGCACGCCTCCTCGCTGGAGAGCGAGGTGGCGCGGACGGTCATCCACCTGTCACGCGAGGGTGACGCGGCACGGGCCGCGGGCGGCGATGAACGCGAGGCGCACGTCGGCTTCTACCTGATCGACAAGGGCCGCATTCAGCTCGAGCACGCAGCCGGGGTTCGGCTTCCCTGGGTCGAAGCGGTTCGCCGCATGGGCGCGCGCTTCCCGCTGTCCCTGTACCTGGGCGCCTGTGTCCTCCTCACCGCGATCTTCACCGTCGGCCTGGTCCGGCAGGGGCGGTCGGCGGACCTCGCGGCGTGGTCCGCCCTCGTCGCGGTTCCCGCCCTGCTCGCGACCAGCCAGCTCGCGGTCGCGCTGGTGAACTGGCTGGCCACCCTTCTCGCAAGGCCCGACCTGCTGCCCCGCCTCGACTTCGCCCGCGGGATCGATCCCGGGTTTCGCACCCTGGTCGTGGTGCCGACCATGCTCACCAGTCTCAAGGGGGTGAACGAACTGGCCGAGGCTCTGGAGGTCCGGTTCCTCGCGAACCGCGACGCCCGCCTCCACTTCGGCCTGCTGACCGACTTCGGCGACGCGCGG
>JANODX010000204.1:0-51690 GCA_031412915.1 Vicinamibacteria bacterium | reverse complement strand
CGGCGGGAAGAGCGAGGACGGCGGCGAGCGCACTGGTGAGGCCCGCGCGGCAAGCGAAGCCGGGGCGCCGCTTCAAAGGGCGACCACCAGGACGGTTCCGGCAAAGGTCGATGGGAACGAACGCAGGGCCGCCGTGGCCGGCCCGACCAGCACTCGTCCGTCGCGGTCGAAGGTTGAACCATGGCACGGACAGACGTAGCGCGTGTCCGCAAAACCCGTGATGGCGCACATCTCGTGGGTACAGATCGCCGTCAAGACCGTGAAGGCGGCCGACCCGGTGCGCGCGATGAGGAACTGGCTGGGCCCAGCCTGCACGAACGCGGCGCCGCCCACGCTCGCCAGGGGCGACGTTGCGTCGATCGTGAGGGAGACCGTGTTCCCGGAAAGCGTTCCGCTGAGGCGCGGCAGGGCCTGGCCTGTCGGCGTCCCGCTCGGCGAGGCCGAGCCACCGCCCCCGCCTCCGCCGCAGCCGACGAGAGGCCCCAAAGCGCCCGTAACCAGGGCCGCACGACACGCGCCCGCACAAAACCGCCTTCTAGATGCATGCTGTCCCATTTCCCTGAGAGTAGCTCATCCGCCGCCCCCGCCCCAAGCCCGGCTTTGACACCCCCCAGCACCCGGCGCGCTCCGTGGCCACGGTCAGTCGGGCGGAGTGCCAGGAGGTGGGACTCGCGGTAGAGTCCTGCAAAGAGAAGCCATGCGGTTTGCCATTGAGGGCCAAATAGAGAGTGTCGGCGCAGCCGACATCTTTCTGTTTCTGAGCCAGACCCAGCGCACGTCGGTGGCCGCCTTCGAGCGGCCCGACCAGGAAACCCGCGTGTTCTTCGTCGACGGCAAGCCGGTCTGGTGCGTCTCCAGCAAGGTCCAGCTTCAGATCGAGGCCCGGCTCGCGGCGGGCGGCTCGTTGAAGTTGCGGGACGTCGAGACGGCGCTCGGCAAACAAAATGCCGGTGCGAATCGGATCCCCCAGGCCCTGATCGCGGAGCGTTTCGCCACCGAGGAATCCATGGCGGACGACCTTCGTGGATTGTCCCTCGATGCCCTACGCGACGTGGCCACCTGGACCAACGGAACGTTCACGATCTACGATGGCGTCACCCCTCCGCCCTGGACATACACCATCGCCCCCGACTTCGGGGCGGTCCTGGTCGAAGCCCTGCGTTCCCAGTGCCAGAAGGAGACACTGCAGAAGGAGTTCCTCTCGCGCCGGAGCATTCTGCGCGCCCGCGCGGGGTCCCGGGATCCCGGGACCCTCAGCGAACTTGAGCGGAGCGTCCTCGCCCTGATCAATGGAGAGCGGACGGTCGACGACATCGCCAAGCGATCGGGCCTCGACGAACCGCAAGCCCTGGGCGCTCTGCATGTGTTGTGCGCCCTTCATTTCGCCGACCTCCTCCCCGCCCAGCGAAGCGTCAAGCCCGACCGGGCCGCGACGAGCGCCCCCCCTCCTCCTCCGCCGGGCCCGGCGGCGGCCCTAGACGACGGACCCACGAACGAGTTCGTCCCGGTGGCTCCCGAGCCGAAGATGGCGCCGCGTGCGCCTTCGGACAATCCGCCGAAGGCCCAGGGACCCGCCGCGCGGGCCAGCGACTCGACGGCCAAACTTAGAACCCTGTCTCAAGCACCCTCGCCCAAAGCACCCTCTCGCACCTTGCGCATCGTGAGCGAAGGCCAGACCGAGGAGGTGTCTCTCGTCGCGACCACCTTCGCCATCGGCCGTCATCCCAGAAACGACCTGGTCCTCAAGGATCCGAGGATTTCGAGCTTCCATTGCCGGGTCGAGATGGAAGGAAACAAGTACATTCTCCTGGACCTCAAGAGCCGCAACGGCACGCTCTTGAATTCGGCCCGCATCGACCGCGCGGTCCTCAAGCACAACGATCAGATCCAGCTGGGCAGCACCAAGGTCAGTTTCATCGAGACCCGCTAGCCAAGAGGAGCCATCGCCAGATGACGGAGATAAAGCCTTTCCGCGCCCTGAGGCACAAGCCGGAGCTTGGCCCTCTCGAGAGCCTCCTTTGTCCCCCCTACGACGTCATTTCGGAGGAATACCGGAAAGCCCTTCTCGAACGCCATGCCCGGAACGTGGTCCGTCTCATTCTGAAAGATCCCGCCGACGGCGAGCGCGGCTACGAACGCATCGGAGATACGTTCAAGGGCTGGCGCGCGGACGGCACTCTGCTTCAGGACAAGGCGCCCGCTCTTTACCTGCTGGAGCAGCGCTTCTCGTGGGAAGGCCGCAGCTTCGTGCGTTCCGGGATTCTGGCCAGATTCAAGGTGGAGCCCGAAGGCTCCTCCGCGATCCGGCCTCATGAGAAAACCCGCGGCCCGGCGAAGGAGGATCGGTTCTCGGTTTTGAAGGCGACGCGCGCCAACTTCTCCCCGATCTTCCTGTTCTTCGAGGACGACGGTGGTTTCACCCGGGCGGCCGCTCAAGCGAAGGAGGCGGAGCAGGTCCTCGCCACCTACACCGATGACGATGGCGTCGCGCACTCCCTCTGGGCGATTACGAACGCAAGCGACATCCGAACTCTTGCGCAGCGCGCCGGGAACGGGCCCTCGTACATCGCCGACGGTCACCACCGATACGCCACCGCCCAGCGCTATCTGCGGGACGTCGGGCCCGAGGGTGCGGGAACGTACGGTTATTTCTGCCCCAACGATCAGGGTCTGCTGGTCCTGCCGTATCACCGGATCCTCCTTTTCGCCCCGAGCGCGGTGGAGGTCATGACGCGCCTCGATGGCCAGTACCTGCTGAATGCGGTGGGCAGCATCGAGCAGGCGGCGCGCGAAGTCGCGAGTTCAACTCTGCCCTTCGCGTTCGCGATCTGCTGGCCCGACGGCAAGGCCATCGTCTGTGAGAAGGCGCCGGGCGTCCTCGACGAACTTCCGAAAGAGGCCCCTTCGTGCCTCCGTGACCTCGACACCTATTTCCTGCATCAGGTGGGTTTCAAGCACCTCGGCCTCGCCGATCCGAAGGTCGAATTCGTGCACTCGCTCGCGGACGCGAAGGCCGAACTCGCGGCCCACGAAGACGCCGCCGCGATTCTGATGCGGGCGACCCCGCTGCGGCACATCGCGGCCGTGGCCGATGGCTCTGAATCGATGCCGCCCAAGAGCACCTTCTTCCATCCAAAGATTCCCTCCGGCCTCCTGATCCATCCCCTGGAACTTTGAGGGCGAAGGGGGCGGCGCCTCCCCGAAGAACCGCCTCCGCAGTAGCATCTTGAGGGAACAGGTTCGAGGCGATGAGCGAAGCAATCACGAACGGCGTCAAAGTGCATGTGAGTTCGCGCTTCCTGGAGGAGCGAAGCAACCCCCAGGCGAACAAGTTCATTTTTGCCTACACCGTGACGATCACGAACACGGAGGAGTTGCCCGTGCAGCTGGTGTCGAGGAAGTGGATCATCAAGGACGCGGACGGCGACATCGAGACGGTGGAAGGCCCGGGGGTGGTGGGTGAGAAGCCGGTGCTTCAACCCGGCCAATCGTTCGAGTACACGAGCTTCTGCCCGCTCGGAACTCCCTTCGGAACCATGGAGGGTCACTACAACATGGTGTCCGCCGACGGCTCGCGCTTCCAGGCCAGGATCGCCCCCTTCGGTTTGGCCACTCCAGGGCCGCTGAACTAGGAACTGAGGCCTCGAGTCGCTAGGGGAACAACACCATCGTTTTCAAGGCCCCCGGCATGGGCTCCATGAGGCTCTCGGGCAGGTCGCGGAGAGCCTTCCGGTCGGTGATGAACTTCAGCGGATCGATGACGCCGGATTCGATGAGCCTGAAGGCCTCGCGAAATGTCGCGGGCGTGTGATGGAAGCTTCCGAGGATTCGGAGTTCGTCGTAGTGGACACGAGCGACGTCGAGATCGACCTTGGTCCCGGCGGGGCAGCCAGCGAAAAGGTTCACCGCCCCGCCCCGGGCCACGGCCCGGATGGCGAGAGCGGCCGTCTCCGCGACGCCTCCCGTGTCGAAAACCACATCGAACGCCTGCTCCAACCCGCCTTTGGGCCACGGGTCGGCTTCGCCGGGGGTGATCACGACGGTTTCGTGTGCGCCGTGAGTGGCGGCGACCAGAAGCGCCTCGGCACGCCGCGCCGCAACGGTAACGCGGGCGCCCGTGAGCGCGCACAGGTGAATCAGCATCAGACCGACCGGGCCGGCGCCGACGACCAGAACGCGGTCCCGCTCCCGCACGAAGGCGTCCTGAACACCCTTGACGCAGCAGGCGAGGGGCTCGGTCATGGCCGCGTTCAGAGGGGTCACGCCGCCCAGGGGCAACACGTTCCTCTCCACCACGCGGGCGGGGACGAGGTAAGCATCGGCGAAGGTCCCATTCCAGAAGAGCAGGTCCTGGCAAAGGCTGTCGCGGCCGCGCGCGCACTGCGGGCACCGCCCGCATGGCGCCGAGTTGGCGGCCACGACCCGCTCACCGATCTTGAAAGACGTGACACCCTCGCCCACCGCGGCCACCTCCCCGGCCGCTTCGTGACCAAAAACGCACGGAGGGGTCAGCATCTTCGCGTGATAGCCGCGGCGAACGACTTTGAGGTCGGTGCCGCAGGTCAGCGCCGCGAGAGTACGAACCACGATCTCCCCGCGCGCCGGCTTTAGATCGGCGACACTTTCGAACCGGACATCGCCCGGACCATGAAGGACCACCGCCTTCATCCGAGCCTCATGTCGATTGCGATCTTGAGCGTGGTCACCGCGGGCCGGCGGAAGAGGTCGATGGCCTCGTTCACGCGGTGCAGGGGGAAGAAATTGGTGAGCAGGGGCTGAAGCTTGACGCGTTCCGTGAAGACCAGATCCGCGGCTTCCTTCTGAATATCCACGGACGCGCTGTAGACGCCCACGATCTGCTTCTCCGCGGCCGCGAGTAAACCCAGATCGACCTGATACACCTCACCCCGGGAAGTCGCCGAGAAGGGGACGATGCGCCCGCCCGGCCTTGTCCCATCGACGGCCTCATCGAAAGCGCCCTGCCCGGTCGCCGCGAGCAGGGTGACGTCGGCGCCGCGCCCTCCCGTTTCCGAGCGCGCCCACTCGCCGAGATCGCCCTCTTTGGCGTCGAAGACGACGGCGCCCAGGGACCGCGCCAGATCGAGCCGGAACAGGGAAAGGTCCGAGGCGAGGACCCGGGCGCCTCGGATCTGCGCGAGTTGCATGAGTATGGAGCCGATCGGTCCCTGCCCCACCACCAGCACGGTTTCACCGGCGCGAACGTTCGCCTGGTCGATGGCTTTGAGGCATGTGTTCACGGGTTCGACCAGGCAGGCGACTTCCGCCTTTACTCGGGTCGGGATGGGAATCGTCCCTCGTTCGACGATGCGCGGCGCTGCCTTCAAATACTCGGCGAAGCCCCCGCCCGCGGCCTCGAACCCCGCGGTCGTTCCATTTTCCTGGTAGATCGCGCACTGCGCGTAGAGCTTGCGCTCACAATAGAAACACCTGAGGCACGGGATGTGGTGATGCACCACCACCCGATCGCCCTCCTGGAACTTCGCTACGCCCGCGCCCAGGGCCGCCACGACCCCCGCGATCTCGTGGCCGAAGACCCGAGGCGGCGGAACCAGGCCCTTGTCGATCTTTTTCACGTCCGTCCCGCAGACGCCACAGACATCGATGCGAACCACCATCTCGCCGGGGCCCGGAACCGGTCGGGGAAGGTCTTCAAGCTCGAGCCGGATCGACCCTCGATACACCGCCGCTCGCATTTGTGTCATCGGTCCATGGCTCAAAGAGACAGGGCGGATCTTAGATGGTGCGGGCCCGAGACGCTGCCGCAGCGGCTTTGGCCTGCCTCCGCCAGGCGGCTGATAAGCTTCCGCGAAACATGGCCATCGGCGAAAGCACGGATACCGGTCGCTCGGGCGCGTACGTGGTCGAGGCCGATGAACTGGGGCCCGCGTCGCGGCTCCGCAGCGCCGAGTTGCGCGCGCTCCATCGAGCCCTCCTGGTGCCTCGAATAATCGAAGAGAAGGCTCTGGTCCTGCTCCGGCAGGGACGGTTGACGAAGTGGTTCTCGGGCATCGGTCAGGAAGCGATCGCGGTGGGGGTAACCCTCGCGCTGCGATCGAACGACTGGATTCTGCCCATGCACCGGAACCTGGGCGTCTTCACCACCCGATCGGTGGACCTGCCCCAGCTCTTCCGCCAGCTCTTCGGAAAGAGCGGCGGCTTCACGAATGGACGCGACCGCACTTTCCACTTCGGACTGCCCCAGAAGTCGCTGGTAGGGATGATCTCCCACCTCGGCGCCATGCTGCCGGTGGCCTGCGGCCTGGCCCTGGCCAGCCGGATCAACCGAACTGACCGGGTGGCCGCGACCTTCACCGGCGACGGCGCCACCAGCGAGGGCGACTTCCACGAGGCCTTGAACCTGGCCGCGGTCTGGAAACTCCCGGTCCTCTTCGTCATCGAGAACAATCAGTACGGTCTTTCGACCCCGAGCCGCGAGCAATTCGCCTGCAAACGCCTGTCCGACCGGGCCATCGGCTACGGCATGCGCGGCGTGACCGTCGATGGCAACGACATCGTGGCCGTGTATGAGGCCACCACCGACGCCGCGGGCCGCGCCCGAAGCGGCGACGGCCCCACCCTCCTCGAGTTCGAAACCTTCAGGATGCGGGGCCACGAGGAGGCGTCTGGAACCGCCTATGTCCCGCCCCACCTTTTCGAGGAATGGGCGAAGAAAGACCCGCTGGCGCGGTTCGAGACTCTTCTCAAGGCCAAGGGCGTCCTGACCACCTTCGAGATCGAGGCCTTGCGCGCGAAGATCAAAGCCGAAATCGACCAGTTGGCCGACGAGGCTCTGGAAAGTCCCGTCCCTTCGTCCACCCGGGAGCGCGAGATCGGCGCGGTGTGCGCGCCCTCCCCGGCTCCGGTCCCCGCACCCCTGGACGCGAAGCCGCGCGAGATCCGTTACATCGACGCCATCACCGAAGCCCTTCAAATCGGAATGCGCCGCGATCCGCGCGTCGTCCTCATGGGCCAGGACATCGCGGAGTATGGCGGTGTCTTCAAGGTCACCAAGGGCCTGGTGGAAGAGTTCTCCCGGGACCGGGTGAAGAACACTCCCATCATCGAGTCCGGTGTACTGGGCGCGGCCCTTGGCCTCGCCCTCGACGGTTTGGTGCCCGTGGTGGAGATGCAGTTCGGAGATTTCATCGCCTGCGGTTTCAACCAGGTCGTCAACAACCTGGCCAAGACCCGCTACCGCTGGGGCCCGAGCGTTCCCTGCGTCATCCGCACGCCTTCGGGGGGCGGCACCGGAGCGGGACCATTTCATTCTCAGAACGTCGAAGCCTGGTTCACCCACGTGGCCGGCCTGCGTGTGGTGGCGCCCGCCACGCCCGAAGATGCCAAGGGTCTGCTGCTCGCGGCCCTGGTCGAACCGAATCCCGTCCTGTTCCTGGAGCACAAGGCGCTCTATCGCTCGCTCAAGGGGAATGTGCCCGAGGGTTACTTCACCACACCGCTCGGCCAGGCTCGAATCGCGCGCGCGGGCCAGGACATCACCATCGTGGCCTATGGCGTCGCCGTCCATTGGGCGCTGGAGGCGGCCGAAGTTCTTTCCGGTGAAGGGGTCGAGGTCGAGGTGATTGATTTGCGCACTCTGATGCCCTGGGACAAGGAAGCCGTTCTCGAATCGGTCCGGCGCACTTCGAGGGTTCTGGTCCTGCACGAGGCGCCGCTCTCCGGCGGGTTCGGCGCCGAAGTCGCGGCCACCATCGCCCAGGAGGCCTTCGACGATCTCGACGCGCCGGTGACGCGTCTAGGCGGCGCCGACACCCCGATTCCTTTCGCCGAAGCACTCGAAGACATGCTCTCGCCCAAGGGCGACCTCCTGCCCACGCTTCGCCGACTGCTCACGTACTAGGCCCAACCATCGTATGAGCACTCTGCGTCTTCGGCGCGTCTCGCGAAACGCGGCGGGCGTGGTTCTGGGCGCGGTCGCGGCTACCGGCCTCGCCTGCTTCGTCCTGCTCCGGGGGTCGTTGCCGACCCTCGAGGGCCAGAGGCCGCTCGCCGGACTGAAGAATCAGGTGATCGTGGAGCGCGATCAGAGCGGCGTCGCCACGATTCGAGGAACCGATCGGCTCGATGTGGCGCGGGCCACGGGATTCGTGCACGGCCAGGAGCGCTTCTTTCAGATGGACCTCATGCGCCGCCGTGCGGCCGGCGAACTCTCCGAGATCATCGGGCCGGCCACGATCAGCGCGGATGAAGACGTACGGGTTCATCAATTCCGGGCGGTGGCGGGAAGAGTCGTGGCCCGGCTCGATCCCAGGGAACGCGCCTTGATGGATGCGTACGTCGCGGGCGTCAACGCCGGCCTCCAGGCGCTCCGGATCCGTCCTTACGAATACTTCCTCCTGAACGCCCGTCCGGCGCCGGGGGCGCCGCAAGACTCGGTGCTGTGCGTCCTCTCCATGTTTCTGACCCTGCACGAGTCGAGGGGCGGGCATGAGAGCACCCTTTCGGTCTTGCGGGACGTGCTGCCTCCGGCCATGTTCGACTTTCTGACTCCCCGAGGCACCCTCGAGTGGGACGCGCCCATCGTGGGCGATCCCATTCCGAGCGCCGCCATTCCGGGGCCGGACGTCTTCGATCTCCGCACCCAGGGCGCCCTCGCCAAAGTGGCGTGGCACGCCCCCTCTCCCGATCGTTCCTCCCCGGAGGACAGCCGGCCCTTCGTGGGCAGCAACAACTGGGCGGTCGACGGGGCGCACTCGACCACCGGCTTCGCCATGGTGGCCGACGACATGCACCTCGAAATCACCGTCCCCAATATCTGGTTTCGTCTGCGCCTTGTCTTTCCGGACCGAAACGGCCACGAGCAGAGCATCACCGGCGTCTCGCTGCCCGGCAACGCGGGCATCGTCGCGGGAAGCAACGGCAAGGTCGCCTGGGGTTTCACCAATACCCAGGCCGACTGGAACGACCTCGTGGTCATCGAGCCTGGGGCCAGGCCCAACACCTATCGCACCGCGGCCGGACCGCGGGAGTTCGAACGCGTAACCGAGACCATTCACGTGAAGGGCGCGCCTTCTCGGAATCTGGAAGTCCTGAGAACGATCTACGGCCCTCTCATCGACCGCGATCACAACCGCCAGCTGCGGGCCTTCCAGTGGACCGCCCACGATCCCGAGGCCGTGAATCTCAAACTGCTGGACATGGAGGGTGCGGAGACCATCGAAGAGGCCGTGGAAGTCGCGCACCGGGCCGGAATGCCGCCCCAGAACGCGATCATCGCCGACCGCACGGGCCGGATCGCCTGGACGGTGGCCGGGCGGATCCCGAAACGGATCGGTTTTGAAGGGCGCCTGCCCGTGACACGATCGGACCCGGCCCGAAGCTGGGCAGGTTATGTGGCGAGTGCCGACGTGCCCACGATCGTGGATCCGCCCTCCGGCCGGTTATGGACGGCCAACGCCCGCGTGGTCTCGGGACCCATGTTGGCCATCATGGGCGAGGGGTATTCATTCGGAGCCCGAGCGAAACAAATCCGCGACGCTCTATTCGCCAAGGACAAATTCTCCGCGTCCGATCTCATGGACATCCAGCTCGACAACCGCGCGGTGTTCCTGGAGCACTGGCAGAAGCTCGCTCTAACCACCCTGGATGAAGCCACGATCGGGACCGACCCCGCCCTCCGCGAAGCCAGGGCCTTCATCGCCGGCTGGGGCGGACGGGCCGCCTCCGAATCGGTGGGCTACCGGATCGTGAAAACGTTCCGGCGAGCGGTCTCCGACCGTGCCTTTGCGCCGCTTATCGCTCCCGCGCTCCAGAAAGATCCGCGGTTCCTGTTCAGCAAGATCTGGCAGAGCGAGGGGCCCTTGTGGGCGCTCATCACGGAGAAGCCTCTCCATCTTCTCGATCCGAAGTACGCGGACTGGCACGCGCTCCTCGCCGACGCGATCCGTGCGGCGGTTCTGGATCTCACCGCGGGAGGCCGCCCGCTCGCAGAACGGACCTGGGGCGAGCGCAACACCGCGCGGATCCAACACCCCCTGTCCCGCGCCGTTCCCTCCCTCGCGCGATTTCTGGACATGAAGAAGGACCCCTTGCCGGGCGACGACAACATGCCGCGCGTTCATACGCCCACCAATGGCGCATCGGAACGCTTCGTGGTTTCACCCGGTCACGAGGAGGAGGGCTTCTTCCACATGCCCACGGGCCAGAGCCCTCATCCCCTTTCCCCCTACTTCGGAGCCGGCCATGACGCGTGGGTAAAAGGCGAAAAGACACCCTTCCTTCCCGGACGAACGAAGTACACCCTGACTCTGAGGGACCAGAATTAGAGACGGTGTAGACTCTCCTCTGTTCTCCAGTCGTTAGCGCAGAAGAGATTGAGCGTTCCAGGGAGACGGCCCATTTGGCCCGAGCTCGGACGCCCGCCCCTTCCCTGGCGTTCCCGCCTCATGACCTCGATTGCCCGTTCCTCCCCCTCTCGCCGCACCGGCGCCCTCAGCCGGCTGCTGGAGACCACCCTGCCGAAAGGGCACGACGCGGGCCCGGAGACGATCCTGTCCGCGGTTCTCGATTCCGCGGCGGACGGGATCATCGTCATCAGTTCCGACGCCCGCGTGCTCACCTATAACGACCGCTTTGTGCAGATCTGGAACGTTCCGCGCTCCGTTTTGATGACCCGCGACGCCCACCAGGTTCTGGCCAGTCTCTCGCAGAGTCTGTGCCACCCCGCCGACTTCGTGCGCGACGTCGAATTCATGATGGTGGACAGAGAGTCGCGCTCGCAGGGAACCTGCCGTCTTCTCGACGGGCGGATCATCGAGAAGGAGACCCGGCCCGTCGCGGTCACCGACAAGTTGATAGGACGGGTGTGGACATTTCGCGACGTGACGGAGACCGCCCGGGCCTTCGAGATGCTGCACGAGAGCGAGGAGCGGTTTCGCATCTTCGCGGGTAGCGCCGCCTATGGCATTCTCATGCACCAAAACAGCGACGTGGTGTACGCGAACGAGGCCGCGGGACGCCTCCTCGGTTATCCGGTGAAGGAGCTGATCGGGTCTCACCTTTTCGATCTGGTTCCCGAGGAAGATCGGCCGGCCATTCGAGCGCGTGCCCTGGCCCGGGCCGGGACCGAAGGTGCTGCCCCTTCGCACTACGAGGCCCGGATCAAGCGGAAGGACGGAGAAATCCGGTCCGTCGAGGTGGGGGTCAGCTCGATTCAACTCAAGGACAAGACGGCGGTGGTGGCCACCCTGGTCGACCTCACCGAGCGCCGAAAGGCCGAGGCCGAGGCCCTCCACCTGGCCTCGCACGATTCCCTGACCGACCTTCCCAACCGGACTTTCTTCCGGAACAGCGCCGACGCGGCGATCGCGGAAGCGAAGAAGACGAACAGCCACTTGAGCGTGATCCTGGTAGGCCTGGACCGATTCAAATCCGCGAACTTCCTGGGCCATCGCCTGGGCGATTTGATCCTCCAGGAGGCCGGTCAGCGCCTGTACGCTCTCGTCCGTCCGATCGACCTGGTGGCCCGTCTGGGGGCCGACGAATTCGCCGTCCTCCTCAAGGGTTGCGACATGGGCTCGAGCATCGTCTTGTCCCAGCAGATCGTGGCCTCCTTGCGGGAACCGTACCGGATCGCGGAGGACAACGAGCTCTTTCTGAGCGCGAGTGTCGGCACGGCGTCCTTCCCTCATGACGCCTCGGACACCGCGGAGCTCCTGCGTCACGCCAACATCGCCCTGGCTGCGGCCAAGGAACGCGGCAAGGATCAGGCGGTCGCCTTCGAGAGCGAGTTGACCAGGGAAGCGGCGGTCCGCCTCGAGATGAATCGGTTCCTGCACCGGTCCCTGCGCGACCACTCCTTCTTCCTCGAGTTTCAGCCGATCGCCCGGGCCTGGGATCTCTCGATCACCAGCTTCGAAGCCCTCGTGCGCTCCAAGGACCTGCTGGGGCGACGGGTCCCCCCCGATGCCTTCATCCCCATCGCCGAAGCGACCGGTCTCGTGGTGCCGATGGGGCGTTTGGTCCTCGATCTGGCGTTGACCGCGATTCGGGAGCTCAATCTGCTGCGCGCCACCCCGCTGCGCGTCGCCATCAACGCCTCCCCCATCCAGTTGCATCACCCCAGTTTCGTCCGTGACATCCGGGCGGGCCTGGATCGCCACGGCCTTCCGGCGTCCGCTCTGGCGGTGGAGGTTACGGAAACCAACGCCCTGACCGACCCGGAAGGAACCAGACGCGTCCTTCGGGAACTGCGCATCGCCGGCGTCTCGATCAGCCTGGACGACTTCGGCACCGGCTTCGCGTCTCTCGATCTGCTCCGCAGCCTCCCCTTGGACCTGGTCAAGATCGACCGTTCCTTCACCAAGCGGATCGATACGGACAAAACCCAGGCGGCCATCGCCACCTCGGTGATCGAACTGTCTCATAAACTCGGTCTGAAAGTCGTCGCCGAGGGTGTCGAAACTGAACGCGAGTACAAGTTCCTCCTCGCCCACGAATGCGATCAGATCCAGGGCTATTGGCTGGCCCACCCCCTCTCCCTGGAGGCCAGCCTCGAGTTCCTGCAGTCGGGCGACCGCCGGATCCGGGCCTAGACGGCCGCGCACCCGGGCTGCTGCGGCTGCCCGACGACCTTCAGGAGCCGATTTGGAGACACCGTGACCCAATCCCCATCCACCCCAGTTGAGCCAGTCATGAGCGTCATCCCGGCCACCGAGGTCCTGGCCGCGTTCGCCGCGGGCGGGTCGTTCATCGAAACCCCGGAGTACCGGGTGGGCCTGGCGCGGCGCGAGGGGCCCGGCGACGCCGAGGTTCACGGCACCGACACCGACATCTTCTACGTCTTCGAGGGCGCCGCGGTGTTGGTGACGGGAGGCCTTATGGTGGAACCCCGCACCGTGGAGCCGAACGAGATCCGGGCCGCGAGCACTCTGGGCGGTGAGGCGCGAACCGTCTCGAAGGGCGACATCGTCGTCATACCACGCACGGTCCCCCACTGGTTCAAAGAGGTCGCGGTGTCGCCTTTCGTCTATCTGGTCGTGAAATCAACCGCGCGCTGAACTGCCGTTTCTGAGCGCGCATCGGGCCCGCAGACCGCGGGGAGGGCCGCGCCTAAAGCTCGCGACCGCCAAACAGGCGGAGGACGCCCATGAGAGCCAGGCTGGTGAGCGACACGCTGGCGATGGCAAGCGTCAGTGCATAGGCTTGCACCAGGGCCCCTGGTCCCGGCAGAGTGGACGGAGAAAGCAGGTCGAAGAGCCACCACCAGCCGATGGCCGCTACGGTGAGCGCCACGCTGACCAGAAGCCCCACGGACCCGGCCAGGGAGATCGCCGAGGGGTCATGCCCAAGTCGCCCCGAAAGCCGCCCCACGAGCAGCGCCGCGCCGATCATCCCCACCGTTGTGAGTGCTACGAGCGTCATCACCCGCTCGAAGAAGGGGATCAACATCTCATCGTAGTTGATCGCCGGAAACGACATCGGAGGGAGGCGAGTCCCGAGGGAGCCGATGAGCGCCAACCCAAGAGCCATGACCCCGGCCATCAGTCCGGGGGCGGCCGCGGGCTGGGCGGAACGAAACGCCATGACCGCGCCCGCGAGAACCAGGACGGCGAGAAGAAACGCGGCCGGCGCGCGCTGCGCCTTCTCAACCATCCGCTTCGCGCGCACCAGGGACGGCCAGTCGGAATTCCCGGCCCGGTCCGCGACAATGCCGAGCCGATCGCCCACGCCTTTTTCGAAACGACTCCTCTGCGCGGACGAAGCGGCCGTCACCAGAGCCAGCTTCTCCTCGTCCGCCAGAAGGACCGGGAGGATCGGACGACCCGAACCGGCGCCAGGCAAAGCGGTCCCGAGGAGAGAGGCAACCGTAGGGGCGATATCCGCCTGGTGTGCGGTATCGCGGCTGGCCGGGCGTATGCCCGCACCCACCATCACGACCGGGATGGCCAGCACCTCGGGCTCCTCGCCGCCATGCCCTCCGGCGTCCCGGTGTCCGTGATCCGACGTCACCACCAGCGTTTCGATCGTCAGATCGAGGCGCTTCACCAGTTCGGCGAGCAAGGCATCCGCACGCAACACCTCATCCTGGTACTCGGATGATGCGCCGCCGTACTCGTGGGCGGCGAAGTCCGTGGAGATGATGTCCGCGATTCGCAGCATGGATGGCTCTTCGAGGATGAACTCGATCCCCTTTTCCTGGGCGGCGCGAACACCGGGGACCTGGCGGACAAAGGCGCCAGGCCCCTCCTTCGCCTCTCCCGCGCGATAGAGCCCGCACTGAGCGATATCGCGGCTGAAGAGACTCCACCAGATGTCCGACCCGGCCAGTCGGCACGTGCCCCCCCGCTCGCCCACGCGCCGGATCAGGTTGTCGAGGGTGACGGCCCGCTTCTGGCGATTCGTGGTCACGCCATGAATCGCGGGGGGCGCGCCCAGCGCCAGGGTCGCACGGCCGGGGCGAGAGAACGATGGCGTTCCCACCTGGGCCTCGATATCCGCACCGCGACCGCGAAGGGTGTTCAGGGTCGGCATCCGTCGCGAAGCATCGAGGCGAAGCCCGTCGATCAGAAGGATCGTGACCCGGGAGCTGAGGGGCGGACCGGTCGAAACCGCCTCTTCTCTGAAGACGAACCCCGGGTCGAAGTCGAGCACCCAGGACCACATGGCAGAGCTGAAACCGATCGACGCCACGGCGAGACCAGCAAGACCCGCAACCACGCCTCTTCTGCTCGCCACGGCCTTTTGACGCATACCCCACAGGATAAAGGAGGAGCGAACCTTCCCCTCCGCGGCACCACCATTTCTTTCCGGCGATCCAGAGGCGGACAGTAACCTCCAAGGTTCGATGCCCCGCCCTTTCGGCCAGCACTTCCTTCGTCACGAACCCGCACGGACGCTGGTGGATCTCATCGATCCGCAGGCTGACGAGACGTTTCTGGAGGTTGGCCCCGGCGCGCTTGCCATCACCGCCCTCCTGGCCAGACGGTGCCATTCGGTCACCGCCATCGAAATCGACCGCACTCTCGTCGATCAACTCAAAGGTCAGGTCCCCCAGAACGTCACCATTATCGAGGGCGACGCTCTGGAAATGGACTACCGGTCGCTGGTTCCAAAGGGGTCGCGGCTGGCGGGGAACCTTCCCTACGCCATCTCGAGCCCGCTGCTTCGCCGATTCCTGGACCACCGTGACCATTTCCAGGACGCCCATCTGATGCTCCAGAAAGAGGTTGCCGAACGCGTGGCTTCGCCGCCCGGATCGAAGGCCTACGGCATCCTGTCGGTCTTCTATGCCCTCTGGGCGAATGTCTCGATCGTCCAGCGTCTCAAGCCGGGCGACTTCTCTCCGCCACCAAGAGTGGATTCCGCCGTGATTCGGTGCCAGTTCCTCAAGGAGCCCAGGCACGCCGTTCGGAGCATCCCTGCCCTGGAGACACTGGTCCGGCTTTCTTTCACCCAAAGGCGCCGAACGATTGAAAATAATCTAAGACTTAGGTATCCTGACCTCAAGCAATACTTTAGGTCTTTGGGAATCTCGGAAGTCCGTAGAGCTGAAACACTTACAGTCTCCGAGTTCGCTCGTCTGGCCGAGGTCTTGCCGACGGCCGCAGACGTCACTTGACGACACCTTGAACTCCGATCTCCGCATCACGCCGATTGGGGGACTGGGCGAGTTCGGCATGAACTCGCTTCTCCTTCAGACGGGTGAGGATCGCCTGCTCGTGGACGCCGGTCAGATGTTCCCGGAATGGGACAACGGGGTCGAGCGGATGGTCCCCGATTATCAACGGCTGGGGCCCGGCCGGATGCGGGCCATCATGCTCACCCACGGTCATGAGGACCATATCGGGTCCCTCGCCCAGGCCCTCGACTGGTCGATGGCTCCCGTGTACGGCACGCGTTTCACCCTCGGTCTCGCGCAGCGCGGCCTCATCGAAGCCGGAGTCGAAGCCGACCTGCGGACCATCGAGCCGGGGACCCCGATCGAGGCGGGCCCGTTTCGAATCCACTCCCTTCCCGTGGCTCACTCCACCCCGGGTGCGGTCGCCTTCGTCATCGAGTGCCACGGCCTCGTCATCCTCCACACCGGAGACTTCAAGCTCGCGAAGACCGCGCCCCTGGCCGATCGAACCCGCCTGGAGCCGTTCGCGGAATGGGGACGCCGCGGCGTCGACGTCATGCTCAGCGATTCGACGGGGGCGGAGACTGCAGGTGTTACCGCCCACGAGGACGACATCATCCCCGGCATCGAAGGGGCTTTCGCCGAGGCGAACGGCCGGGTCATCGCCACCTGTTTCTCGTCGTCGATTCCTCGCATCGAACGCATCGCGCGGGTGGGCGGACTCCTGGGCCGCAAAGTCGCGTTCGCGGGCCGGCGGATCATGGAGAACGTGACCCTCGCGCGGGATCTCGGTCACCTGACCATCGATGCCGAAGTCCTGAAGCTCGACGATGCCGCCCTCGGCGCGACCCCAGGCCGGCAGATCCTGCTGTTCGCCGCGGGATCTCAGGCGGAGCCGCGATCGGCGCTCGCGCGGATGGCCGGCGGCGACCATCCCCTGGTCAAGATCGAGCGCGGAGACATGGTTTTGTTCTCGTCGCGGGTGATTCCCGGCCGCGACTGCATCGTGTCACGTTTGATGGCGAACCTGATCCGGAGGGGTGCTCGGGTCATCCACGGCGGTTGCGCGCACGTCCACGTCTCCGGCCACGCCGCCCAGGATGAACTGAGCGAGATGGTGAAGCTGGTTCGCCCTCGGGCCTTCATTCCCATCCACGGCGAATTGAAGATGCTGGCCGCGCACGCCCGCCTCGTCGATTCGGCGCTCCAGGGCCAGGTGCGGAGCCACCTGATCGAGAACGGCGAAGTGCTTCGGGTGAGCAAGGCGGGGTCAGAGGTCGAAGGTCGGATTGCCATTCCGAAACGGTGCCTCGGGGTCGGTCTGTCCGGCGACCTGTCCGACGACCTTCTGGGCGAGCGGCACCGCCTCTCCACAGCGGGAATCGTGAGTCCGATTGTCTACCTCTCAGCATCCAACGGGCGCTGGGCCCGCCCCTGCGAACTGGTCACCCGCGGTTTCCTCGATGGCCGCCCCGCCGAGCCCATCGTCGCCGAAATACGGGACATCGTGAACGCCACGGTGCGCGACTATGCCGCGGGCACGTCTGCCGAAGGCTTGAGCACAACCATTCAAATCGACGTTTCGCGCGCCTTGCGAAGGCGGTTCCAGCTGCGGCCCCTCGTGGCTCCGGTGCTGGTGGAGCTTTGACCGCCATGGCCGAGACGCCACGCTCGCTCTGGCCGGAACTCAAGGGGGCGGCCCTGCTGGGCTTCGCCCTCATGTTGCTGCTGTCCTTCGCCACCTACGATCCGCACGATCCGACTCCCTGGTTCAGCACCGGAGCCATGGGCGAGCCGCGCAACTGGATCGGTCGCTACGGTGCCTTCATCTCCGAGCTCTTCGTAGGCCAGGCCTTCGGGGTCGCCGCCTTTGTCCTGCCCCTGGGCCTGCTGATCGCGGGCTGGCGTCTGCTGTGGCGGGAAGAGCTCGATGCCGCGGTCACGAAGAGCGTGGGTCTTCTGGCCCTGGTGCTTTCGCTCGCCGCCTTCTCGTTCATCGCCTTCAAGACCGTGCCCTTTTCCGGAGAACCGATCCGCGCCGGCGGGGCCGTGGGTGAAAGTCTGGCCTCGTTCCTCGGCCTCCGCGTGGGCCGCTTCGGGTCGATCGTCGTGCTCGGTCTGTCGCTGTTCGCCGGGATCATCCTCACCACCCAGTTCTCGTTCTCGGCTTTCCTGTCGGCCCTGACCGCCTGGATCGGCGCGCGCCTCACCAACCTTCGAGTCGGGTTCACTCACTGGCGAGAGACGAGGCGCAAGGACCTTCTGCGGCAGCAGGTCATCAAGAAGCACGCCGCGAGGACGCCCCAAACCGGGGAGGACTGGGACCTGCCCCAGATCGACCCCGCGGAGGCCCGTTTCATCGATCTCCCCCTCCACGAGGTGAGCCTGGCCGAGGCGCCGCTGCTTCCGCAAGCCGACGTCGTCCCCCCACTCGAGGCCACCTATGTGATTCCCTCCCGCGCGAGCCTCGGAGGCTTCGATCCATTGGCCGCATCTCTCGCGAGGCCCTCATCGGTTGTGCCCCTTCAGACGTCGATGATCGAAGAAACAGCCTCGAACCCCGATCGCCTGCGCCGGGCCGAGGTCGAGGTCGAGGCTCCATCGCGGGGCGCCTTGCGCCGCCGGCGCGAGCCTTTGCCCCTCGCGGTTCGAGACGCTCGATCGGCAACCCGGCGTGGGCGGTACGCCCTGCCTCCGCTGAGCCTTCTCGATGCGACCGTTTCGTCCGCCGGATTCGATCGGGCGAAACTCGCGGATCGCGCTCGCCTGGTGGAAGCCAAGTGCAAGGAGTTTGGAGTCGCGGGGGCGATCGTAGAGATCCATCCCGGTCCGGTGGTCACCACCTACGAATTCAAGCCAGACGCGGGCGTGAAGTACGCCAAGGTGGTTTCCCTCGCGGACGACCTGGCCCTGGCTCTGGAAGCCGAGTCGGTGCGTATCGATCGCATGGGCGGCCGGGGCACCGTCGGCATTGAAATACCGAACGAAGAACGCGAAATGATCGGCCTGCGCCAGGTTCTCGATTCGGATCTGGCGGAAAAATCGTCGGCCCGACTCCTCATCGGACTGGGCAAGAACGTCGCCGGAGACACCTACATCGCCGACCTCGCGACCATGCCTCACCTGCTGATCGCGGGCGCCACCGGGACGGGAAAGAGCGTCGGCTTGAATTGCATCATCGCCAGCCTCCTCTTTCACACCACGCCGGATGAATGCCGGTTGATCATGATCGATCCCAAACGGCTCGAACTCGGGGTGTACGAGAACATTCCCCACCTTCTGGCGCCCGTGGTGACGGAGCCGAAACTGGCGGCCAACGTCTTGAAATGGGCGGTGGGCGAGATGGACAAGCGCACGCGCATCCTGGCCGCCGAGGGCGTGCGCAACATCGAGCAGTTCAACAACATCATCAAGAGCGACGGTCTCGAGGAATCGGGCCTCACGCCGCTTCACTACATCGTCATCGTGATCGACGAACTGGCGGATTTGATGATGGTCTCGTCAAAGGACGTCGAGGAATCGATCACCCGACTCGCTCAGATGGCCCGCGCCGTGGGCATCCACTTGATTCTCGCCACTCAGCGTCCCTCCGTGGACGTCATCACCGGCCTGATAAAAGCGAACTTCCCGGCCCGTATCTCCTTCCGGGTTTCGGCGCGGGTGGACTCGCGCACCATTCTCGACGCCAGCGGCGCCGAGCAACTGCTGGGTCGGGGCGACATGCTCTTCCTGCCGCCCCAGAGTTCGAGGCTGGTGCGGGTTCACGGCGCCTTCGTCTCTGAAAAAGAGATCGCGCGAGTCACGGAGTTCCTTCGGACCACCGGTGGGCCCTCCTACGACACCACGGTCGGGAAGACCGAGCCCACGGGAGCCGAAAAGGCGCGCGCCGAGGACCGGGATGACCTCTTCGACGAGTGCGCTCGCCTGGTGGTCGAGCAGGGACAAGCCTCGACCAGCATGCTGCAGCGGCGTTTTCGCATCGGTTTCTCCCGCGCCGGCCGGCTCATCGACCTCATGGAACAGGACGGGATCATCGGCCCCGCCGACGGAGCGAGGCCGCGAGAGATCCTGGTGCCCAAGAACTACTTCGGCGACGTGGATTCGAGGCAGACATGAGACGTTCACCTCTCCACGTGGCCTCCTTGCTCGCCGTGCTCCTCGGCCTGTCTCCGGCTCTGGAGACAGGCTCCGTCCGCGCGGCCCCGGCCCGCCGCGCCGCTCAACAAAGCTCGGTCCCGTCGAAAGCCAAACCAACACCCGCACCGAAGACCAGGCCCGCATCACAGACCCCGGCCCGCCGGCCCAAGCCGCAGCCACGAACCACCCCTCCCGAGGCGAAGCCCGATCGGTCTCTTTTTCAAAGCGCGCAGAGAGCCGAAAAGGCCCTGCGGGCGTCGCGTCAGAAGAAGGCGAAGCGAAGCGAATGGGAGAGAGTCGCGAGCGCCTACCGGAAGGTGGTCGACCGCTACCCCCGAAGCCCCTACTGCGACGACGCCCTCTTGAAGGCTGGCGACCTGCAGCGAGAGATGGGGGACCTTTTTGCCAATCGAAAATACTCCGATCAGGCCCTCGAATCCTACGCCCTCATCGTTGAGGAGTATCCGGGAAGCCGTCGGGGTGGGCCCGCACTCTTCGCAACCTACGAGATCCTCCTCGCCCGTGCTCAGAAGCCGGGCGCCCGGGCGGCGGCGGAAAAATACCTCGCGGCCTACCCGGACGGATCGAAAGCGAAGGCCCTCAAGCAGGCCCTCGCCGAGTCCATCCCCGTGCGCGCGACCCGCGAGGCCGAGAAGACCGAGATCCCTCTCGCCCCGACCGGCGGATCGCAATTTGGGCGGAGCGAGGGGTCCGGGCGCGGGCAGATTCAAGTGTTCGGGGTGCGCTTCTGGAGCGGCGAGTCCTCCACGCGCGTGGTCATCGACCTCGACCGTAAGGTCGAGATCAAGCAGGACCGACTTCAGAGTCCACCCCGCCTCTTCGTCGACCTGATCGGGACCAGGCTTCATCCGAACCTGGTCGGCAAGACCTTCCCCGTGGGCAATGCCTTCTTGAAACAGATCAGGGTTGGCGTGAACCGCCAGAACGTCGTGCGGGTCGTCATCGACTTCGGCGAAGCGTCCAGCCATAGCGTCTTCTTCCTGGCCGATCCGGAGCGACTGGTGATCGACATCCGGGGAGAGGCTTCGAAGAACATGAGAACGGCGGCCTCGGACGTCCGGCCCTCGGGCTCGGCCAACCCGGCCGATCGGGTCAACGCAACGCCGCCGCAAGAAGTGATGGAGAGAGTCGAAATCACGCAACGCCTGCCGGTCAACCCGGACCCGACTCCGGAACCGGAGGCCCCGGGCGGATCACGGCCCCCCGTGGCCGTCCCTGCCCCTCCGCACAGAGAAGACGCTGACGCCTCCGGCGCCGAACCCCGGGTAACGTCCGCCTCGTCCCGGCCAGCCCCGTCAGCCTCCGCCCTTCCTGTTCCGGCCTCGACGCCGCTCATCCCCGAAGCGCCCCCGCGCTCGCCCTCCCCCGCTCCCTCCCTTTCGAACGCCAACACAACCCCCACGAGAAATCGGGACGGCACATACTCCCTGGCTCGCCAACTGGGCCTGGGCGCAAGGCGCATCTGCCTCGACGCGGGTCACGGCGGTCACGACCCGGGCGCCATCGGCCGCGGGGGCACGCAGGAAAAAGACGTCACCCTGGCCGTGGTCTTGAAACTCGAGAAGCTCATTCGGAGCGAACTGGGCGCGGACGTGGTGCTGACCCGCGACACCGATGTCTTCATCCCGCTCGAGGAGCGAACCGCCATCGCCAACGCGTCCGGGGCCGATCTGTTCCTGTCGGTTCACATCAACAGCGCCCGCAACAGCGCCGGGCGGGGCCTCGAGACCTACTATCTGAGCTTTGCCAAGAGTGCTGCCGCGGAGGAACTGGCGGCGCGCGAGAACGCCATCTCCCAGGCCACCATGAAGGATCTGAACAACCTGGTCAAGGCTATCGCCACCAACAGCAAGATCGACGAAAGCCGCGACTTCGCCGGGATCGTTCAGCGCGGCAACATCGACGGCCTGTCTTCCGATTTCCGCGGCGTGCTCGACCGGGGTGTTCACACCGCGCCCTTTTACGTCCTGATCGGCGCCAACATGCCCAGCATCCTCACCGAGGTGGGCTTCATTTCCAATCCCGACGAAGAACGCTGGCTCAAGTCGGACGAGTATCAGTCGAAACTCGCCCTCTCGTTGCTCGAGGGGGTGAGGTCATATCTGGGTCAGCTCAACCGGAATCAGGCTTCCAGGTTGGGCGGTCGCAGCGGTGTCCGGGTGGCCGCCAAGGGCCGGTCGAACCGGTGACTTGTGGCCGTGACCACATTCGCCGGGGCCTCGATCTAAGCTGAAGTCCTTGACCCTAGATTCCGCCCCGACCGCTCCGATCGCGAGTCCAGGGCCCAGCGTCCTCGGGCCGGGCCCTTCTCCGGGCCTCTCTCCTTCGCCCGCGGCGAGCGCGCGCCCAACCAGAACCCCCGTCCCGACCCCCGTCTTGAAGCCCGGCGAAGTCATCACCTGGATCAGGCTGGAGCGACCGCGTCTCCCCCTCGGGGAGATCCTCGCCTCGTCCTTCGCCATCATTGGCCTCGTCATCCTGGCCGCGGTGTCGATCGGCCTGGTCCTCGGCTACTTCAAGTCGCGGGGCACCGGCCCGTCCGGAACCGGCCTTCATCTGCGCTGAGGCGAGGGTCGGACGCAGCGCGTTATATCTCTTGACATTGAATAACGCACTGCGTTATTCTGCAGCCGTACCGTGACCCGCCTCATCACCCGCCACTCGAACCGGAAGCTCTACGATTCCACCGCGAAGCGGTACGTGTCCCTCGCCGACATCGTGAACCTCGTGGTTTCGGGAGCCTCCGTCAAGGTGGTCGAACACCCGAGCGGGGACGACGCGACCCCGAGGGTCCTGGCCCAGGCCCTGGTGGACCTGGTCAAGCGCCGCGCTCGCTCGATTCCCGCCGGACTGATGGAGACCCTGCTGCGCCTCGCGGGGGGAACGGGCGCGCCCTCGCGGTTGGAACACGCCGCACCCGCCCGGATCAGGAACCTGGCGGAACGCGCCGGCAAGGAAGCCGAGGCCATCGCCATGCGTCTGGTGGCCCGCGGCCGACTCGGCATCGAGGAAGCCTTGCATCTGCGGAAGGAAGTGGAAGACGCCATTCACCGCGGCGTCGAGGGGGCCGAGGCGGCGACCCGCAAGCCCCTGAACGTCCTGCGCCCGGGCCGTGCGGTGCGCACCATCGCCGGCCTCGCGCGCGAACTGAAGGCCCTCGACACCATGGTGGGCAGGCCGGGGGCTCAGGGTGCGGCCGCTCGCGCCCATCCCCGAAGGCGCCGATCCCCATCCCCCACCCTCTCATCCCATAAACCAAGGAGTTAGAACCATGCCTCGCCACCCTCGCCGTCCCGCCCACAAGAGCGCCACGACCATCCGCAAGACCATCACCCGGGAAACGGGCAAAGCCGTGAACGCGATCAAGGAAGTCCCCATGGCCGCCGAGGCCCGGGTCCAGGCCCTCATCAAGAGCGGCAAACCCGCGCTCAAGCGGGCCCAGGCCTTCGCCGCCGAAACCGGCAAGAACCTGTCCAAGCAGACCCGCGCCCTCCGCAAGGACATCGCCCATCGGGTATCCGACCTGGGGGTCCGAGTCGAAAAGGAGAGAAAGAGCCTCGGCCGCAAAGTGGAAGGTGCGGTCAAGACCACTCTCGCCTCGCTCAACATTCCCACCCGCTCCGAGATCAACCTGCTCGCCCGCCGGGTGGAAGAGCTCTCCGTCAAGATCGACCGCCTGAAGCGGCGGTAGGCGCCCCGTGGCCAGCCCTTTCCGCATAGGCTAGTCGGAAGATGAAATCGGCTGCCTCGCCCAGACGCCGCAGATCGAAGATTGCGCTGGTCTGCGCGGGGGGCGGGGTCACCGGCGCCCTGTACGAAATCGGGTGTCTCAAGGCCCTGGACGAGGCTCTCGATCTCGATCTGACCCGGCTCGATTTCTACGTTGGGGTGAGCGGTGGAGCCTTCGTCGCTTCCCTTCTCGCCTCCGGATTCGGGCCGGGCGAGATCTATCGCGAGATCACCACGGGAGGCGGGAGTCCATTCGGAGTCCCCGCGGCCGCGCTTTTCCGGCTCGGAGTGGCCGAGTACGCCCGACGGGCCCTGCGCCTCCCGTCGGCTGCGTTCAAGGCCGCCAAGGCTCTCCTAACCGGCGACACCGCTTCGCCCCGCGACGTTCTTCTCCCCTTCCTCGAGGTTATCCCCCCCGGCCTCCTCGACAATTCAGGCGTCCGGGACTTCCTGCAGAACCTGTTCGCGCGGTTCAACAAGACGAATGAATTCGCCGAACTCCGAACCCCACTGCGCATCATCGCGGTGGATCTGGACCGCGGCGAGACCGTGGCCTTCGGAGACCGGAAGCACCGGACAGTCACCATCTCGGAGGCGGTCCAGGCCTCGACGGCCCTGCCCGGCCTGTACCGCCCGGTGCGACTCAAGGGCAGGGACTACATCGACGGCGGAGTCACCAAGACCGCGCACATCAACCTCGCCATCAAGGCGGGGGCCGATCTCGTCATCTGCATCAATCCCCTGGTGCCGATCCTAAACGGCGCGACCAAGAGCTCGCTCGGCCCCCTGTCCAGTCACGGCGTCGACACCGTGCTCGGGCAGGTGCTCCGCATCCTCATTCATGGCCGGTTCGAGTACGGCATGGAACGGTATCGCACCGAGCATCCCGAAGTCGACATCCTTCTCCTCGAGCCCACCCGCGACGATCTCACGATGTTCCGCTACGACATCATGCGGTACAGCGCGCGCAAGGCCCTCACCCGCCACGGTCGCCTGTCGGCCCTCGAGAACCTGCGCGACCACAAGGGAAAACTCTCGGCCACCCTGGCCCGACATGGGGTGCGGTTCAAAAACGGTCCCGTGGTCGCTCCTCTTTACGAGAGGCACGCCGAGGAGCACAAGGCCCAAAGCGCCCAGTCTCTCGCCGCCGCGCTCGACGTGCTCGAGCGCTCTTTGGCGCCCTCGCGCTAGCGATGCACTCTGGCGGGCAGCCATGGTCCCCGCCCCGCCGCCCCGGCCGAAAGCCGCCGTCTACCCGAACCAGATCGATCGACGCCGGGCCAGGCGACCATCGATGATGGTCTGAATCTGCTGGCGCACCTGCTCGGACAGCCGATTTACCAGAATGGGATCGTCCGCGGCTTCCTTGGGATAGCGGGCGAGATCGAGGGGCTCGCCGAAATCGATCGACCACTTGGTGGGAAACGGGATGGTGCCGAGCAGCCCCAGCCAGGGGAACGTGGGAGTGAGAGGGAAATAGGGCAAGCCGAAGGGACGGCCTATGAAGTCCACCTGGGCGAGGTTCGGATGGATCTCTTCGGCGCCCACCACCGCGGTGGGAATGATGGTCGCCCCGGTCTTGAGCGCGATGCGGACGAAACCGCCCCGGCCGAAGCGGGCGAGCTTGTACCGGTTCTTGAAAGGCTTGCCCACGCCCTTCACCCCTTCCGGGAAGACGCCCACCAGCTCGCCGCGTTCCAGAATGCGGATGGCGTTCTCGGGATTGGCGCGAATGGCGCCGCTGCGGGACAGAAGCGGGGCCAGGAAGGGCAGCAAAGCGAACATGTCGAGGGCCAGCATCCGGCAGTGGCGACGGGCCGGATGTTCGTGCCGCAGGGCGACGTTGATCATCGGTCCATCCCAGGGCAGAACCCCGGAATGATTCGCGACCACGAGGGTCGGACCCGAAGAGGGCACGCGCTCGATCCCCGTTGTCTCCACCCGCCACCAGACCGCATACATGAACTCGAGGAACGGCCGGAGGGTCTCCGTGAACTTAGGGTCGTAGCCGAACTCGTCGGTTTCCTCCGAGTGCCAGGAGAAATGCGCGGCGCCGAGCACGCGCGCCACCCGGTCCCAGGACACTCCCTGGAGCCCCAGAGCGAACAAACGCGTGAGCTCGATGACGAGACCCTCGGGCAGTCGCGACCTCGTTTGGGCGGCCTGGAGTTTCGCCTCCAGCGCTTCGACCTTGCGCTTGAGGTCTTCCTTTTCCCGGGCGGCCTCGGTCCTCGCGCGACGCGTCCGGGCCGCGCGCATGGCCTTCGTCTCGAAGGGCAGGACGTGGGCTCGGGGCGAAGCGGTCATCGCAGCACCTCGATCGAAGCCCTTGGCTCGCCCGGGTCCAAAACCTCATCGAATGCCGGCTTCGACTCCTCTATGTAGGAGACCGGGAACCGATACGCTATGTAGCTGTCGAGCGCTTCCCGGCTCGAGAACTTCGGCGCGAAGTCGAGCACCCGACTGGCCTTCTCTCCATCCGCCACGCACGGATACCGCACGTAGTCGATGAAGCCCGAAGGCGCTTCGACCAGGCCCGCGGCATAGAGCGCATCGACCGCCCAGTAGGCGGCCAGGTGCGGAACCGGTGCGGGCACCTTGCCCGAGAGATGAATGCCGGTGGAGAGCGACATCACGCCGCGGGGGGCGATGTTGAAAACGCCGCGCAGGGAGGAGAAGGTGGCGAGCATCAGGGCCTCAAGGGCGTCATCCGGATGAAGAAGCTGGAGCAGCGGGTCGTAGCCGAGAAGGGTGGGCACCAGGCGCCGATCGAAGATCCGGCTGTAGAACGTCCGCACGTTCGGTCCGAGCAGAGGCGCGAACCTGAGAACCCGCACCGCCATCTCGGGGTAACGCCTGGCGAAAGAAGCCGCGTGTTCCTCCGCTTCCACCTTGTCCCGCAGCCACGAAAGGGGCGCGCGCGCAGGCAGAGGGGTTTCCTCGCGGATGAGCGCCGGGTTCTGGCCGCGCGCGCCGTAGACGAAGGTGAAGGACCGCATCACGAAGTTCTTCACATTCGCGGCCGCGGCGGCGGCGAGAACGGCCAGGGTTCCGATCGATTCGAGCTCGTGGGCGTTGGTGGTGTCGCGACGCGGGTTGGTGAAGAAAGCGAGATGCACCACGGTGTCGATCCCGTCCGCTTTCAACAGATCGAGCATGGCCTGATCGGCCGCGGGCTCGGTCAGGTCGACCTTCCTGAAATGGATCGATCCCTCGGAAATGGACGGCTCGGCGACGTCGATCACAACGATGTCGTCGGCATAGCCCTCGCGGATCAGGCGATGCAGAAAACGCTCGCCCAAAAAAGACGATGCTCCGGTGATGGCGATTCGACCCATGCCGTGGGCTTTCATCGGTTCTGGCCTCCTTGTTCGATCCCTCAGGCCGCCTTCGAGGGTTTCTTCGCCCGCCTCTTGGGCGCGGCCGGCTTCCCGTGCGCGGTCTTGAGCGCCTCGAGAGCCTCTCGGAGTTCCAAAACCTGCGCCTCCAAGCCCTCGACCCGGTGCTTGAGACCGCGGAACTCGCTCCGGGTCTGGACGTTCATCCGCTTGAGGGCGAGGGCGACACCTTCGTCGACCTTGCTCTTTCCCACCATCGCGGCTTCGAACGCCTTCGCCACCCCGGGCCGCTCCAGAAGCTTGCCGGAGACGTTCTGAAAGATCTCTTCGCCCTTCTTGAGCACGTCACCGAAAACCTGTTGAGCCATGGTCTTGTCCACTCCTATCCAGCTTTCCGCACCGGTGTTTTAGGACGCGGGGCTGCGCGCTTCGGCGCGATCTCCACATTCCTGAGGGCAAAGGTCTCGAGATCGAGCTCCTCGGCGAGCCGCTCCCGGAACTCCCGCGGCCGCAACGCGCCCACCTGATGCCCGGTGCGCGCCTCGATGCGCAGAAGTGCTTCTTCCCAGAGAATCTCGCGACGCGCCGTCTCGTCCGCGTCCCGCACTCGCCCGTAGTGCTGGACGTACCGGTTGTGGCGACAGAGCATGCGAAACGCGTGCTCAGTGTCGGGACGCCGGATCGAGAGGCCGAGGAGGCGCACGTCGTTGCCGACCGAGTGAACGGGCTGGCCCCACTCGGCGTAGCCGCCAAAGATGGAACCGAGTTTTTCGAGTGCTGTCGCCAGCTTGTCTTCACCCAGACGAGTGAGGACGCTTTTCACGATGGGCAAGGTGACGTTGCGGTAGATCGTCGGATCGGAGAGTCGAACGTTCACCCCCAGCTCCTCGCGGACGGTTCGGACCACGTCTTCCGAACGAATGCGGTTGTCGGTGGCGAGGTGAATCCTGGTACCGATGGCCTCGGGCACGGTGAGGCTGGCCATGATTCCCTGCACCACCCGGTCCACGGGCACGAAATTCAGTTCCGCCGTGGGGTCGCCCGGGAATTGTCCGCCCGCCCACTGCAGGAGCATCTGGCGCGGCTTCCCCGCGATGTCGGAGTCGAGCCGGTCCGCGATTTCCTTGGCCCGGCCGAACGCGTTCACCGGAGCGTTCACCACCTTGGTGTCGCCGCGGTTGTTGCCGGTTTCCGAGTTGCCGATCACGATCGAGGGCAAGAGTTGAACGACGCGGAGGCCCTTCTCGATCAGATGCCGGTCGGTCTCGATCGAGGCCATAGCCTTCGTGAGCTCGTAGAAGTTGTTGTAGAAGTGCCTCGGAAAGACCAGAGCCTCTTCCTGGGCCATGGCATTGCGCTTGCGGCCGTGGATGTACGAGGTCTCGATGGCCACGTGCTCCACGAAGGGAGCGCCGCGACGCGTCTGGAGCGAGAGGGAGAAGGCGAGGGCGTTGATGGAGCCGAGAACGTTCGATCGAAACGACGCCTCGTACGGATCATCGAAAGACACCGAAGCCGCGCAGTGGATGACGTGGGTGACGCTCTTCGCCAGAACACCCTGATCGTGGTCGGAAAGCCCGAAGTTCGGCAGCTCGATGTCGCCCTGCACGAAGTCGAACTTTTGGACGGACGCCTCGTCGATGGCGATCCGGCGAAGCAGCAGCGCTCCGCGCTCGGGCGCGTCGATGACCCGCAGCACCTCTCCGGTCTTCCGATCGGCGATCTTTTCGGAGCGCACGATCGAAGTGACCCGGGCGATGCGCTTATCCCGGGCCGCCTGGAAGAGGATCTCCTTGCCCACGAAGCCCGTAGCACCCGTGAGCAGAACGTGCAGCCTCGGGTGCGGCCCCCGTGCCGCCAGTTTCCCGGCCGCGTCGTTTCGGGCCTTGGTCAGGCGACGGTCGACCTGGGCGGGGGACAGGTGCTTGGGCTCGCGGAATCGGTACGAGTAGTCGCGAGAGACCACACCAAGGAAGTCCTTGGCCTTCTTCTCGAAGGCGCGGCCGCCGATGAAGAGACTGGCCAGTTCCGCCCCCCGGCCCGCCATCTCGTTGATGGCCTTGAGACCGCGCTCCACCGCTCGTTCCTTGCCGGTGCTGCGGATGAATCCGGAGGCGATGACCTGTGCGGCAACCTCGATAAGGTTCTGATCCCGGTGGGCGTGAACCAGAAGATCGTCGGGATCGATGGCCCCGGGAATCTCCCGGCCGGTGGCCCGGTTCACCTTTTCAATGTATCGATTGGGTGAAAGGTCCGGCTCCGTCTGGTGCGACCGCGTCATGGCGTGGAGTCTAGCCCGAACCCCCGAACGCTGACCGCCCGCATCACGGCCCGTAGTGCATTTGACTTATGCGCGCTGCGGGCCCTGACGCTATCGTCTTCTCTGATGAGCGGATCTTCTGCGGTTCTTCTTGCCGGGGCGCTGGTTTCCGGCTGGGCCTCGCCGCATCCCGCCTACGCCCAGGCGTCCACCGAAGGCCGGACCGACTTCGGCGTACTGTTGATGGCGCACGGGGGCACGCCGGAATGGGACAAGGAAGTCCTGGCCGCGGTTGAGCCCCTGAGGAGCCAGTGCGCGATCGAGGTCGCCTTCGGCATGGCGGACCCTGTCACCATTCAGGACGCGACCGAGAAGCTGGAGGCAAGAGGCGTCAAGAGGATCGGAGTCGTCCGGCTGTTCATCTCCGGCGAGAGTTGGCTCGAACGCACGGAGCAGATTCTCGGCCTGCGCGCCGGCGCCCCTGCCCGTCCCGCCCCCTCCGCCCTTTCGCCACACGCCGGGCACGGCGATCATCACAACATGGATCTCTGGAAGGTCGAGACCCGGGCATCCTTCGCCCTCACCACGCAGGGTCTCAACGAGGCCGAAGGGATGAGTGCGATCCTGGCCGATCGGGCGCGGGCCTTGAGCCGGGCTCCGCGAACGGAGGACGTCCTCATCCTCGCCCACGGACCCGGCGATGACGCGGAGAACGCGCGATGGATCGCCACCATAGACGCCCGAGCCGCGGCGGTGCGGAAGTCCTTGCCATTCCGGCGCGTCCAGGTGATGACGTTGCGCGAGGACTGGCCAGAAAGACGGCCGGAGGCCGAACGCAACATCCGGGGGTTCGTGGAACGGGCGAAGGCCGAAGGCGGCGGCGCGATCGTCATCCCCTTCCGCCTGCAGGGATTCGGTCCCTACGCCGGGGTCCTCGATGGCCTCGAGTACGTCTCGGACGGGCACGGGCTCCTTCCGCATGCGAACGTCACCCAATGGATCGATGACCAGATCAAGGGCCTCCGACCGGGGCCGTTCCGTTCCCCGGTCCAGTAGCGACCGGGCCGCACGGCTCCTAGCCGCCGCTAACCGGGGGGATGAAAACGACCTCATCTCCATCGGCAAGAGGCGAGTCGAACCTCGCGTACCTGCGATTCACCGCGGCCGCCAGATTGTGGCGCCGCGCCGCCAGTTCGCCCCGCGGATCCTGTCTGACCAGCTCGCACCACACATCTTCGGGCGTGCAGCCATCTCGCAGACTCAACTGGACCTGCTCGCGTCCCACCGCCTCACGGATCGCCGCGAACAATCGAACGTTGATGGTCATAGCGAACCCCTACCCGGGCCGGCCATCGCGCCATTTCTCAACGTGCCGGTGGGCCGAGGATGGAGCGGCCGCCCCATCGAGATTGCGCGTCCAAAACGCAAGACGGCTTCAGTCCACGCGCCGAGCCAATCGCTCCCTGGCCTCGCGGGTGGCTTCGACAGGCTCAGCCACCGCCTCCCGGTCCGCGGCGGCGTCGCGCTAGCCTTCAACCAGGTCCTGGCCGATGCGGCCCATGGCTCGGAACTTGTCGTACCGTTCGTCGACCAGTTCCCGCACGCTCTTGCCCCGCAGTTCCGCGAGCTGGCGGGAGAGGGCCCCGCGCACCGCCGCGAAGGTCGCGTCGTGATCGGAATGAGCGCCCCCCGGCGGCTCCTCGATGATCTCGTCGATCAAGCCCAGCGCCTTCAAGTCGGGGGCCGCCACTTTCATCGCCTCGGCCGCCTCCGGGGCGCGAAGGGCGTCGCGCCAGAGAATGGACGCGCATCCCTCGGGCGTGATCACCGAGTACACCGAGTTCTCGAGCATGCTCACCCGATTCCCCACCGCGATGGCGAGAGCGCCGCCGCTGCCGCCTTCGCCAATCACCAGGACAACCACCGGAACTGTCAGTTTCGCCATCTCGCGCAGGTTGAAGGCGATGGCCTCGGCCTGACCGCGCTCCTCGGCGTCGAGGCCGGGATAGGCGCCCGGAGTGTCCACGAAGGTGACGATGGGCCGGCCGAACTTCTCGGCCAGGCGCATGACCCGCATGGCCTTGCGATACCCCTCGGGTTTGGGCATGCCGAAGTTCCGATAGATCTTCTGCTTCGTGTCGCGGCCCTTCTGGTGGCCGACCAGGCACACCGGACGGTCGCCGAAAAGACCGAAGCCGGCGACGATGGCGGGATCATCGGCAAAGCGCCGATCTCCCTTCGCCTCCACGAAATCGCTCACCAGGGCTCCGATGTAGTCCAGGGTGTAGGGACGGTTCGGGTGACGCGCCACCTGCGTCCGCTGCCAGGACGTGAGGGTCGCGTAGACCTCCCGGCGGTCCTTATCAAGTTTGGCCTTGAGGGCGGTCGCCTCGCGCTCTTTCCCGGGGTCGCCCCGGTAGGCGCGCAGTTCGTCCAGGCGTTTCAGGCCCTCGGCGAAAGGCGTTTCGAAATCAAGCTCGGCCATGTTGGACCTCGTAGTGTGTCAAAAGCGGACGTATCCGTCCAAGCGCCGCCTAAGCGCCGGGCCGCACTCCCGGCACGCTCGCGCTCAAAGGCGGAGCGGGGGCCATTTGCTTCTTGAAGTTTTCCTTGTCGATGGCCTTTTCGTAGGCCGCCTCCGCGGTGATGCGACCCTCTTTCACGTACCGGGCCAGAGCCTGGTCCATGGTCTGCATGCCCAAAGAGCCGCCGGTCTGGATCATCGAGTTGATCATCGAGATCTTCCCCTCGCGGATCAGGTTCGACAGGGCCGAAGTCGCCACCAGAACTTCGTTGGCCGCGCACCGCCCTTTCCCATCCGCCGTCTTCAGCAGTTGCTGAGCCACCACCGCCTTGAGCGAGTCGGCCAGCATGACCCGCACTTGCGGCTGCTCATCGGCCGGGAAGGCGTCGATGATCCGGTCTATGGTTTTGGACGCGGAGTTCGTGTGCAGTGTGCCGAAGACCAGGATCCCGAGTTCAGCGGCAGCGAGAGCCAGGCGGATGGTCTCGAGATCGCGCATCTCGCCCACCAGCACGATATCCGGATCTTCGCGAGCCGCCATCTTCAAGGCCGACGAAAACGACTTCGTGTGCGACTTTACTTCCCTCTGAGAGATCAAGGATCGCTTGTTCGGATGCACGAACTCCAGAGGATCCTCGATGCTGATGATGTGGGCTTCCCGGTTTTCGTTGATGTGGTCGATGATGGCGGCGAGCGTCGTCGACTTCCCCGAGCCGGTGGGGCCGGTGACCAGAACCATGCCGCGGCGGGTGTCTGCGATCTGACGCACCCCCGGCGGCAAACCGAGCTGCTCCATGGTCAGGATCCTGGTGGGGATCACGCGAAGGACGGCGCCCATCCCCCGATGCTGCCAGAGCACGTTCACGCGAAAACGCGCGGCTCCATCGGGCAGTTCGTAGGCGAGATCCAGGTCCAGATTCTCGAAGATCCGGTCCTTCTGGCCGGGCGCCAGGATCTCCGTGATCGTGGCTTCGGCACTCTCGCGCGTGAGCGCGGGCTCGTCCATGGGCACGAGTTCGCCGCGAGTGCGCAGAAGCGGGGGTCGCCCCACCACGAGGTGGAGGTCGGAGGCGCCCCCTTCGATCATCTTGCGGAGCAGTCTCTCCATCTCGGGGATGGGCATGACTACTTCACCCCCGGCTTGGGAGGACGGGCGATCGCGCCCGTCGAGCGAGACCCGCTGGTCTTGAGCGCTCCGCCGGGGCGGTGGATACCGCCCGTGGCCCGGGACGGGGCGGCCCTGGGCGGCGGCGCCGTGGGGCGCGGGGCCGGAGGCGGGGGGGCCGCAGCGGGACGCGAAGCAACCGGCGGCGCGGCCACGGCGGGACGTGCGGTCACGGGTGCGGGGGGAGGAGGCGGCGCTCCAACTGGAACCGCGGCCGCAGGGCGCGCGACCGCCGGCGCCTGGGTGCCGGGAGCGGGCAGGGGCGGGAATGCCTTGGCGCTGAGCGCGTTCTTATGCGCCACCTCCAGGGTGATCGTGCCCGCCTTGAGCAACTCGAGGAGCGTGTCGTCCATGGTGCGCAGGCCCTGAGCCTTGCCCATCTGCATGATGTTCGGAATCTGGAACGTCTTCCCGTCCTTGATGAGATTCGCAAGCTGTGTGCTGCCCAGGAGCAGCTCGTACGCGAGGACCATCCCCGAACCGTCGGCTCGGGGAAGGAGGCGCTGTGAGAAGACGGCCTTCAGCGACTCCCCCAGCATCGCGCGAATCTGGTTCTGCTGGGCCGCCGGATAGGAGTCGATTACTTTGTCGATGGTCTTGTGGGCCGACGAGGTATTCATCGATCCTATGACCAGGTGCCCGGTCTCCGACGCGCTGATGGCGAGCGAAATGGTTTCGAGATCGCGCAGTTCGCCGACCATGATGACGTCGGGATCCTCGCGCAATGCGGCCTTGAGCGCATTCCCGTAGGACCTGGTGTGGGTATTGAGCTGGCGTTGATTGACCGCGCTGTTCTTGATCGGATGAACGAACTCTATGGGATCCTCGGCGGTCAGCACGTGGTGGGCGGTGTGGGTGTTGATGAGGTCCACCATGGCCGCAAGGGTGGTGGATTTCCCCGAGCCCGCCGAACCGGTGACCAGGATCAGCCCCTGGTGGTTCTCGCATACCTTCTTCATGATGTCCGGGATGCCGAGTTCCTCGAAACTCCCCAGTTGCAGCTTGACCACCCGGAAACACGCGTCGAGCCCCTTCCTCTGCTGAAACGCGTTCGAGCGAAAGCGCGCGACCCCGGGGATCTCGTAGGCGAAATCGATCTCCCAGTCCGTTTCCAGGACCTTGCGCTGTTCGGGAGTCAGGATTTCGGTGATGAGCCGCATGGTCTGCTCGGCCGAGAGCGGTTGATAGGGCAGCTTCTTGAGCTCTCCGAACTGCCGAAGCATGGGAGGCATCCCGACGGAGATATGAAGGTCGCTCGCTTTCTTGTCCACCGCGGCCTTGAGAAGGACGTCGATACTCGCCATCGTTTCCTGGATCTCCTGAGAGCTTTGCTCCCAATACTGTACCCGGTCCAGGAGGCCCCTTGGGCCCTTGCTCCGTCCCGGCGCCGCGGTCCCTTGGCTAGGGCGATTCCGGAGCGGAGTGGTTTTTCGGTCCATTCAGCGCTCGCAGCAAAGCCTGAGCGGCGATCCGGTGGGCGATCTCGTTCGGGTGCTCGTCGGCGGCGCCCTCCACCACCAGCAGCTTCCAGTCGAGGCCGCGGTAGTACGGCAGCAGATCGACGAGCATCAGGCCCAGAGGCCGAAAGGAGGTCGCGATCTTGCGGTGGATCGCTTCGAACGGGTAGGTCCGGTCCAGCGGGTTTCCAAAGAGGGGGAAGACGGCAACGATGAGCGGAACCTTGTTCCGGTGAGACAGCTCCGTGATGTCGCTGACCGCCTTCAAGGCGGCGCCGAAGCCCGGGGCTTGGTCTTCATAGAGGGAGCGGTAGTTCCGGATCCGCTCGCGGTTCCGGGCGGTGGCGCGAATCCGATCCACGACCAGGCTGAACAAGGCCGACCGCCGCCAGAAAGAGGGTTGGACCGCCTCCTCCTGTTCCCGAATCCAGTCGAGGGCGCGTCTCTTCTCGTCGGCGCGCTTGTCCTCGGCGTCGTTCAGAACATAGCCCAGAAAAAGCAGGTCCGGCTCGTAGGCGAACGCCTCCTCGCGAACGATCTTCGCCTCGCGTTCGGTATCGAAACCAGCCACGGCCAGGACGATCGCCTCCCAGGGCTCGCCCCGGTCTTCGATCATTCCCCGCTCGACCCGCTTGGGGTACGTGTCGTCGAAGAGAACGCCCGCGCCATACGTGAACGAGTCGCCGACAAAGACCGCGCGACGAACGCCTTTCGGCTTCTTCTTCGTGTGTTCGACATCCCGATAGCCGGCCGAGTTCTCGGGCCGAAACGAACCGCCCCCCCGCACGACGGGATAGCCGCTGCGACGCAGGGGTGCGGGGGTGCCGAGGCGGACGAGGGCCTCGAGCGCAGCCCATCCGGCCGTGATGCCAGCGACCAGGAGGGCCGCGGTAGCCAGTCGTTGACGCTTCGCGTCCATGGCGCTCACCCTGAACGCGAGAGCCGAACCGTCCCCGGCCCACTCACCGCTTCCAGATGCGTCACCAGATCCGCCGTGAGCTTCACTCTCAGCTTGTCGTCCGCGCGCACCAGGGCCGCGAACTCGGCCGGCCGGTGGACCTCGATCGACACCGCGGTCTCGCCCGGGTGATTCGAGAGAACGCGCTTGATCGAAGCGAGGGCGGTCTCCTGAAGCAGGCCCAGGTCCACGCGAATCCGTATCGATTTCGCCATCATGCGCAGGGTCGAATCGAGCGGCGCCAGATCCGAGACGATGAGACGCGGGCGTTCGTCTTCGTCCTTGGCTTCGAGCTTTCCCTTCACCAGGAAGGATTCGTCGTCCTTGAGCCTGGTCCCGCATTGCCTATAGGCCTCGGGAAAGATCAAGGCCTCGACACTGCCTTCGAAGTCGTCGATCTGGCAGGCGGCCATGCGATCGCCCTTTCGCGTCTTCATCAGCCGGAGTCCGGACATCAGGCCCATGACCGTGACCTCGCCGGTCTGGCGGGCCTTGAGGAGATGGCCGAGGGTCCCACTCGCGAATTCCTGAATCTCGCCTTTGTACCTCTCGATCGGGTGGCCGGAGAGATAGAAACCGAGACTCTCCTTCTCGAAGGCGAGACGCTCGCCCTCGGACCAGCGCGGAGCGTCCGGCAGACCGCTCCACCCGCCCGGCATGGACACCGGGGTCAGACCGTCGTCCATCAGGCCGAAGAGATTCGACTGTCCGGCCTCCCGATCCGCGCGCAGGCGAGAGGCTCGATCCAGCGCGCTCTCGAGGGCGGCGAAGAGAACGTGGCGCCGCGGCTCCACCGAATCGAACGCACCGCTCTTGATGAAACTCTCCACCGCGCGCTTGTTGGCGGTCTTCAGGTCCACGCGCGAGGCGAAGTCGTCGAGAGAAGTGAAGGGACCGTCCTTCCGCGCCGCCACCACCGACTCGGCCGCACCCTCGCCCACGTTCTTCACCGCGGACAGCGCGAATCGGACCGCGCCATTCTCCACCGTAAAGTCCGCGAGGGATGCGTTCACGTTGGGGGGCAGGACGGTGAGTCCGAGATCCCGGGCCTCGGCCTGGTACGCCACGAGCTTGTCGGCATTCGCCTTTTCCATGGTCAGCAACGAAGCCACGAAGAACGCCGGGTAGTTCGCCTTCAAATACCCGGTCTGATAGGCAATCCACGCATAGGCCGCCGAGTGCGACTTGTTGAAGCCGTACCCCGCGAACATTTCGATCTGATCCCAGATCTTCGTGGCCTTGTTCACCGGCACCTTGTTGGCGACGCAGCCGGACACGAACTTCTCCTTGAGCGCCTCCATGACGGAAGCGCTCTTCTTGCCCATGGCCTTGCGCAGGATGTCGGCTTCGCCCATGGTGAAGCCGGCGATGGCCGAGGCGATCTGCATGACCTGCTCCTGGTAGACCATGACGCCGTAGGTCTCCCCCAGGATCGTCTCGAACGCGGGATGTTCGTACGTCACCTTGGTCTGGCCGTGCCGGCGCTTGATGAAGTCGTCGATCATCTGCATCGGGCCCGGCCGATACAGGGCGTTGAGTGCGGTCAGGTGCTCCAGACGGTCGGGCTTGAACCGTCGAAGCTGGTCCTTCATGCCGTCCGACTCGAACTGGAAGACGCCGTTCGTCCGGCCGGTCGAGAAAAGCTCGTACGTCTTCGGGTCGCCATCGATGAGCTGCGAGGGATCGATCGACTCGCCGGTCTGCGCGTGAATCATCTTCACGCAGCGATCGATGAGAGTGAGTGTCGACAGACCGAGGAAGTCCATCTTGAGCAGACCGATCTCCTCGACGCCTTTCATGTCGAACTGCGTGACCACGGCCTCGGTCCCCGGGAACTTGTAGAGCGGGACGAGGGTGGCGAGAGGCACGGGCGAAATCACAACACCGGCGGCGTGGGTCGAGGCATGCCGGGTCGTCCCTTCGAGACGCTTCCCGATGTCGATCACCCGCCGCGTCAGTTCCTCCTTCTTGTATGCGTCGGCGAGCGCGGGCGAATCCTCGAGGGCCTTCTCCAGGGTCATCCCGAGATCGAACGGCACCATCTTCGCGATCCGGTCGCTGTCCGCGAAGGACAAATCCAGCACCCGCGCCACATCGCGCACCACCGCCTTCGCCTTCATGGTCCCGAACGTGATGATCTGGGCCACGTTTTCGCGCCCGTACTTCTGGGTCACGTACTCGATCACTTCCGAGCGCCGGTTTTCGCAGAAATCGATGTCGATATCGGGCGGGCTGATGCGTTCTTCGTTCAGGAAACGTTCGAAGATCAGGCCATGCTCCATCGGATCGATGTCGGTGATCTTCAGGACGTAGGCGACCAGGCTCCCCGCCGCGGAACCGCGGCCCGGACCCACGGGAATGCCGCGCCGGTGCGCGAAGTCGATGAAATCCCACACGATCAGAAAGTAACCGGAGAAGCCGACGCGATGAATGACCCCGATCTCACGGGTGAGACGCGCCTCATAGTCGCTGAGCGGAATCTTCAAACGCCCCGAGGCCGCGAGCGGCTCCAGCATCTTCAGACGCTCGGCATAGCCGTCCTTCGCCACCTTCTCGAAGTACGACTCGATCGTGTACCCCGCGGGCACATCGAACCTCGGCAGCTTCAGACCGGTGTCGAGCTTGAACTCCACCATGTCCGCGATCTTCACGGTGTTCGAAAGCGCTTCGGGAACATGGCCGAAGAGCGCTTCCATCTCAAGGGCGCTCTTCACGTAGAACTCGTTGGTCTCGAACTGGAATCGATTCGGATCCGAGAGCTTCTTCCCCGTCCCGATGCAGAGCAGCACGGCGTGCGCCTCGTGGTCGTCCTTATGAAGGTAGTGCGCGTCGTTCGTGGCCACGAACGGCAGACCGGTCTTCTTGTGGATTCGCTGGAGCCCCTTGTTGACCTTGGTCTGGTCGGGGATCTTGTGATCCATCAGCTCCAGGAAGAACCGGTCCTTGCCGAAGATGTCGCAGAACTCCATCACCGACTTGATGGCGCCCGCCTCGTCGTCCCGCATCAGCGCCTGCGAGACCTCGCTGGCGAGACACCCGGAGAAGCCCACGAGACCCTTGCTGTACTGCGCCAGAACCTCCTTGTCGATGCGGGGCCGGTGATAGAAACCCTCGGTGTAGCCGATGGAGGAGAGCTTGGCGAGGTTGTGATAGCCCTCGTTCGTGGTCGCGATCATCCCAAGATGGTTGTAGGCGTTCGCGATGCCCCCGCCGCTCTTCTCGAGCCGCGACCCAAGGGCCACATAGCTCTCGCAGCCAATGATCGGCTTGATCCCGGCCTTCTTGCAGGCCGCGGCCCACCCCACCGCCCCGAACATCGCCCCATGGTCGGTGATGGCCATGGCCGACATCCCCATCGACTTCGCGGCCTTGGCCAGCTCGTCAAGATGGCAGGCCCCGTCGAGGAGGGAGAACTCCGTGTGGAGATGAAGATGAACGAACTCGGAAGCGGCCATGGAGGGAGGGGGAGTTTAGCCGGGCGAAACGACAGGACCCGACGACAGGAGGGGCCGGCGTGGGAGGACGAGAGGGTCCTACAGTCTCAGGTTGTCGACTTGCTGCACGCGACCGGTCTCAGTGAACGCCTGCCGCAATCCGGCGTCGCTCGTTAGGAGTTGAGCGTCGAGGCTGATGGCGAGGGCGACATAAGTGGCGTCATAGGCGGTGGCGTGATGCTGGACCGCAAGATCAAAGGCGCTCGCGGCCAGCGGGCCAACAGGATGAAGCTCAATCGGAAGGCGACGAAAATCGTCCCAGACATCACCGACCGTTTCACGACTCATCTGACGCCGCCGAAGCCGCTTGGTCAGGAAGTGGGCGAATTCAATTAGGAGGAGTTCAGGTGCGTGAGCCTGAACCCTTCCCGAACGAATGGCGCGGAGGGCCCGATCGACGCCAGTAGACAGGTCGCCCGGTGAGAACCAGTCCGCGACAAGATTGCAGTCGAGGACGTACTTCACCTACCGAGAACCGCTCTCCCGCATGTCCCTGATGTCCTTATGGTTGTCGAGAGTTCCGATGGTTGCGCGAAGGCGCTCGCGCCGCGCCAGAATCTTCTCGACCAGCGGGTCGCCGTTGTACGCTTCGGCGGGGTCGTCGTGACTGAGAAACTCGACATACGCCTCGGCACGCGCGCGCTTGGCCGGAGGCAGGGCCTCGATCCGTTCGAGAAGGTCGGTAGTACTCATGGTCTTTCCCAACGAACTGATCCTACAACGGCCGGAACCCCGGCCCTTAGTTAGCCGTCTTAAAGGGGGCCGACCGCGAGCGCAGGACATCGACGACGTAGTGACCATCGAAGGCGCCTGCTGTACTGAGCCAGAACCTTCCCAGTGGCTTCGATCCCCCTTTCAGCCTGATCGACCCTGCCGCGCATCGCTCCGCCCAGCGTCCTTGTCGATTCGGGGCCGGTGATAGAAGCCCTCGGTGTAGCCGAAGGACGAGCCCTTCGACAGGCTCAAGGACCGCACTTGGCGAGGTTGTGATAGCCCTCGTTTGTGGTCGCGACCATCCCGAGGTGGTTGTAGGCGTTCGCGATGCCCCGCCGCTGGATCACCCGATCCTCGCTGCGTGAGGATTTGGGTTGACGTCTAATTCTCCCCGGCGCTGGCATACGGCGCCACCAAGGCCGAGGCCGTTTGTAAAGCGAGACCATCGCCTTGGAGTTTCTAGCGGATCGATTGAACGCCGGGGAATCAGCCGCGACCGGGCGCAGGACTGCTTTGAAAGCCGCGCGAGACGTGGTCGATTACGGTCGATTCCTCTCTCTCTTCCCTTAAGCAGGGAAGGAGTGGGGCCGGGCGCAGACGTGGGGTTGCACCCGTCGGGGCGTAGAGAACCGTCACGTCGAGTATCGCTTCGAGGTGGCGGGGCTGGACCGGGGATAGCTTGGCATCGACCATGACGATGGTGATGCCCTTCTCGGTGACGAGCTCCTTGAGTTCCTCGACCTTGCCGCTGCCGAAGTAGGTGGCGGAACCGGGGCGCTTGCGCTCCTCCGAAATCACGTCCACGATCTCGGCGCGCGCGCTCTTCGCCAGCATGGTCATCTCCTCGAGAGAAACGGCCGCGGCCTCGCGGTCGCGGCTGGTTCGATACGTGCCGCAGATCAGGGCCCGTTCGTGTCGTTCGGTTCCTTTCCTGGTGCTCGTTCGGTCGGGAAGAGACTACACCTTGGAGTCGTTGCGGTCGGCTCCCTGGGTCTACGCCCTCATCGGCTCGGCCGTCCGAGCACCGCCGGACTCCGCGCGGTGAACGGCGAATCGAACGAGAGACCGTTCGCCCCGTTCAGCGTGGTGACGTTCCCGGAAATCGCCCCGACCGCGCCGTTGTGCGTCAGCACAATGCCCGAGTGCACGTTCACCGGAACCCCCACATCGGTCGCGGTCTTGAACACCGTCGCGTTCGCGGGAATGCTCACCGTCACCCCCGCTCCCAGTGGCGCGCCCGAGCTGTCGTCCGCGCGCAGGCTCACGCTGACCGCGGCGTTCGTATTGTTGTGCATCTCGATGAGCCCTCGAACCCGGCGGCTCGCGACGTCCAGGGCGAGAACAGCGTCGTCTCGCGCACCGCCACGTTGATGGGGTGAAGGACCGCTCCCCCGCTGGTTCGAGTGATCCGCAGCTTGTAGACGCCGGTCGTGCTGGGCTGGAAGAGCATAGACACTGGCAGGGCGTCTCCATTGTTGTTCGACGAACCTTCGAGGCCGCCCGAGGTCAGAGTGGGCGCCGGTGTCGCGGACAGGGTGCCGGCATGGTTCGAGAAGAGGCCGAGCGCCAAGGCCGGCGCGTCCGCCCCTTGCTCGTGATCGACCGGCCACGCGGAGAACTGGTAGGAGCGTCCCGCGAACAGGCGGACCCGATACCAGACCTCGGTTCTCACGTTGCTCATCGCGTCCCGGCTCGTCGACTCGAGATTGAGCACCTTGGCGGAGACCGCGGCGGTATTTGTTCCCACGACTATGTCGTCGTTGGTGATCGTGCCGACGCCAACTCCATCGAGAATCGTCGCGTTCGCGGGATTCGAGAGAGTCACCTGGAACGTCTCAGTCGCCTCGGCCGCCGTATCCCCCAAGACCGGAACCGTGAACGTCTGAACGGCGACACCCGGCGCGAACGTCAGCGTCACCGGTCCGGTTGGCGTGTAGTCGGCTCCGGCAACCGCGGTGAGATCCGACGCTATGACCTCCACCATCACCGTCTGGCCGCTGGCCGCCGAGAGGCTCACCGTGAACGAGGCGCTCACCGTCCCGCTATTCCCCTCCGTCACCGTCACATCATTGATCGACAGGCTCGGTGGCGCATCATCATCCGTGATCGTCCCGAGGCCGCTATTGTCGGAAATCGTCGCATTTGTCGCGCCGCTCAGCCCAACCGTGAACGTCTCGTTTGCCTCATCCAGCGTATCCCCGTTCACCGTCACCACGAACACCTTCGTCGTCTGGCCAGGCGCGAACGTGAGTGTCGTCGGGCCCGCGGCCAAATAGTCGGAGGGCGCGGTCGCGGTCCCGTTCGCGGTGACCGCCGACACCGTTACCGTCTGCCCGCTCGCCGCCGATAGCGTCACCACGAACGATGCGCTCATGGTTCCAGAGTTGCCCTCCGTCACCGTCACGTCCTGGATGGAAATGGCCGGAAGCGGCAGCGAAGTCCTCTCGATGATGATTGTGGCGGCGGCGGTGTTCGCCGCTCCATCCCGCGCCATGATCGTGATGATGTTGAGCCCAAGCGAAAGAGGAAGAGCAGCTACAGTCCATGTCGCGGTGCCCACCACTGTGCACGCGCCCCCGCGGTCGTTCGAGCACGTGACCTGCGTAACGCCGGTGTCATCGCCGGCAAAGCCGGAGATATCGATGGTGGGCACCGTGGTCGCAAAAGTGCCTCCGGATGTCGGCACGGTGATGGCCACAACCGGCACGACCGTATCGGGCGGCGCGTAGGTTACGGTGATGACGTCCACTTGGGAGTTGCCGGCCACGTCGAAGGCCGTGACGTGATCTGATTCGCGCCGGTTTGGAGCGGAATCGCCGGAGTCGTCCACGACGTCGTCCCTGCGGCCGTCCCCCAGGGACCGAATTGGCTGGCCCATCGGATCTCCGAGACGCCGACGTTGTCGCTGGCCACCCCTCCGAGCACGATGCTGGAAGCGGTTGTCGTGAATGTCGAGGCGACCGTGGGCAGAGTGATCGTGATCGCGGGCGGCGTCGTTTCCGGCGCGTACGTTACCGTGAGAGTGTCGATGCCTGAGTTGCCGCTCGGGTCAAGAGCGGTGATGGTGATGACGTTGGCGCCTGGTTGCAGGGCAAGGTCCGTGGCCCACCACTCGGTGGTGCCGACGGCAACCCCTGAGCCCCCCAGAGAGTTGGACCAGCGCACCTGGCTCACGCTCGAAGCATCCGACGCGATTCCGGACAGCGTGATCCGCTGGGCACCTGTCGTGATTGCAGGCTGGCTCGTCGGAAACGCGATAGTCACAGTTGGTGCAGTAAAATCGGGCGCGATCGAGCCACGAGCGACAGCGATCTGGCCGTCCGCGACGTCGGTTGAGACATAGAGAAGAGAGCGCGCGGCGTCTATCGCGCTTCCGATCGCACCCACTCTCGCGGGGCTGATCGCGGAAACGGGCAGGGAAAACGTCTGCGCGCCGTCGGTGGAGTACGTGTACATCAACCTCGAGATCGTAGTATCCCGTACGGCATAGTGCAGCGCACCGCGGGCGTCGATCTCAAGCCGGCCCAAGTCGATAAGAGCATTGCTCTCATCCACGAGCACCCTTGGACCCCACGATGCCCCCGAGTCTTCACTCTGCACAGCGTAGAGAGCACTGTCGTTACCAACTTCCCGCACCACGGCGCGAATCGTCGCCCCCCCCGAACTCACTGCCAGATCTTCCGCATAGTAATCCGCAACTGTCGGGCTGATGTTCACGGGGAGGTTTCCCAGGTTGCCGGCAGTGCCCCGCAGGAAGTAGGCACCCGGGTGACCATTGAACGACCGCCAGTAGAAGGCCCGGAACTCACCGCCAAACACCCGCAACCGTTTCAGCTCGACACCGGAGTCCGCCGTGGGTTGGTAGAGCGGGAACTCAGGTCCGAAGGTCACGCCACCATTCGTGCTCTTCGCCAGCCAGATAGCCGGCCCTATCCGGCTTCCGCCCGAGCCATAGGTGTTCGCTGGGAACGCGACATACACCACGCCGTTCCCATTGGAGACGACGTGGGGACCGCCTCCCCATCCTGTTCTGGCCTCGTAGCCACCCCACAGGCTGCCGGAACGGATCCTCAAAGGAGCCGTCCATGTACTCCCTCCGTCAAGGCTTCTGGAGTAGTACGCTTCAGACTGAGCGGCATTGTCGCTCCAGGCGACATGGATGACACCGGTCCCGTCGATCGACATGTCGAAGCCGTTGGTCACATCCTTCGACCCAGGGATCGGAACCGCCGAGCCAAAGGTCATGCCCTTGTCGGTGCTCCTATGCAGAGCGAGCTGGAAGCCGTTGGCACCCGGCGTTCCATACCAGCACAAGACGTGGACCGTACCGTCGAGGCCCACCGCCAGGCGGTGGTACGCCCCGGCCGAGCATGAGACGGTGGCGCCTGCTGCAAACGCACCTACGCCCGCTGCCGTCTGCTGCACGTTGATCATGTCCGCGATGGCAGCCGACTCCCCCGCAGCGTTGCGGACCTTGAGATAGACCACCTTCCATCCATTCCCTGGCGATAGCAGGAATCTGGGGGCGATCCCGTAGGCCTGCCATACCGCGCCCCCGAAATCGGCCTGCTCGCTAGCCAGAAACTCCAGGGGCAGTCCGACCGCAACGTTGTTCAAGGTGACGGTGCGACTAGCCTGGATTATTCATGAGGGAGTGAACTGAGCGGGGAGCCACTGCGTCCAAAGGGTTGTGAATACTGACCCGAAACACACAGGAGGCGCCCCGCATGAATGATTCTGCCAGAGCACAGAGTGTCTTGTTTAGGGGCGTCGCGCCCAAGCCGCTGACGGTTTGGTTTAAGGATGACCGAACGAGTTCGGATGGCGGCGCCATTCTGCTCAAGGCGGCGGATCGACGGCTGGGGATGATTTCGTCGATGGCCGCGTCGTTCACCGACCGGCGCGATGGGTCTCGGGTTAAGCACGAGGTCGAGGAGCTTCTCTCGCAGCGGATCTTCGGGATTGCTTGCGGATATGAGGACGGGAACGACGCGGCCAGAATCGCGGCGGATCCGGTGATGAAGGTGCTGGCGGGACGGGATCCCTTCGGCGAGGATCTCGCCTCTCAGCCATCGATCTCGCGGTTCGAGTGCTCGGCCACGCGCAAGGATTTGTTTCGCATGGGCACGAGCCTCATGAAGACCGTGGTGCAGGCCCAGCGACGTGGGAGGGAGGGATGGGCGAAGAGAATCACCATCGATCTGGATCAAACGCCTGCTCCAACCTACGGCGGTCAGCAGCTGACCTTCTTCAACGGGCACTATGACACCTATTGCTACATCCCACTCGTCGCCGCCATTTCCTTCGCCGGCGAGCCGGACCAGTACGTGGTGGCGAGCGTCCTCCGCCCGGGCAACGCCCCGGACAAGCGCGGAGCCATCTCCATTCTTTCTCGCCTGCTGCCTCTGCTTCGAGAGACCTTTCCACAAGGGGCACTCGCGGTCCGACTCGACGCGGGATTCTGCGCGCCGGAGATCATCGACTACGTGGAGAGTGAGCGCCTGGCCTACGCCATCGCGTTCCCCGCCAATGTCGTCCTTGATCGCGCCTCCGCCATTCTCATGGGCGAGGTCCGATTCCTCGCGAGCAAAACCGGAGGCACCGAGCACCGATACGCCGAGACCACATATCAGGCCGGAACCTGGCCGCGCGAGCGGCGTGTCATCTTCAAGGCCGAGGTCACGCAGATCTCCGGACGCGAGCCACGCGACAATCCCCGATACGTGGTCACCAACATGCGCGGCTCCGCCCAGCACATCTACGAGGACGTCTACTGCCGGCGCGGCGACTTCGAGAATCGGCTCAAGGAGTTGAAGAACGACCTCGCCATGGACCGCATGTCCTGCTCCTTGTGTGGTGCGTTGAGGGTTCCGCTTTTGCAACCGAGTCTCGCCGTACCGCCGTGCCGGTGCACGACGACATTCTCAACTCGAGACCCTCGACCATAAGTCCCCCTACGTCTTAGACTCACAACGTGTGATTGAGAGAGTTTGAGCCTGGCCCGTTCCCAAGTCAAGCGGGCGGGCGGGCGGGCGGGCGGGCGTACAGCGGGCGGTGCATCCGGTGGCGTTATCGAACCGGCGGCCCCAGGACGGTGGGGGGGGGCGCGGTGTGAACGGAGAGTCGAAGGACAGCCCCGCCCCGCCCGACAGGGTAGCCGTGTTGCCCGAGGCGGCTCTGACGGCTCCGTTGTGGGTGAGAACGGCGCCGCCATTCGCGACGCCGGTCGCCTGATCGCCGCCGACGGTTTGGAACACCGTCGCATTCCGGGCACCACGAACGTGACCGCGTGGAGTAGGGCGCCGGCGCGGTATCCCGTAGGCAAGGTCTTTGGGCGTATGCACGATCCGCGTGACCTCGTGCTTCGCTCGCGTCGCATCGGCCAGCGTAGCGTGCAAGACTGCTGACCAAGCCGCGCGAAACGTGGCCGATTAGGGGCGATTTCTCTGTCTCTCGCTTTGAACAGGGAAGGAGCGGGGCCGGGCGCAGCCGTGGGTCGCACCCGTCGGGGCGTAGAGGCGAGTCACGCCATTGAGATTCGTCCCTTTCGCCGACCCGAGGCGGGTAAGGAGCGCACGATTCCATCGTTATGCGTCCAAGGGCGACGCACCCGCCGTGCCCGAGGGGGCGAGCCCACACGTGCGCCCGGTCCCGCGGGCAACCACGAAGAAGCCCGACGGAGAAGGACGAGAGACCCTTCATCACCCTCGGCCTCCCCCCGAGCCAGAGTAAGGTGGGAGCGGACAAAGGAGTCACCCATTCAATGACAAATGAAACGATGTTCGCGGAGCTCGCCCTTCGAAACTGGAAGCTCGGAACCGACCGTGCCGACAAGTTCTTCGGAGGGCAGTCGGAAGAGGATCTTCAGAGAGAGATCGCCCCCGGGAGGAACCGGCTCATCTACATCTGGGGCCATCTGAACGCGGTGAACGACGCGCTTCTTCCCCTTCTCGGCTTCGGGCCGAGGCTCAACCCGGAACTCGATGCGATGTTCATCAGGACTCCGGACCGCTCGGTCGAACTCACGCTTTCCGGGGCCGACGTCAAGCGTTGCTGGGTGGAGGTCAACGAGAGTCTATGGAAGCACTTCCAGGCGCTCACACCAGCTCAATGGCTGGAGAGGCACAACTCAGTCTCCGATGTGGACTTTGCGCGCGAGCCTCATCGCAATCGCTACAACGTTCTGCTGGGCAGGACGGGGCATCTGGCGGAGCACCTCGGTCAGGCGATTCTGGTGGAGCCTCGAAGAGTCGGCTGACTTCGCGCCCCGAAGCCAATGAAGCAGCGCCCGGCCCGTTTGACCACCGTCCCCACCTTGACCCTCGTCGGCATGCTTGCCAGTGGCTTGGTTTCACCAAGCGCCGCTCCGGCCGAGCTTCCCGCACCCACCGGCCCCAGTCCGGTGGGCACCACGTCCTGGGTCCTGACCGACACGTCGCGACCGGAAGCCTTCGATGCGTCCGGCGCGCGGCGCCAGGTGCAGGTGGTCGCCTGGTATCCGGCAGCGGCGCCCTCGATGACGGTCGCGCCCTATCTGCGAGCTGGCCTTCCGGAGGCGCGCAGCCTGGGAACACTCATGGGCAAGCCCAACGACCTCGACGACCTCGCCGCCATTCGAGCGCACGCCGCGATGGATGCCGAGATCGCGTCCTCCCCGTCCAAGTTCCCGGTTCTCGTCTTCTCACATGGATACCTCGCGGTTCCGAGCAGCTACACCGCCTTGCTCGAAGACCTTGCCAGCCACGGCTACGTCGTCCTGAGCGTGATCCACCCCTACGAGGCGAGCGCCACAACCCTGGACGGCGGGAAGACCGCCACGTTCCTCGATGGGAGCAACGTATTGCACCGAGAGATCCAGTCGGTGCTCGAAGAATGGGGCCGCGAGGATGAGGCGATGAAGGGTGTCACCGACGCACCGGACCGCAGCGCTCAGCTTCGGCTCTTGCGCGCTTATCTCTCCGGCCTCGGCAAGACGCGCCGGGCCCTCGATCGCTGGGTGCGAGACACCCGGCTCGTCCTCGACCATTTGCCTTCCCGCCGCGCCGCCGCCTTGGCCGGCCCGCGGGCGGAGCGGCTCGACCTGACACGGGTGGGCGTCTTCGGACACTCGATGGGTGGCGTAAGCGCCGGTCAGTTCTGCCTGGAAGATTCGCGATGCCGTGCGGGTTTGAACCTTGACGGCATTTCGCAGTCGGGAGGGATGATCGACGGACGGCTCCCGCGTCCCTTCCTGATGGTCTACTCCGCTCGACCGGGCCGCCTCGGGGCGAGCGACGCCATTTGTGCGAAGGCGGTAGAGAGTTACTACCGGGTGGACGTTGCGGACACCTTGCACCTGGATTTCTCCGATATGCCGTTCTGGACCGTGGGAGGGCTGCGTGAACGCGGAGCGTTCGGCGTCATAGCACCCGAGCGAGCCGTCATGATCACGCGAACCATCGTTCGAGAGTACTTTGATCAGACACTGCGGAACCGCCCGTCGGCCTTCCTCCGAGGCCAGACCTCGGTGCCCGGAGTTCTCGTCCATCCGGTGACTCATTCGCGCTGAAAGGCTCGTCGGCTAACCGTTTCAATTCGTAAGATCGCGACGAAGTCGAGCGAGAACGTCGTCGCCGTATTGGCCCAATCTAATGATCGGAGCGACGAAACCATGCACGGGTTCACCAAAGAGACCGAGCACCTGACGCAACAGGTGTTCGACCTGATTCTCACGCGCTGGCGCCGGGCTCCCTGGAGGCTTGGCGGATCCGCAACACCGGAAGCGTTGGCGCGCCGGGTCGGGCAGACCATCACGCGCGCCGGACTGGGCGGGCCGGCCGCCTTGCGGCGCTGGGTCGACGACCTGGGACCGGCGACCATCGCCGCTGACCACCCGCGCTACCTCGCATTTGTTCCGCACGCCCCGACCGAAGCCGCCATGATCTTCGACCTTCTGGTTGGGGCATCTGGTATCTACGGTGGCAGTTGGTTGGAGGCCGCCGGCGCCGTCCAAGCCGAAAATGAAGCCCTGCAGTGGCTTGCCGGCCTGGCCGGCTTCCCCCCCGCCTCGGGCGGGACTTTCGTGCCCGGCGGCACGCTCGGCAACCTCTCGGCCCTGCACGCGGCTCGCCATGCCGCGTCGATCAAACGCGGCGGCGCTCGGCCCGCGCGCTGGCGCATCGCAGCATCGACCGAGGCCCATTCCTCCATCGCTCAAACCGCGCGGATACTGGACGTGGATTTGATCGAGGTGCCTGTCGATGAAGATCACCGATTGACGGGACCGGCGGTCCGGGCCGCCTTCGACGGGAGCACGGATAACAGCATCTTCGCCGTCGTAGCTTCGGCGGGAGCGACCAATCTAGGGACGATCGACGACCTCGAAAGTGTCGCCGACGTCTGCGGAGAGCGTGGGACCTGGCTTCACGTGGATGGGGCCTATGGGCTTGCCGGACTGGCGGCGCCGAGCAAGCGGGCGGCGTTCGCGGGAATCGAACGTGCCGACAGTTTCATCGTCGATCCTCACAAGTGGCTTTTCGCGCCCTACGACTGCTGCGCCCTTCTCTACCGGGACCCCTCGCTGGCCCGGGCGGCCCATAGCCAGTCGGCGACGTACCTCGACGCCATCAACGTGAGAAGCGAGTGGAATCCGGCGGACTACGCGGTCCACCTGAGCCGGCGGGTGCGCGGGCTGCCCTTCTGGTTCTCGCTCGCGGTCCATGGAACCGACGCCTATGCCGAGGCCGTCGAGACGACCCTCTCCGTAACCAGAAAGGCGGCGGAAGCGATAAGGACTCGTCCCGAATTGGAACTCATGCTCGAACCCACGCTGACCATTCTGGTCTTCCGCCGCCGGGGCTGGAGGGGCACAGACTACGATGCCTGGTCGGCCAGACTCCTTGAGGAGGGCACTGCCTTCGTGGCACCCACGAGTTTCCGCGGCGAGACGGTCGCGCGACTCGCGATCCTGAACCCGCAGACGACCCTTGAGGATATTGAACTCGTGCTCGATTCGATGCGGTGATCCGGCCCGGAGGTCCGGAAGGCCGAGCGTCGACTCCCCCGCCGGGAGCCCGCGCTAGCGCATCCCGCCAAAGAGCTCGCGGTGCCCGGCCACGATGCGGCTCCGCGTGGCTTCGTCCGGTTCCACGTTCCAGTCGCCGTGCTGAAAGGTGCCGCCAAGCAGAATGCCGTCGCGTCGCGGGAACATGTAGAGATTGTTGGATATCACGATGTAGTTGACCTCCGGCTGGGGGAGCAGGAAGGTGAGCTGGCCGCGCACGGGCTCGAGTTCGTCGTCGCCGAAAAGCGCCTTCGCTCCGAGGCCGGTGCAGTTGAGGACCACGGGCTCGGGGAGGCTCAGAACCTGCGCGCGATCCTGGAGCGCGCCCACCACGACCTTTCCTCCGGCCAGGCGAACGTCGCGCAGGAGCGCGTAGAGGTAGACGTGAGGCTCCACCAGCATGGTTGTGAAGCAACGAGCGTAGCGGGCGGCGAAGGGATGCTCGCCGGGCTGGAGCGTGCGCGTCTGCGGGAACAGGTCTCGGATCAGGCCCTGCTCCCATGCGTCCTGGGGCGGCTCGTCGGACAGGACGTAGTTGGTGAGCCACCTTATGCCGTACTCGGCGGCGGGCAGTTGCTGATAGGAGCGGTGGGACAGGCGGGCGGCGCGGGCCAGCAGAGCATCGGACTGGGCCGTGCGCAACTGCGCGTCCATCACCGAAGTGGGCGACCACTGTCCGCCGGCGATGTTCGACGTCGTGTAAGGAGGCAGATCCTTCGCGTAGATCGTGACCTCGCCGCCTCGTTGTTGCAGCAACCGCGCGGCCGCGAGGCCCACGGCGCCGGACCCGAGGACAGCAAAGCGCCGCTCGCCCGTGCTCCAGGCCTCGTCCACGGCCATCTCGGAGGTGCCCCAGGAGAGTGTGATGCCGCCCCCGCCGTGGCCGTAATTGTGCACCAGCGTCTTGGCGCCGAGCTTCTCCGCGCGGACCACGAAGCCCGAAGGGCGATAGGGCCGCAGACCCACCACGGTCCTTATGATTCGGTCCTCGGCCACAAGGACGCGCGCCAGCCGCTCCCCCGTTCGCGTGGGCGCCGCAGAGGGGGGCCGTCGCGCAGCACAGGCGGAGAGGCCGACCCCCAGGCTGGCCAGGCCGGTCGCCCGGAGCACGTCCCTGCGCGACACCGAACCCATGATGCGATCAGATGCTAGCCCAATGCGGAGCCTTGGCGTCCGCGGCCAAAGAACACGCCGTCAAAGAACATGCCGTCAAAGAAGATGATGCGCGTCATGCGGCAGGCGGCTCCTTTGGCGCAGAATCGGATCGTGGGTACAACGGCTGCGACTTCCGCGACCGGTGAACGCATGACGCCGCGCACCGCGTGGCGCAGCGTCGCCCTTCCCATCGAACACGGCGGGTGGAGCTTTCTGATCGAGCCGCTGATCCTGGGCCTGGTGGTCGCCCCTTCGGCCGCGGGGGTCGCGCTCGCCGTAAGTGCCAACGCCGTCTTCCTCGCTCGACATCCCATGAAGCTCATCGCCCTCGATCGGCAAAAGGGAATTCGATATCCGCGCACCGGTCTCGCCGAGCGCTTCTTCGCCATCTACTTGGCGGTGGCGGCTCTCGCCTTCGCGATAGCACTCGCCAGGAGCGGCGCCTCGATCCTTCCGCCCCTCGCGGTCGCAGCGCCCTTCGCGCTGTGCGCACTGGGGCTGGACCTCCAGGGACGGGGCCGGGAAGCGTGGCCGGAAATCGCGGGTGCGGTTGGACTCGGCTCGTCTGCGGCCGCGATCATTCTGGCCGGAGGCGGTTCCGCAGCAACCGCGTGGGCGGCCTGGATCCTGGGGGCCGGGCGGGCCCTGACCGCGATCCTCTACGTCCGGGCGCGGGTCCGGGTCGATCGGGACCCGACCCAGGCCAGTCGCCCTAGGCTCGCTCGGCCGGTCCTCGCCATCCACACCCTCGTCCTGACCCTGGCGCTCGGCGCTCAAGCGAGTGGCCTGATCTCCCCCATCGCCGCATCGGCATTCGTTCTGCTGCTTCTGCGCGCGGCCTTCGGTCTCGCTCCCGGGCGCAAGCCGATCCGTCCCCGGACCCTGGGCATCCAGGAGGTGCTGATTGGCCTGACTTGCCTCGTTCTGTTCGCGCTCGGCCTGGCCTCGACCTACCGGCGCTAGTCATCTGTTCCATAGTTGTCCAGACTTATTGACTCGACATACGTCTCAATCTCTGAAGAGGAGAATGAGACGAGATGCGGATTGCCCCCCGAGTTGAACTGACAGAAGAGCAGAAGGCGACATTGGAGCGCTGGG
>JANODX010000203.1:0-35302 GCA_031412915.1 Vicinamibacteria bacterium | reverse complement strand
TCGCATCCGGTCCCTGAGCTCGTCGAAGGGACCGGCGTTGGGGGTGGCTTCGACCCTTCGACAGGCTCAGGGCAGCGCAAGCTCAGCCACCGGCATCCACCGGGTCTTGCAGGATCGCCCCACAACCATGTCGCACACCCGACCCGGTAGGATCGGTGCGATGAAAGACCGATTGTTCAAGGAGCGTTGCCTGCGGCTCAAGTTGATCCTCACGGACGTGGACGGAGTCATGACCGATGGATCCATCTTCATTCTGCCGAGTGGCGAAGAGGCGCGGGTGTTCAACGTGCGCGACGGCTACGGCATCGTCCTCGCCCACGCGGCCGGGATCGAGACCGGCCTGCTCACCGGCCGATCCTCCGCCACCGTCACCGCTCGGGCGAAAGCGCTCGGCATGGCCGTGGTCAAGCAGGGCGCTTCGGACAAGGCCAGGGCGTTCGACGAGATCCTCGCGGAGAGATCCCTCGCTCCGCACGAAGTGGCCTACGTGGGCGACGACTATCCGGATCTTCCGGTTCTGCAACGCGTGGGCCTGTCCGCGGTTCCAAAGGATGCGCCCATGGCCCTCAAGGAGGCCGCCTTCATGATCCTCGACCAACCCTCGGGGCGTGGGGCTTTGCGCGAGTTCATCGAGGCCATTCTCCGCGCCCGTGAGGCGCTCGTGCCCGCACTCGCCTCCCTGGGGATCGATATCAAGGACTAGGCTTGTGCCGCTGCCGCGGCACGCGCGCGGATCTCCTCGGCCAGCCGGTCGGCCTCGGCGAGGGCCTGAGCTTTCTCCCCGCTGGTGTCGATGACCCAGTCCGCCTGCTCCTTCTTCTCTGCGAAGGACATCTGAGATTCGATCTTGCGCCTCGCGTCTTCAGCGGCGCCTCCGTCCCGCTTCAGGAGCCTCGCGACCTGAACCTCCGGCGAGCACCCCACCACCACGAAGAAGTCGAACCGCCCTCGGTGCCCGGCCTCGATCAGCAGTGCCGCCTCGGTGACCACGGCCTCCACCCCGGCCTCCGCCATGGCCGAGACGCGCCTCTGCTCTTCATCCCGAATGCGGGGATGGACGATCTGATTCAGCCGTTCGCGCGCCGCGGGATCGGCGAAGATCAGGGCGCCCAGCTTCTTCCGATCGATCTCGCCGTCCTCCCCCAGGATTCCCTCGCCGAAAGCGGCCACCACCGGCTCGAAGGCTTCATGACGGCGCCTGAGAACCTCGTGACCCACCTTGTCGAGGTCGATGACCGGTATGCCCCGGTCCTTCAGACGGCGCGCCACCGTGGATTTTCCGGAGGCTATGGAGCCGGTGAGGCCGACCCGGTAGGGCGGACGCACGGTGTCCATGCTCAGGAGCGCGCGAAGAGCTTGGCCGCCTTGAGCGTATTCGACATCAGCATCGCGATGGTCAGCGGTCCGACACCTCCGGGAACCGGGGTGAGCGCCGAGGCCACTTCCGAAACCGAGGGAGCATGCACGTCTCCCACCACCGCGCCCTTTGCGGGGTCGAACTTCGCGAGGCGGGCCGGAGAGAGCAGGTCCCTGGCCTCGCTCTCGGTCGAAATGCGGTGAATCCCAACATCGATCACCGTGGCCCCCGGGCGCACGTAGTCCGCGCGGATCAGCCCGACCTTCCCTACCGCGGCAATCAGAATATCCGCGGTGCGCGTGACTTCGGGCAGGTTCTTCGTCCGCGAATGGGCGATGGTGACGGTGGCGTGGGCGTGAAGCAGAAGCATGGCCATCGGCTTCCCCACGATGTCGCTTCGGCCCACCACCACCGCGCGCTTCCCCAAGGGGTCGATGCCTTCGCGTCGCAGCATCTCCATGACTCCCGCCGGGGTGCAGGGGGCGAAGCGGACGCGGCCCTGGGACAGCAGGCCCACGTTCTCCGGGTGAAAGCCGTCGACATCCTTGCCGGGCGACACCGCGTCGAGCACCCGGAGGGCGTCGACGTGCTTCGGCAGGGGAAGTTGAACCAGGATGCCGTGAATGTTCGGGTCGCGATTGAACTCCTCCACGACGGCGAGGACTTCTTCCGTCGTTGCGACTGCGGCCAGACGGTGGGTCACGTGGTGCAGGCCGAGTTCCTCGCAGGCCTTGGTCTTGCTGGCCACGTAGATGGCGGAGGCGGGATCGTCGCCGACCAGAAGCGCCCCAAGGCCAGGCGGCCGCCCCCCCGCGGTCACGAAGGCCAGGGCCTCCATGCGAACCTCCTCGCGAATCTGCCGAGCGATCGCGGCGCCGTCGAGGATTCGTGCCGTCATGACGGACTCATGTTATCTCGCCGGACATGCCGCCAGCCTCGATGGCCGCGCGGAAACGCCGGGCCGCTTCATCGGGCCGCTCCGCTTTCATCAACTCGGAGATGACGGCGAGACCGCGGGCCCCGGCCCGCACCACGGCACCCGCGCTTTCGGCCTTAAGCCCCCCGATGGCCACGACCGGTGTCTTCGTCCTCGAGCAGGCCCACGACACGAGTTCGAGGCCCACCACGGGGTCCGGCCGGGTTTTCGATGCGGTTCCCCAGACCGGCCCGACCGCGATGTAGTCGACGGGCGACGCGAGGGCCGCTTCGAACTGCGGCCGGCTGTGCGTCGACACCCCGACGAGTGCTTTGGGGAGCAGGCGCCGAACGTCCGCCGCATCGAGGTCATCCTGACCGACATGAACCCCGTCGGCCTCCACGATTCGCGCGATATCGGGGCGATCGTTGATCACGAGAAGGACCCCCGCCGCCCGGGTGGCTGCGCGCAACGCGCGCGCGCCCGCGAGTGCTTCGTTGTCGGCGAGGCCCTTGAAACGCCACTGAATCACGGTCGCGCGGTCGGGGCCAGCGAGAAGGTCCACCCATGCGGACAATGAGCGTGAGCCAACCAGGGTGTGGTCGATGATCCCGTAGAGGAACGGCCTTGCCGGGAACACCGGTCCTCGGGTCGAAGGGGAAGGGAGCAAGGCGCCCGGATCAGATTGCCGCGGAACGCTTCTGGAAACGCTCCATGAAGCTGGTATCGAACTTTCCCGCGATGAAATCGGGATCGTCCATGATCTTGCGCTGGAGGGGGATGGACGTCTTGATCCCTTCGACCACCATGGTGTCGAGAGCGCGCCGCATTCGGGCCAGGGCCTCGGTTCGGTCCTTCCCGAGAGTCATGAGCTTCGCCACCAGGCTGTCGTAGTAGGGGGGAACTTCGCACCCTTCGTGAGCGAACGTGTCGACGCGAATCCCCGGGCCGCCGGGAACCCAGAAGTGCTTGATCAGACCGGGGGAAGGGGCGAAGGTGCGTGGATCCTCGGCGTTGATGCGGCACTCGATCGAGTGACCGGTGAGGGCGATGTCGGCTTGACGAAACGACAGAGGCTGCTCGGCGGCGACGAGAATCTGCTCCTTGACCAGGTCGCGCCCGGTCACGAGTTCAGTCACCCCATGCTCGACCTGAATGCGGGTATTCATCTCCATGAAGTAGTAGTTGGAGGCGGCGTCCATCAGGAACTCGACGGTGCCCGCATTCGAGTAGTGGACGGCGGCGGCCGCGTCGGTGGCGGTCTTGCCCATCCGGCGGCGGAGCTTCTCGTTCATCAGGGCCGAGGGCGACGGAGCCTCCTCGATGAGCTTCTGATGCCGCCTCTGAATGGAGCATTCCCGCTCGTGGAGAGACACCATGTTCCCCCGCTGATCGGCCATGATCTGAATCTCGATATGGCGGGGCTGCTCGATGAACTTCTCGAGGTAGAGATCGGGCACGCCGAAGGCGGCCGTGGCCTCGGCCTGGGCGGCGCGAAAAGCCGCCGACAGATCCTTGGCCTCGCGCACGATCCGCATGCCCCGCCCCCCACCGCCCGCGGACGCCTTGACGATCACGGGCAGGCCGATGTCTCGCGCCACCCCCACCGCCTGTTCCTCGCTCTCGAGGATTCCCGGGGACCCCGGAACCACGGGAACACCCGCCTTGATCATGGCCTTCTTGGCCCGGCTCTTGTCCCCCATGAGCTTGATGGCCTGGGGCGAGGGCCCGATGAAGGTGATGCGGCAGGCCTCGCATACTTCCGCGAAATACGAGGACTCGGCGAGGAATCCGTAGCCGGGGTGAATCGCGTCCGCCCCCGTGATCTCCGCGGCGCTGATGATGGCGGGAACGCTGAGGTAGGAATCCTTCGATCTGGCCGGACCGATGCAGATCGCCTGGTCGGCGAACTTCACGTGAAGGGAATTGCGGTCGGCCTCGGAGTAGACGGCGACCGTCTTGAGGCCGAGCTCCTTGCACGCCCACATCACGCGAAGGGCGATTTCACCCCGGTTGGCGATCAGGACTTTCTTGAACATCTACCGCTCGGTTCGCGGCTCGGGTCGTCTCAACTCGGTCAAAGGACGCCCCGGGACGCAGAATCGAATCAAGCCGTCTTGATGGTGAAGAGTGGTTCGCCGAACTGGACCGGATGGCCGTTTTCCGGGTGGATCTTGAGGATCTCTCCCGCTACCTCGGACTCGATCTCGTTCATGAGCTTCATGGCCTCGACGATGCAAAGGACCTGCCCCTTTCGAACCACGTCTCCGACCTTGACGAAGGGGGGAGCGCTCGGATCGGCCGACCGGTAGTAGGTGCCCACGATGGGCGAGTTCATCTTGTGGTGCGTGGAGGGAGCCCCGGTTTCCGGGACGGGGGCCGCGGGTGCTGGGGAGGAAGCCACGGGGATCGGATGCGCCGGAACGGGAACCGGGTTCGTTTCGCCCGCACGCCTGACCCGCACCTTTCTCCCCGCTTCCTCGAGTTCGACCTCGACGACGTCGGTTCCCTTGATCAGGGACAGGACGGACTTCAGTGTCTCAATTTCCAATGGAATCAACGCTCCTCAGGGCCCGAGCGGACCTTACGCGAACTCCCGCTCAAGTTCGAGTCCGGCCATCCGCAAATGGAAGCGCGCCCGACCCGTGATGGAGTCGGGATCCATGAGAGCCACGAGGTAGTACTCGGCGGTGATGGCGACAAGCAGAGCGGTCGTCTTCTCGGTGCCGATCTGGAGCTCGCGAAGCGCCCCCAGACCGTGTTCTTTGGCCATGCGCACGACCGTGCGCAAGACCGTGGTGTATTCGCTCGCGAGGTTCTCCGCGGCCTTATCGCTCCGCACCGACTTCCGCGCGACTTCAATGCCCGCGGTGTCGGTGAGGGTGACGAAACGAATTTCCGGAACGCGAGTGATGACCTGCTCGAGAGCGACGTCGAAAACACTCATGGCCTTCTGGCTCCTAACCCTTCAAGAAACGGCATGACAAGGCGCGCCATCAGAATGCCCCTCGTTCCGTGGCTCTCTGGTCGGCGGCCTCGCGTTCAACCGCACCCAGAAAGTCCTTCAACCAGAGTATGGAGAGGTCGCGCACCTCGGCGTGAGTCGGCGCCGTGCCGGTCGCCGCGACCTCGACCCGGGCCGGGATTTGGGGACCGGCCCCGATCGCTTTCGGACTTGCCCAGATTTCGGCGAACGGATCGCCGGCGTCGGGGAGAGCCTCCGTGAGCGCGTCCGTGGCCGCTGCGAGCTTCGATCGCGCCTGGGCGTTGTCCGGCTCATCGAGGAGAACCTGAGAGAGGACGGCACTCGCCTCCGCCTTCAGGCCCTGCTGCATATAGAGGTCGGCCAGGGTCAGGCTGGTCACCGGGAGCGTCTGATTCCCCGGATCGACCTCATCCGGCGCCAAGGCAACCTCAGGCGAACCGTCGACCGTCGGGGCGGGTGGCGCTTCTTCAGTTGCGGGCCCTTCGGGCGCAACCGGCGCGTCTCCAAATTGCTCGAATTGGCCGAAGGCTATGGTTGCGGGCAGCCGGACAGAGTCGAGGTCATCGCGGGGATCCGCGTCCGCCACCGACGATGCGCGGTCGACCTCGGCCCGCGGAAGGTCCTGGGGTGAGAACGACCCCGGTCTAAACGAGCCCGAAGCCAGGTCTCGATCCAGAGCCCGAGAGCCTTGGGCCACACGGGTTGCCTGACCCGGGGACGGCGGAGAACCACGGACGGCTGAAGGGAAGGGAGGGAGCGTGGGAGCCACGGGGCGGACCCCCGTGGCCTTGAGCTCATCAATCCTCCCGGCCAGGCTCTTGTCTTCCGGGGAGAGGCGGAGGGTGTGTTCGAACTGCCGGATCGCCTCGTCATGGTCACCCAGGCTCTGAAGCGCTTCCCCGAGCAGCCGGCTGGCCAGGATGTTGTCCGGGGACGCCTTGACGATCTGCTGGAGTTCCGAGCGGGCCTCACCGGGCCGGTCGGCATCGAGTTGCGCCCGGGCGAGGGTCAGCCGGGCCGAAGGATAGTTCGGGTTCTTCTGAAGCCCCGTCTGCGCCACCGCGATCGCGTCCTCAAACCGGCCTTCCTTCCGCAGCTCCTCGGCGAGCTGGGCGAAGAGCCGGGAACCTGGATCCTTCTCGACCTTCTTCCGAAGGTCAGCGATGCGTGGGGTATCGTCCATTTGAGGGGCGGTGGGCCCGGGTGCCGAAGAAGTGAAGGCCCGGTGCTGCAGGCAAGCCTACAACAACCGGGCCTTTCGTTCGGGGTCAGCCGACTAGGGGACGATTTTGATCGTCGTGGAGCATGTCGCCTGCCCTCCCCCGTTGCTGGTGACAATGTGGGTCGCCGTGTACGTTCCGGCAAGCGGGTAGGGGTGCTGCACATCGACCGTTCCCTCGGACCCTTCGGAGCTGGTCCCGTCACCGAAGTACCACTCGTAGCGAACGATGTACCCAGGACTGGTGGCCGAGGACGTGGAGGTGAACCGGAGAACGGTCCCTTCCTTCTCGATCGGGTTGTTTGGCGCCCGGATGAACGAACAGACCGGGGTATTCGCGCCACCCTGCGGGAAGCGACGCGGCTCCGCAGATCTCAACTCGATCCGAAGTGTCGTATACGGAGCGCCGTTCGCATCGGTGCTCACCGGGCGCGCGCCCACGATGATTCGTGCGTCCGCGGTGAAGTCGCGCCGTTCCGGCGTGGTGTAGATCACTTGCGCCACGCCATTGGCATTGGTGTTGATGGTCGTCGCCCCGAACACACGGGCTCCGGTGGCGCTCGTCAAGGTTCCGATTTCGGCGGTACGTCCGGCTTCGTCGGCGATCGTGAAGACGACTCCGCGTCCCACCACCAACTTGCCGTTCTGGTCGCGCACCACCGCCTGGATAACCGCGGTCTGGATACCGTCCGCGACCACGATGTCGGGATAGGCGAGCATCTGCAAGGAAATTCCGAGCTCGGACGGACCGGTGAGCGACGTCGGCACTTCAACCTTATCGAGCCCGCATCCCTGAAGGGTAAGGCCGCAGGCCACGAGGCCGGCCAGGATCTTTGATTTCATTTGTTTGCTCCGCATGGAAGTTCTCGTTGCCTTTCCTGCCCTTTAGGAACCGTAGTCGGCGAAGTCGATCTGAAGCGAGCCCGTGCTGGAGACCGGGATCCCAGAGATCGTGCGTCCGTGGACGGTAATGTCGGCGAACATGGTCACGACCAAAGCACCCCCGAGCGTGTCCGAGGTGGCTCCTCGGAGGTTTCTGAGCGGAGGCTCGAGTTTGGCCTGGGCGCGTACCACCTCGATGCGCAAGGGATCGACGCCGCTGGTCTTGACGTCGAAGATCGACGTGACGTTGCCGGAGATGGCGAATGGCACGTCCTGACCCTGAACGCCTCGGCCGTCGGAGCGTCGATAGACGACTTCATATCGTTCTACCTTTACGGCGTTGGGGATGGAGGGCACGGTGGTGATGTTGGGGTTCTTGAAGCGCACGCCGATCGAGAGGTCGACCTCGTCGGAGAGCACGGTCGTCCCTTTCAGGACGTCGGACTTCAGCACCTCCCCTCCGTTCACCACGGCGATGACGAAGAGAACCGGGGAGGAATTGTCCGTCGTGTATCCGGCGGAGCAGCCCGAGAAGCCGGCCGCGGCGAGCAGCAGGGCAACCCCGGCAACGTTGGATCGAATGGATGAGCGGCTCATGTTTTCTCTTTCCCCTTCCTAGCGCACAATCCTGGGCGTGATGAAGATCAGGAGTTCGTTGTTGGTGCTCTGCGTCGAGCTGTTCTTGAACAGCAGGCCAAGAAGAGGAATCTGCGACAAGAACGGCGTGTTCTGCTTGGCCAGCGTTTCCTGCCCCTGGTAGATGCCACCGATAACCGTGGTGGCTCCATCTTTGACCAGGACCGAGGTCTGGGCGGACTGGGTGTTGATCGGCGGCACGGCTGCCGCACCCGTTCCGACCACCCGGCCGAAGTCGGGCGAGGAGTTGTCTACGACGACCTGCATGAACACGGTCCCGGCGTCGGTGATCTGGGGCGTCACCTTCATCGAAAGGCCGGCATCCTTGAAGGCCACCGTCACGGTGCCGTTGGACACCGTCTGGTAGGGAATCTGAACGCCCTGCTTGATCTCGGCGGGGACCTTGTTCTGAGTGGTGATCCTTGGGGTCGAGATGATGCGGGCCCGGCCGGAGTTTTCAGCCGCGGTCAGGGCCGCGTCGAGATTGAAGCTCCCGAGGATGTTGCCGAGCGAAATCCCGACCCCGGTGTTCACGCCCGCCGAAGGCAGGTTGACCATGTAGCCGCGGCTTGCCGTCCCAATCCCGGCGTTCGTGGCCACTCCCCCCTGGTCGGCGGGTATGCCACCCGTGCTCGGGACGCTCTGACCGTTGAGGACGATGGCGTTCGGGAAGGCGAGATTGGTGGTGTTACCGTACTGGGGTGTCTGCTGGTTGAGGAAGCCCCACTGGACGCCGAGCTGGCGCGAGAAGTTGCGGGTAGTCACCACAATCCGCGCCTCGATCTCGACCTGCGCGCTCGGACGATCCAGGTCCTGAATCAGGCGCTGAGCCGCGGCCACGCGGTCGGGCAGGTCGTTCACGATGAAGACGTTCCCCGTGCCGAGTGCCGTGAACGTTCCCGTGTCGGAGAGGACGGTCTTTTCGACCACCGCCTTGACCTGGTCGGTGTCCAGGTAGGACAGCCGGCCCTGCCAGGAAGTCTTTTCGCCGGCGAGCTCCTGCTCTTTCTTCAGATTCTTTATGTCCTCGGCCTCCCTCTTGAGATCGCTGAGGCGGGCGATGCGGACCACGTTGCCGTCGACCGCATACCCGAGACCCTGAGTCTTCAGGATCAGATCCAGGGCCTGATCCCACGGAACCTCTTTGACGGTCAGGCTGACTTTCCCGGAGATCCCGGGGTTCACGATGATGTTGAGCCCGGATATCTCGGACATGAGGCGGAACAGGTCGATCAGATCCCCATCCTTGAAATCCAGGCTGATGGGGTGGCCGGAGAACTTGGCCACGTTGCCACCCGAATCCGTCATGGACACCGCCCTGGGTGCTGGTTGGGCGGCGATCGGCTCGGCACGCACGGCCGGCTTCATAGCCGGGGCCGGGGCCGGGGCCGGAGGCGGAACAAGGGCTGCGCTCTGCACCGGAGGCCGGGCCACCGGCGCGGGCGCCGGCGATGCGGGCTCGGGCTGCAGGACCTCGGTGATTGATGGCGGTGCGGGTGCGGGCAGGGGTGCTGGGGAGGAGGGAGGAGCGCCCATGAGGGCGGGCGAGGCTGGGGGGCCCTCACCGAAGACCACGGCGACGCCGGTGGCATCGGGCACGAGGTGATAGGGCGTAGCCCGATCCACCTCCAAGACCAGACGCGCTACCCGGGGCGGGGCGGAACTGAACTGCGCGAGGCGAACACCGCGCACCGGACTCGCGGCAGCGGGCAGGGGCCCGCGCCCGGCGACCACGTCCGGGAAATCGATCACGATGCGGTCCGGATTCCTCAGCAGGAAGGCTTCAGGATGAAGAGTGCCATTTCCGTTCACGTGGTACCCCAGCTGTTCTCCCGCCATGCGCGTGACGCCGGAGATACGAGTGGCTCGGGGGGCGCGCCCCACGGTCGTGGAAGCGGGTTTCGGGGAGGGATTTCTCGAAGGTGCGGTGGCCGCCTCCTTCTTGCTGGGTGGTGTGTTGATGGCCGCGGCCGGCTCCGTCGACGGACGAGATACGGTAACGATGAGGTCGTTTCCGGACTCTTCCACGGTAAAGGGCGCGAGGGCGGCAAGACGGATTTCCACGCGAGCGGTGGTGTGACCATCCCCCCGGGCGAGAGTCGAAACCCTCAGAGACTCGATCTCTCGGGTCGCGACTTCAAGGCGCGCCGGAAGCCTTGAGGCATCGGCGTCTGCGATGTCTACGACCAGAGTGAGCGGATCGGGGCTGTGGCGGGTGAAGTTCGGCTTGGCCGAACCCACGATGACCAGGCGCGTCGACGCCTCGCCGGTTTCCTGCTTCAGATCCGCGAGGATCGTACGGACCGAGGCGGAGGTCTCCTGCGCGTATGCGGGGGGCGCCAAGACACCTACGGCTAGGCCGACTGAAACGGCTATTGCAACCCTCATTTGTTGCTCTCCTCCTGGGCGGAATTCAGAAGTCTCCTGACGTCGCGACTCTTTGCGGGAGACAGCGGATCCGTGATCTCCTGTCGAAATGTCAAACCGGCGCCATCGAGTGCGGTGATGACGCCATCGTGCATGCGCTGGCCGACGCGCACAAAGTAGCCTTTCTTGTCCGGCCCCTCGAGAACCGCGATCCAGCCGTCGTTGTTCTTCACGAGCCCCTTCAGGCTGGTTTCCTGAAGGAGGAAGCCCTCGATGCCGGGCCGACGCGGCCGGTTCGCGGCATCGTCAGAGGCTACGGGCTTGGCCAGGCTTATGAAGGGATCACGGCGGCCCGCGGGGTTGTAGATGTACCCGTTACGGGGGGCCTCGAGTTCCTGTTCGAGGATCGACTGGATCAGCTCTCCGCCTGCACCGCCGGCGGCGGGGACCGTCGTGGCCGCAGCCGGGGGTGCTGCGGGGGGGACCCCCTGCTGTTGAGGCGGTTGAGCGAGGGCCTGCAGGCTGAGCGCCAGGACGCCTACGGTCAGGAAGGTGGATGTTTTCATCATTGCTGTTCGTTCCTACCTTTTCGCCCCGGTCCTGGCCGCGGGCTTGGGCGGGGGCTCGGAGTAGACGTAGGTCATAGCCGTGTACTGGGCGGACAGGGTCTGGTTGAAGGTCTGTTTCGCTGCCGTGGCGGTTCGCAAGTTTCCGATATTGACGATGCGGGGCAGCCGGCCCACCCGATCGAAGAAGGTGGCCAGGTTCGGATAGGTGCCATCGACCTGAATTTCGATGGGCCACTCCAGGTAGAACTCCTTCTGGTTCGCGGTACCGGGCGTGAAACTCCTGATCTTGAGGTTGGACTGCGCGGCCAGGGCCGCCAGCCGCTTCATCAGATCCGGGGTCTCTTTCGCTGGAGGAAGGATGCGACGGAGCTGGTCGAGGCGCAAGGTCAACTGCTCGACTTCTTTCTCGAGAGCGGGCATCTGGGCCTTGATCACGTTCAGCTCGGCGATCTGGGCATTGAGCTCGGCCAGATTCTTCTTCACCACGTCCCGCTCGGCGGCCTTCCCGGTCCACCAAAAGTAGTAGAAGGCGCCCGCGATGAGCGCCGCGATCGCCGCCGCCGCTACCCATTGCTGGTTCTTCGGAAGTCTCGTGTAGGCGTTCTCGGCCATGATCTTCTCTTAGGCCCCCTTACTTCTTCACCGCCGGCGCGGCGGGCTTCACTTGAGCAGCCGCGGCGGCATCCCTCATGGCGACTTCCGGGTTTCGGAAGGTCGCGGTGAAGGTGAAATTGACCACGGGCTGGCTACCCACCAGGGACTCGCGGTAGGTGTCCAGGTTGGCTTCGGGGAACCAGCACTTGAGCTTCCCTTCCGGACTCGACACGTCGCATCCATCGCCCGCCCGTTGAAGATTGTTCAGGAAATCGGCGATGGCGTTGTTATTTGAGGCCTCGCCGGAGATCTTGAGCGTAGGTCCGGTCTGATCCATCTTCGTGAGCCACACAAAGTCCGGCAGGGCCTTCGAAATCTCGTCCAGCATCCGAACCGGTCCGCCCTGCTCGGCCTTGAGCCGCTCGATGAGATTCACCTGGTCCTGGAAACTCTTGCGTTTCCGCTCGAGTTCCTCTTTCTTCGCTTTCTCCAGCTGGAGCTTCGCGACCTCGGCCTTCGCCACCACGATCCGCGCGTTGGTGTCGGTAATCTCGGAGGAAAGGCTCATGAAGAAGTAACCGCATCCGAGAAGGGCGACACCGAGTCCGGCGAGGAGGGGCGTATAAGGGCCCATCCCGGCAAGGCCAGCGCCCGGGGCGGCGGCGGCCCCTGCGGCCTTGGGCTTGCTCGAGGCTGCCCGTTCCGATTCGAGAAGGTTGATTCGAATCATCGGTCGCCCACCTTTCGCACCGCCAGGCCAACCGCGATGGCCGCGGCCGGACCCATCTGATCGACCAGCTCCGCATCGACGTCCTTCGGAGAGTAGGTCAGCGAGTTAAAGGGATTCAGAATGTCCACCTGAGTGTCCAGACGCTCGGTTAGAAGCTCCCGAAGGCCTTGAAGCCGGGCCGAGCCGCCGGCCAGAAAGACCTGATCGATTCGCTCCTCCTGGGTGGTGGCCCGGAAGAAGTCGAAGGTCTTCTGGATCTCGGAGGCGATGTTTTCGGCGGTGCCATGAAGGACAGGCGCGACGTTGTCCGGAGTCGCGCCATCGACCTGTTCCCCGCGTTTCATCGCCTCCGCAGACTCGTAGGAAAGGCCGAGATCCTTTTGCAGGGCGTCGGTGGCCAGATTTCCTCCGACCGCGATGTCGCGGTTGAAAAGCGAGTTGGAGCCGCGAACAATGTTGACGTTCGTGATCGCAGCACCCAGGTTCAGGAGGGCCACGACGCGGCCGGCGTCGGCGCCGTAGTTGACTTCGTGGCAGTTCTGGAGCGCGAACACGTCCACATCTACGATCCTCGGCGTCTTGCCCGCCTGGGTGATCACGGAGGTGTAGTCGCTGATCTTGTCCTTCTTGACCGCGACCAGGAGCACGTCCATGTTCCCGCCCGAGCCCGAGCCCTCCAGAATCTCGTAGTCGAGCGAGACATCCTGGATGTCGAAGGGGATGTACTGCTCGGCTTCCCAGTGAATCGACTCGCCGAGTTCCTCGGCGCTCATCTGGGGGAGCGAGATCTTCTTGACGATCACCGCGTTGCCGGAGACGCTGGTCGCGACGTCATTGGTCTTGATCTTGAGATTGGCGAACAGGCGGTTGATCGCATCGACAATCGCCCCGGAGTCCATGATCGCGCCGTCCACGATGGCCTCGGGGGGCAGCGTTTCCATCCCGGCCTTCGTGAGCTTGAATTCGTTGCCCGACTTGCCCACGGGCTTCAACTCGATGAGCTTGATGCACGACGAGCCGATGTCGAGGCCTACGAGGCTCCGTTGTTTGTTTAGAAATTTGTCGAACAAGCCCACGGATTCCCCCCTAGACCTTCTGATCTGCGGAGCTGGTTGAACGAACTACGAGGAACGGCGATCGAAAATCGAATTTTGGCGAAGACTTTGTCACACAGTACCTCAAGTAGTTCCTGAAGATAGGCTCATGGGACAAGAGTGTCAACGATAATATTAGTTCAATGATGTTAACTGCCCATCAAAGGCCAATAAAATCTTCAAAATCTAAAGCGGGTCGCCGCGCTCTCCCGCGCGTGGATGGCGTCGATGAACCGCACCTGGTGCGGTCTTGTCGTCATGATCAGGCAGTGGGTCCGAATGCCGTCGCCAAAGAAGCGGACGCCCTTTAGAAGGTTGCCGTCGGTGACGCCCGCGCAGGCAAAGCTGATGTCTTTCCCGGGAGCCAGGTCCCGGGTGAAGAAGACCCGGTCCAGATCGGGAATACCCATTCTTTCGCAACGCTCACGGTCGGAAGGCTTGGTTATCACCAGTTTCGCCTGGATCTCGCCGTTGAGGCACCGCATGGCGGCCGCGGTGAGGACGCCTTCGGGCGCGCCTCCAATTCCCATCACCGCGTGGACGCCCGAGCCCAGCACGGCCGCGGAGATTCCGGCGGAAAGATCGCCGTCCGAGATGAGCCTGATCCGGGCCCCGGCCGCGCGGATGTCCGCGATGAGCTTCTCGTGCCGCGGTCGGTCGAGAGCCATAACGGTAAGGTCTTTGATGTCGCGAGACAGAGTTCGGGCGATGGCGCGGAGGTTGTCGGCCACGGGGGCGTTGATATCGACCTTGCCCCTCGAATCCGGACCCACCACCAGCTTGTCCATGTAGATGTCGGGGGCGTGCAGCAAACCGCCGCGCTCCGCCGCGGCCAGAACCGTCATGGCGTTGGGCGAGCCCGTGGCGCATAGATTCGTGCCCTCGAGGGGGTCGACCGCGATATCGACCGGCTCTCCTCCCCGGCCCACCTTCTCCCCGATGTAGAGCATGGGAGCTTCGTCCCGCTCCCCCTCGCCGATGACCACCGTGCCGTCGATGTCCACACTTTCGAGCTCGTGCCGCATGGCTTCGACGGCCACGTGGTCTGAGTGTTTGCGCTCGCCCCATCCCATGGTCTGGGCCGAGGCAATGGCGGCCATTTCGACCACCCGAACGAACTCGAGCGGCAGATCGCTGCGTTGCAAAGTAACCTCCACTCCCGGGCGGCTTCAGGGCGGCCGGGACGTATAGCTTTGGGAGGTTACACCTTCCGCTGGTAGGCCGGAAGTTCCACCCGCCGGGGCTTATCCTGGCGATAGCCGAGGGCGTAGTCCGCCTGCATGACCTTGTGGATCTCGCGGGTGCCCTCGTAGATGACCGCCGCCTTGCAGTTGCGATAGAAGCGCCCGACCGGATACTCGTCGGAGAATCCATTGCCCCCGTGAATCTGGACCGCGTCGCTGGCCGCGCGCTCGGAGGCCACGGTGGAAAACCACTTCGCGAGCGAAGTCTCGCGGGTGTTTCTGAGGCCCTCATTCTTCAGCCAGCCTGCCCGCATCCAGAGGAGCCTCGAGGCGTCGTAGTCGGAGACCATCTGGGCGAGCATTTCCTTCACCAGTTGATGCCGACCGATCTCCTCCCCGAACGTCTTGCGGGCCCTGGCGTACTTGAGGGAGGCGTCGAGGCAGGCCCGAACCAGGCCGGTGGCGCCGGCCGCGACCGTGTAGCGGCCGTTCTCCAGGGCGAACATGGCGACCTTGAAGCCTTCGCCTTCGGCCCCCACCCGATTCTCGACCGGAACCTCGACATCCTGCATGGAGAACCCGCCGGTGTTGCCGGCCAGAATCCCCCATTTCTCCTTGATCGTGTAAGAACTGAAGCCCTTGAAGGACCGCTCGACGATGAAGGCGGAAAGGCCGCTGTGGTCCCGATTCCTCTTCTTTTCGAGGTCGGTCCAGGCGATCACCAGAAAGTTGTCGGCGATGTCCGCAAGGGAAATCCAGACCTTTTCGCCGTTCAGGACGTACCGATCCCCCTTCAGGACCGCGGTGCTCTGAATCCCGACCGCGTCCGAACCGGCGTTGGGTTCGGTCAGGCCATAGGTCGCGAGCTTTTCACCCTTGGCCTGGGGCACCAGGTACTTCTGCTTCTGGGCTTCCGTACCCCAGCACCAGAGGGTCATGCAATTGAGGCCCACGTGGACGGACATGATCACACGGAGGCTCGTGTCGACATACTCCAACTCCTCGCAGGCAAGCCCCAGGGTGAGGTAGTCCATCCCCGCCCCCCCGTACTGCTCGGGAATGCAGATTCCCAGGAGCTGGAGGTCCGCCATTCCCTTCAGGAAAGAGCTGTCGAAGCGGTGCTCCCGATCCAGGTCGTGGATCTTCGGCGCCACCGTCGATGCGGCCCAGTCGCGGACCATTTTTTCCGCGGCTACGTGTTCTTCGGCAAGTTGGAAATCGACCATGCGGTCGATTTTACCCTTGAGGTCAGCCGAGCCACTCGCCGTCGAAGAGAATCTCGACATCCCCTCGCTGGCGAAGAGGCGCGCCCTCCGGCCAGGACTCCCAAAGATCCCCGCCCGCGCAGTGGACCGTCACCTCGCGGTCCGAGCGTCCGTTGAGCACCGCGGCCACCAGCGCGCTCGCCGATCCGGTTCCGGACGCCATGGTGACCCCGACGCCCCGTTCCCAGAAACGCACTCGCAGTTCGCGCGGCGAAATCACGGTCACGAACTCCACGTTGGTCCGGTTGGGAAAGAGCGGATGGTTCTCGATCCTGGGCCCCAATCGGACCATGCGGGATTCGGCCTCCTCCTCAGGCACGAACACGGCGGTGTGCGGGTTCCCCATCGAGCAGCAGGTCACCCGCACGATTTCGCCGTCCACGTTCAACTCGTGATCGACGACCTTGTCCAGGGCGCCGAAGGCCACGGGCACGCTGGCCGCACTGAGCCCGGGAAGGCCGAGGTTCGTGTCCACCGAAAACCGCTGTGGCCCCGTCCGCTCGACCACGACCGGACGCGGCCCGGGGGACGGGACCACGGTATGGCCGGCCGGAAGCAGACCGCGGGAAAACGCGTAGGCCGCGACGCACCGCACGCCGTTGCCCGAGATCTCGCCGTGCGTCCCGTCGGGGTTGAGCAGTTTCATCCGGGCCAGGTTGCCCGGGATGTCGATCCCGACGACCAGAACTCCGTCGCCTCCAATGCCCTTGTTCCGACCGCACAGTCTTATGGCCCAGGGGCCCCAATCAGACGGCACGTCGTTCTCCGCCACAATGATGAAGTCGTTGCCGATGCCGTGCGCCTTGGTGAATTTCATGATCGACTCAAGGGTCCTGCAAGGGTGACCCCACGAAGGGGCGGGTGGAAGGCAGGCGTTTCAGGCTCACGCGTCCGCGGCATCCGGGCCGGGTTCCATCTCGGCGAGAACCGCCTTCAGTTCCTTGCCCGGTTTGAAATGCGCGGCGCGGCGCTCGGAGGAGACGAGAGGCTCGCCGGTCCTTGGGTTGCGGGCCCGCCGGGGCCGGCGAAGGCGAAGGCTGAAGACGCCAAAGCCGCGAATCTCGATCCGGTCGCCCTGGGCGATCGCCACCTTCATGGCCTCGAGGATGGTTTCCACGACCACGTCCGCCTGCTTGTGGGAGAGCGGGCCCTGGGCGGCCATCTCGTCGATCAATTCGGCTCGCGTCATCTGGGTGAGATCTCAATTCCAATGTCGAGCGAAAAGTTTCGGGTCGCGTATCGTCCAGGCCGCCCCGGCACGCTCTCCGGCGCGGCTGCTGAGAGACACGTTCAAGAACGGCCCGTTCTGGGCACTTTTGGTGCAACGGCGGCTGAGCTTGTCGAAGCCACCGGCGGTCCCTTCGACAGGCTCAGGGACCGTTGGGCCGCGTTTCTTCCAACCGTCATGGACGCAGTCCGTGAACCGCCTCGTTACTTCTTGGTAAGCGCCTTGAACGCGTCCGCCATGGCGGTCGTCGCGTTGCTGTCCACGACCTGGGACTGCCTGAGTGCGGCCAGATCGCGGGTCACTTCCTCGTTCTTGGCCGCCTTGATGGAGAGGCCGATCTTGCGGTCGACTTCGGTCATCTTCAGGATTTTCACCTTGACGGTCTCGCCGCCCTTGAACTGATCCTCGGGCTTCTCGACTCGCTTGTCATCGAGCTCGGAGACGTGGACCAGGCCTTCGACACCTTCCGCGAGCTCGGCGAAGACGCCGAACGACGTGGAACGCGTGACCTTGGCTTCGATGACGTCGCCAGCGCGGTGGGTATTGAAGAAGTGCTCCCACACGTCGGTTTCGAGCTGCTTCAGGCCGAGCGACAGGCGCTGGTTCTCGGCGTCGATCGACAGGACCACCGCGGTGACGTCGTCACCCTTCTTCAGGACTTCCGACGGATGCTTGATCCGCTTGGTCCAGCTCATGTCGGACACGTGGATGAGGCCGTCGATGCCGTCCTCGACCTCGACGAAGGCGCCGAACTCGGTGAGGTTCCGGACCTTGCCCGTGACCTTGGTGCCCACGGGGTACTTCCCGTTGAACTGCTCCCACGGATTCGCCTCGGTCTGCTTGAGCCCGAGCGAAATGCGGTGCGCTTCCTGGTCGATGCCCAGGACCTGGCACTCGACCTCCTGACCGATAGTGAGGAGCTTGCTCGGGTGCTTGAGCTTCTTGGACCAGGACATCTCCGAAACATGGATGAGCCCTTCCACGCCCTGCTCCAGCTCTATGAACGCGCCGTAGTCGGTCAGGCTCACCACCTTGCCCTTGACGCGCGCGCCCACGGGGTACTTGAGGGCGACGGTGGTCCAGGGATCCGCCTTGAGCTGCTTGAGGCCCAGGGAGACGCGCTCGGCATCGCGGTCGAACTTCAAGACGATGACCCGAAGCTCGTCGCCCACGTTGACCACTTCCTTGGGATCGTTGATTCGGCCCCAGGACATGTCGGTGATGTGGAGGAGGCCGTCGAGGCCGCCCAAGTCGACGAAAGCGCCGTAGTCGGTGATGTTCTTGACCACACCGGTGAGGATCTTGCCCTCTTCGAGCACCTCGAGGGTCTGGTGCTTCTTGCCCGCGTTCTCTTCCTCGAGGACGGCCTTGCGCGAGAGCACGATGTTGCCGCGCTTCTTGTTGACCTTGATGACGCGCATCCGGATGTCCTGACCCTTGAGGGCGTCGAGGTTGCGGACGGGGCGGATGTCGATCTGGCTTCCGGGCAGGAAGGCGCGGACACCGATGTCGACGGCAAGGCCGCCCTTGACCCGGTCGAGCACCTTGCCGGTGATGATGCGGCGCTCCTGAAAGGCGCGCTCCACGTCGTCCCAGACCTTCATCTTCTCGGCTTTGTCGCGCGAAAGCACGATGTATCCGTCCCGATCCTCGGTGCGCTCGATCAGCACGTCGACCGGATCGCCGACCTTCACGGTGACCTGACCGGTCTCGTCCCTGAACTCCTCCGCGGCGATGACGCCTTCGGACTTGTAGCCAACGTCGACCACGATCATCATGGGGGTCACGCGCAGAACGATGCCGCGGACGACCTCTCCCTCCGCGAGATTCCTGAAACTGACGTCGTACATGTCGAGGAGACGTTCGTATTCCTCGGGGTCCATCGGGTTGGTGGCGTAAGGGTTGGTTTCGACGTCGGACATGGGGTTTGGGTCGGGCCTCTTCTATCTTCGGGATTTTCTTCCGCGTTCTCGGGGCGGCGCACTCCAAAGTCTTTGAAGGAGCCCACTTTCGGGAAGCGGGTGATTCTACGCAAGTGCCTGCCGAAGCGTCAAGGAACAGCGACGGCAAGCAGGAGGAAGGGGGCTCGATGTCGATCGACCACACGGTCGACAAAGAGCTTCCTTGGGCACAGGCGCTATCGACAAATGACTGATGTTGAAGATTCCATGTTACCATATTAAGCTCTAATCTAATTTGTTTAACATTTGGCAATTGGAGATCAAGAGTGAATAATCCGATCAACGGCGCCGATACCGCCTGGATGCTCGTTTCCACCGCCCTCGTTCTCCTGATGACGCCGGCCCTTGGCTTCTTCTACGGGGGTTTGGTCCGGGGCAAGAACGCCCTCAACACCATGATGATGAGCGTTTCGGCCCTCGGCTTCGTGGGCGTCGCCTGGGCGCTCCTCGGCTATTCGCTCGCCTTCTCCGACGGATCGAGCTTCGTGGGTGGCCTCTCGCGCGCGGCCCTCCGCGGGGTGGGCGTCGAAGCCCAGGGTTCGATCCCCCACATCCTCTTCATGGCGTATCAGGGGACATTCGCCATCATCACCGCCGCCCTCATCTCCGGCGCCATCGCGGAGCGGATGCGCTTCTCCGCCTACTTGATCTTCATCACCGCGTGGAGCGTTCTGGTTTACGCGCCGGTCGCGCACTGGGTGTGGGGCGGGGGCTTCCTGAGCAGCATGGGCGCGCTCGACTTCGCGGGAGGGACGGTGGTCCACATCAACGCCGCGGTGGCGGCGCTGGTGGCCGCGTTGATGGTAGGGGCGAGGAAGGACTATGCGCGACAGGCCATTTTGCCCCACAACGTGCCCTTCACCCTCCTGGGCGCGGGCCTGTGCTGGTTCGGCTGGTTCGGCTTCAACGCGGGCAGTGCTCTGGGCGCGAACACCGGCGCCGCCCTCGCCTTCGCCAACACTCTGCTCGCCCCCACGGCGACGCTGGTGGTGTGGACGCTGCTCGACCTCAACCGGACCCGTAAGGCCACCGCGGTGGGTGCGGCCACCGCCATCGTGGTGGGACTGGTCGCCATCACTCCCGCGGCCGGCCTGGTGAGCCCGATCTCCGCCCTGGCCATCGGCGCCATCGCCGCCCTGCCCAGCTATTTCGGGCTTCTCTTTCGAGCGCGCACCCGGCTCGACGATTCGCTCGACGTGGTGGCCGCCCACGGCCTGGGAGGAACGGTGGGCGCCTTGCTGACCGGTGTCCTCGCCGAGAAAGCCTGGGGAGCGCCGGTGGACGGACTTTTGTTCGGCAACCCGAAACAGCTGGGGATTCAGGTGGCCGCGATTCTCATGGTTGCGTCCTATAGCGCGGTCGCGTCGTGGGCGCTCCTCAAGCTGGTGGCGCGGGTGGCGCCGCTTCGGGTGTCGACGCGCGACGAAGGGCTGGGTCTCGACGTGAGCCAGCACGGCGAGGAGGCGTATGTCCGCGGCGAGGGCGCCCTGCTCATACTCCGCGACGCACTGCCGAGCCCCGCAGTTTCCCCAGCCGCTTTCAGGCTGGAGACCGTGGGTGGCCAGTCGTGAAGCTGGTGGTGGCCATCGTCCGCCCCGACAAACTGAGCGACGTGCTCGAGGCTCTCTTTCGCGCCGAGGTTCGCGGCCTGACCCTCGCCCGCGTGCAGGGCCACGGGGGCGAGACCGAACACGTCGAGACCTACCGCGGCACCACGGTGCGGATGGAGCTATCAGAGAAGGTCCGCATCGAGATCGGGGTGAGCGATCACTTCGTCGAGCCAACGATCCGGGCCATCCTGGCCTCCGCCCGCACCGGCGAGGTGGGCGACGGCAAGGTGTTCGTGCTTCCGGTCGAGAAGGTCTACCGCATCCGCACCGGCGAGGAAGACCAGAGTGCGGTGACTCCCCTGTTTCCTCCGAACGAGGACTCCTAATGCCGGGAAGGGCGTGAGGAGGCGTGCCGTTATCTCTGCACGGGTTTGAAGACAAACGACTGCTTGCCTTCCGTCCCATCGAGCTCGGCCTTGAGCGAACCCTCGGGAGCCAGTGAGTACCGGATCGACTTCGGATGATCGTGCTCCGGGTTCTCGAAGGTGGCGGACTTGCCGTCCGACGCTGTGAGCTTGAACTCGGTCTTGGGCTTTCCGCCCGGCTGCGCCACGTAGAACACGCCGTCTTTTCGAAACTCGATGCGCAGGAATTCGAAGGCGATGGCACGGTCACCCTTGATGGTGCGCGCCACCCCGAGCATTAATCCACCGGCCTCCTCGGTCCACCGTTCCTCAAACTTCATCCCCGGAGGTCCGCCCTCCCAGGCGCCTTTCATGAAGGCCAGATCCGCAGGACCGGCTGCGGCCAGGATGGCGAGGGCAAAAGTGGCGATCATTCTGTTCTCCTTGTTTCCGCGACCATGGCGCCGCGGACTCTGAACCTAACCGGATTTCGAGAGAGCGGTCTTGGACGAAACGGACAGAAAGAAAGCGGTGAGAGGATCGGCATCCCGAACGATGTCGCGAGGCTTCACGCCCGTGAACGCTCGGAAGTCCCGGTTGAAATGAGCCTGGTCGTAGTAACCGCAGTCGAGCGCCACCTCCGACCATGCCGTCGCGTCGCGCTCCCGGCGCTGATCGAACACCCGCTGGAAGCGGACCAGGCGGCTGAAGCGTTTCGGTCCAATGCCCACCGCGCTTTCGAAACGCCGTCGGAACTGCCGGCCGCTGAGTTCGAATTGCCGGGCCAGGGAATCCAGATCGAGGACGCCGAGGCCCGCGGACAGTCGCGCCGCCGCGGCTGACATCGCCGGGTCGCCCTGAAGCCTCAAGTCACGAAGGAACGGCTCCAGCAACCCCACCGTCTTCGGGGGCTTTGGGGAGGGTCCGAGGCGCCCGACCAGCTCGGCCAGGTCAACATCGAGCACGCTCGCGAGCGGAACGATCCGGTTCGCGAATCGGCTCAGGTCGCCCGCCACGAAGGCCGCTACCCCCGCCGGCCGGAAGTGGATCCCTACGGTGTGGAAAGCGCCGGTCGGTTTGATGTCGACGCAACGTTCCATTTGACCGACCAGGAGGTAGTGATTCTGCAGCCTCCAGGTTCCGTCCGCCCGGCGTTCGCGAAAGGGCTCACCAAGCTGGAACACGAACTCCATGGAGCCGTCCGGAAGAATCCGATGCCCGTCCGGCATGGCCGCCGAGCCGCCGCCCCGCATGATCCAGAAGTTCTCGACCTGCTCAGCGAGGTCAGGCGAGGGAGGCAGGCGAAGAAACGTCAGATCCATGGCCTGGGGGACGGGTGCGCCCTAGCGGACCTGCGCTTCGGATTTCCTTCCCGCGGCTTCCACCGCGGCGCTGTAATCTTCGAACGAGAGCACGGGGCCGGTTCCGACACCGGCCATGGGGGCCTGCATCGTGTGGTCCATCTCCGGCTCGCCCAGGCGCTGCGCCGAGTAGGCCCTGGTCAACTCCACGCCGATCAGAACGACCACAACGAGAGCCGCCCACCGCATTCGAAACATCCGGTTCGGAGGTGGCCTTCGAATAGTTGCGGCCTGAGCCAGGAAAGCGACGATGGCGAGCGACGGCAGCCATGAACGCAAAGACGAAGCCAGGCCATCGGACAGGAGGTAGTAGCCAAGAAGACTCACGCCCACGGCGAGCGGACGGAGCCAGGCGAAGACCGCGAAGTGTTTCAAAACGTCGGCCATCCGAACCTTGCGCCCCGCGGCTCGGAGCAGGCCGAGGAGAATGGAAGCGAGGACCAGGATAGCCACCAGTTCGCTTGCGCCCTGCCACACCACTCCCACCAGGCGCTGAGAATTCCAGGGCGACCAGAACTCGGGCAGGAGGATCGTCTCGAGGATCAAAGCCGCCAGAGCGATGACAACGTACTTGACCCAGGTGAGCGGGGTTCGCCTCTGATCGAGTCCTTGAAGATCTTCGAGGGAAATCGGCTGGGTAGCCTCGGCGCTCACGTCCTCGATTTCGATTTCGACCAGGCCCAGCCTTACCCGCAAGCGACCCGACACGGGTTCGGAGGCCACGCGGCGCGGTCCCGCGTAGAGGCCATTCGTGCCGGAGCCATCGAGGATGACCAGCGCGCCACCAGGGTTGCGCTCGATCCGGGCGTGATCGCGCGAGACCGAGGGGTCGGTGAGGATCAGGTCGCTCTCCGCCGATCGACCGATCCGGATGGGCGTCGATGGGAAGAGTTGTTCGCGAACCGGGACGCCGTCCTTAAGGACGCGGATGGCCAGCATCACTTCAAGCCGAAGGACACGTTTTCGATCAGGCGCTTCGAAAGGTCGAGCGCCGACCTCATCCGAAAGCCCTGAAAGCTGAGGGAGATGAACATCGCCTCGTTCGGACGGGAGAGACTGGTGGCCACGAGGTCCACGTCGAAGAACGCCGGAGACGCCTTGAACGCCACGGCGCAGGTGGTCATTTTCCAGACCTCCCGACCCAGCCGAACCCGGTCCGAAGCGCATTCGGGAGGCCCAAGATCGGGGTCGCCGGCGGGCCGGGGAGGCACATCCTGGTGCGACTCGGCATGAGAAGGGAGATAACCGTAGAAGCCGTAGCTGCTCTTCGCGGAGGTGAAATGCTCGATCTGAAGTTGCACCGAAGCGATGGGGCCAACCTCCTCGATCGCCGGGGTGAACTGCAGATCGCAACCATACTGGCTCTTGACCACTCCCTCGCGCTCGAATTCCTGACGGTCGTCCCAACAGGCGAATGCGGGAGGGAGGGGTGCGCTGCGCGCGCCCCCGATGGTGAGGGCGGGCCCCCGTGGCCCGGTCTGAAGGGCCTGGCTCAAGGCATCGAAAGTCTGCTTTTCAAAGGCCTCCATCTGACGATTGACCTCGGCCTGGAGGGCCGCCTTGGTCACCTCGAGGGGCGGTCGGGCCAGGAGGTCGCGCAGGGCCTGAACCGGAACGCCGAAGGACAACGAGTTGGACATCCATTGCACGGAGACATTGGTTCCGACCACCTGATCGCGGGCGTTGAGGATGGGACCGCCGCTCATACCCGAGTTCAGGGGCATGGAGAGCAGGAGGCGGGGCACCACGCCCTTGGTCGCCAGACCGTTCGCGTTCCCTTCGATCAGACTCATGCCCAGACCCTCGGGATCGCCGAAAGAAATGATCCGCTCCCCCGCTTCCGGTGGCTTTGGCGAGAGAACCAGTGGTTTGCCCTTGACTCCTGCGGCTCGCACCAAAGCAATGTCGTGAACGAGATCGAATTGCACGAGCGAGAGCGGAGTCTCGCCCGCTTCACTCCGGGCGCGGAGCTGGTTGCGAAGCGGGTCCTGAATGAACGGAGCCACCACATGGTAGTTCGTAGCCACGAGGCCGTCCGCGGAAACCAGGTATCCGCTGCCCAGGCTGCTCTTCGCTTCGCGGTTCCCGGAATGGACCTCGATCGTGAACAGGCTCGGCTTGAGCCGCGCATAGGCGCTCTCGGAAGTGGCCGGAGTCTGGGGAGCGACCGCGGCGAGAAGGACGAGGAGGAGATTAATCGAGGACATCCGGTCTCGACCATGATAAGCGCAGTCCAAGCCAGCAAATCCCTCAGGGCTCCCGCTGAACCGCCCCCGGTTTGTATCCTTGTCCTCAAAGCAGATTCCAAAAACCGTCGCGACCCGCGACTCAATTCAAGCAAGGACATCACCATGGAAAAGAAGATCATCGCAGTGCTGGGGGCCACCGGGGCCCAGGGCGGAGGCCTTGTGCGGGCCATCCTGGCCGATCCGAATGGCGGCTTCGCGGTGCGGGCCCTCACTCGGGACCCCAAGAGCGAAAAGGCCAAGGCTCTCTCCGCCCTCGGCGCGGAAGTCGTCGCGGCGAATGTCGACGACGCGGACAGCCTGGCGAGCGCCTTCGCGGGCGCTCACGGCGCCTTCTGTGTCACGTTCTTCTGGGATCACTTCTCCGCCGACCAGGAGGGGGCACAGGTTCAGGCCATGGCCAAGGGGGCCAAGGCCGCGGGTCTCAAGCACGTGATCTGGTCGACCCTCGAGGACACCCGGCTCCGCGTTCCTCTCGACGACTCCCGCATGCCGACCCTCCAGGGAAAATTCAAAGTGCCGCACTTTGACGGCAAGGGCGCCTCCGACCATTTCTTCACGGACGCGGGCGTCCCCACCACGTTTCTCCTCACCGCCTTCTACTGGGACAACCTGATTCACTTCGGCATGGGGCCGAAGAAGGGCGAGGACGGCAAGCTGGCCTTCGTGCTGCCCATGGCGGACAAGAAACTGCCCGGCATTGCGGCCGAGGACATCGGGCGGTGCGCCTACGGAATCTTCAAGGCCGGGAATCAGTACGTGGGGCGCACGGTCGGCATCGCCGGAGAACACCTCACCGGCGTCGAGATGGCGAAGACTCTCGAAACCGCCCTCGGTCAGCCCGTGGCCTACCAGTACGTGCCCCCGGAGGTCTACCGGACGTTCGGCTTTCCCGGCGCCGATGATCTCGCCAACATGTTCCAGTACAAGCGCGACTTCGAGGCCGAATTCTGCGGAGCGCGGGACCTGACCGTTTCCCGCTCACTGAATCCGAAGCTTCAAACCTTCGCGCAGTGGGTCGCGACCCACAAGGATCAGCTACCGCTCGGATAGAGACGCGACCTTTCGTCGGGCTCCGAGGACCGCTCCGATGCCCCCTTCGGGGGGCGGCCATCGAACCATGCGTGGTTGCCTATCGGCTCACAGGGGCCGTGGGCCGTGGGCGTGCAGATCGCCCCGGGGCGAGGCGTAGCTTCGGCCTCCCGGGCGTTTCGATCCTCGCGCGCGGCCGGGGTCACACTCCCACCTCGACCTTTCTCGGGGGCTCGACTTTCGCCATCACGGCGGTCAGATGCAGGTGGCCCTGGCGATACTCCGCCTTGACCTTGCCCGGGTCGATGGGGGCCGGAAGATGGACTGCTCCAAACATGCGGAGGGCGGCGTCTGGCTTGCTGGTCTCCCCGGTCTCGGTTCCCTTGGAGGCCTTGCCGATCCGCTCCGCGGTGATGAGGACGTCCTCGTTCGTCACCTTGACTTCCAGGTTCTTCGGGTCTACGCCGGGCAGCGCGGCATCGATTTCAAACATGCCTTCTTTTTGACGAAGATCGATCGAGGGCCACACGGACACATCGCGTTCGGCGTTCAGCCAGTCGTCGAGTTCGGTGAAGGGCGAGTCCAGGTGGCCCTGGAACAGGTCGAAGGCGCGGCGGCGGATCATTTCATGCTGTTGCATGATGTCTTCGACGATCGAGTCGGCGTGCCGGACGGTGATTTCTGCCTTTGTCATGGTGTTCTCCAGTTTGAGCTTGATTTGAACCTTGTGGTTTGGGCGAGTGGCTAGAGGCGGATCCTCGGGATCCTGCGAGGGTCAGGAGCGGGAGAGTGAAGGCGGAGCCTTCATTGTCTGACACTCCGCCGTGCTGGAACGCAGCAAATCGCGTGCCGCCCATCACGTCGGGCGAAAGCCCTCGGGAGCCTTGGTTCTGAGGGAGACCTCCACGACTGCGGTGCGCAAATCGGGGTGATGCCGCAGTAATTTCTGCGCATCAGGGCGGGAGATTCATATGGCTCATTGTCCCGCTGACCCTCAGCGTGGCACTGTCGGTTCTATGGTGGGGATTCGCAGGCATGCCCGCATGGCCACCCCAGCCGAAGTTGGAGGACAGAGTTGAGCACAGTCAAAGTTCCTCAGCAGCTGGTCGTCCTGAGCGTTATCGGGGTGGTCGTGCTCTCCGTGTTCTTCGGGATGCGGACCTTGTTCGTCCCGGAGTCGTTCGGCCGGTACGGTCACTATCGCGCCGATGCCGTTGACGCCGCGCGCGCGCTGCCCATCAAGTTCGCGGGGGCCAAGACCTGCGCGGAATGCCACGACGACGTGGACAAGACCAAGTCCCAGGGCTTCCATCGACATGTCTCCTGCGAGGTGTGTCACGGACCCGGCGCGGGCCACGTTGAAGATCCGGGAACGATTAAACCCACGGCACCTCGCGAGAGAGGCCTGTGCCCCTTGTGCCACAACTACTCTCCGTCGCGGCCGACCGGTTTCCCCCAGATCGTGACCGCGCAACATAGCCCCGGCAAACCGTGCATGACCTGCCACAAGCCGCATGATCCCGTCCCCCCGAGCACCCCCAAGGAGTGCAGCGCCTGCCACCGGGGCATCTGGAGCCAGAAACAGGTATCGCGCCACGCGTCCCTCGAATGCACGACCTGCCATGAGGTGCCCAAGGCGCACTTCACGAATCCCCGCGGCGTCGCGGTGGGCAAGCCCGCGGCCAACACGTTCTGCGAGCAGTGCCACAGCAAGGCCGCCGCCCCGAAGGAGTCGACCATCCCGCAGGTCGCGGCCGAGCACGCGGGCCGATACCTGTGCTGGGACTGCCACTATCCGCATTTTCCGGAGGGGAAGCCATGACCTTGAGGGACAACGAAGGCGCGGGAACGGGACCCACAGCACCCGCGGCGCCTGTGGCCAACCCCGGTCCCGAGGCCCCGTGCATGGACCGCCGGCAGTTCATCGACCTCCTGAAGAAGGCCATGCCCCTGGGGGTGACGCTTCTCGCCTGCGGCGTGCCCATCAGCGATCTGGTGGTCAAGGAGGAAAAGCCGGCGAAACCGGAAATCCCCGACTCCGAACTCCCCAACTACGCGATGGCCGTGGATATCGAGAAATGCATCGGCTGCGGACGGTGCGCGGCCGCCTGCAAGGCGGAGAACAAGGTCATCGACAGCCCCCACTACGTACGAACCTGGGTGGAGCGTTATGTGATCCCGAAGGACGGCGAAGCTCAGGTGGACAGTCCGAATGCGGGAATCGACGGTTTCCCCGACCAGCCCCCGGTAGACATTCTGAAGACCTTCTTCGTGCCCAAACTCTGTAATCACTGCGCCAATCCTCCCTGTGTCCAGGTGTGTCCGGTGGGGGCCACTTTTCAGACCCGGGATGGGGTTGTTCTGGTGGACGATGACTACTGCGTGGGATGCCGGTACTGCATTCAAGCCTGCCCTTATGGGGCGCGCTACCTTCACCCGGAAAAGCTCGTCGCCGACAAGTGCACATTCTGCTACCACCGCATCACGCAGGGCCTGCTGCCCGCGTGTGTCGAGGTCTGCCCGACCGAGGCGCGGGTCTTCGGCGATCTCAAGAAACAGAGCAGCCCCATCCAGCGAATTCTCCGTTTCAACCCGATCATGACCCTCAAACCCGAACTGAACACACGGCCCAAGGTGTTCTACGCCAACGCGGACCAGGAGATCACGTAGCCGCCATGGAGACCGCCATTCCCGAACCGTTCACCGGGTTCATCTACCCCAACGAGTACTACCTCCAGTGGGAACTTCTCATTGTCCTCTACCCGTACCTGACCGGGCTGGTGGCCGGGGCGTTCATCCTGGCCTCCCTCGAGCGGGTGTTCAGCGTGAAGGCCCTGTGGCCGGTCTATCGCCTCGCCCTCCTCAGCGCCCTCGCCTTCATGATCGTGGCTCCCCTTCCCCTGCTCGCGCACCTGGGCCATCCGGAGCGGTCTCTGGAGATGTTCCTCACCCCCCACACGACCTCCGCCATGGCCATGTTCGGTTTCGTCTACGCCTGGTACCTCCTGGTCGTGCTCCTGCTCGAGATCTGGTTCGACTATCGCCGGGAGATCGTGGTGTGGTCGCAGGAGAGCAAGGCGCCGTGGAAGTACCTCTACAAGGCCCTCACCCTGGGCGCCACCGACATTTCGGAGGCGGCCCTGCGCTTCGACGACAAGGCCGGCCGCCTCATCACCATCATCGGCATTCCCTCCGCCTTCCTGCTTCACGGCTACGTGGGATTCATCTTCGGATCGGTCAAGGCCAACCCCTGGTGGAGTTCCGTCCTGATGCCCATCGTGTTCCTTTTCTCCGCCATCGTGTCCGGGATGGCCATCGTCATGCTGATCTACATGCTGAGCTGCTGGATTCGCTGGAAGCCGGTCGACATGTCCTGCCTGAACAAGCTGGGTGAGTTCCTGCTTTACGCGCTCATCGTCGACTTCGCTCTCGAGTTCCTCGACTTCATCCATCGCCTCTACGAGTCCGAGGAGTCCATCCACATCCTGTCCCAGTTGATCAGCGACCGCCTGTTCATCAGCCTGGTGATCCTCCAGGTCCTGATGGGAGGACTCATTCCCATGGTCGGCCTCATCGTGGCGCGGTTTGGCTCCCTTCCCGACGAAATGCGCAGGATGCTTTACTTCCTGGTGGGGATCCTCGTCCAGGTGGGGATCTTCAGCATGAGATGGAACGTGGTGGTCGGCGGTCAGATGTTCTCGAAGAGCCTGCGCGGCCTGACCACCTACAAGGTCCACCTGTTCGGACTGGAAGGGCTCTTCTTCACCCTCGGCCTGCTCCTCCTGCCCATCCTCATCCTCTACGGTCTCATCAGGCTGCTGCCGCCCTGGATCGACGGCCATCCGGGCCGGCCGGTCGCCGCAGAGTCGGCCTAGCCTGTCCGCGAGGGCCCGCCCCTCAAGAGACTTCGTGGCAGAGTTCGCAGTCCTGGCGGATCACCTTGCCGTCTTTGGACTTGTGCGCATCGTCGTGGCATCGGAAGCACCCGGGGAATTCCATGTGGCCGCGGTTGTCCGGGTGGAAGCCCCAGGTCACCTTCATGGACGGGAAGATGTTTCGCTTGTAGAGGTCCTGCATGCTGGCCACGGTGCGGGTGATGTCGGCCTGCCGCTTGGTCCAGGTGTCCGGGTACTGCTTTTTGTAGAACTCGGTGAGGGAGCGGTCGATCGCGACCGAGGCCTCTTCCTGACTTCCGTAGTCCACCTTCAGCGCCGCCACCGCCTCGCGCTTGAGGAACGGCAGGTCCTTGGGAGCCCCGCCGGTCGCGAGGACGGAATTGACGCCCCGCTCCACGGACCGGGCGAAGACGTGGCTCGGGCGATTGTGGCAATCGATGCAGTCCATGCGCCGGCGCTCGCCCGAGGCCAGGTCGGCGTCGGTCACGCCTTCGGCCCGATACTCGACGACGCCCCCTTGAGGTGTCGACTGGCGGACCCAGCCGATGTTCTGCCGGTCCTTGTCGAGGGCCACGTATTCGATGGCGTTCTCCGCGGCCACGTGCCAGTGGATACCGCCCGCCCTGCCTCCGCCGTCGCGGCCGCCGATGCGTAGCCGCAGGCTGGTGACGCTCTCCGTGTTGGCCTCGTCATCCGCGTAGTCGTGGATCGTCTCCAGCTTGTCGCCGTGGAATTTCGCGGGCCAATGGCAGTTCTCGCAGGTGTCGCCGGCCGGGCGCAAATTGTGAACCGGGGAGTCGATGGGCCGGCTGTAGGTGTTGCGCATCACCGCCAGCACCTGGCGGGCGCCCGAGATCTTCGCCTTCACGAACCATCCCGCACCTTCTCCGATGTGGCAGTCCACGCATTTGACCCGGGCGTGGGGGCCGTTCTGATACGCGGTGTACTCGGGCTGCATCACGGTGTGACAGGTGGCGCCGCAAAAGACCACGGAGTCGGAGACTTCGACCGCCTTGTAGCCGGCCACGGAGACGATGAGGACATTGACCGGGGTGAGGACCACGATGGCGAAAGCGATGATTCTCACCCGCCGCGAGTTCAGATCGATCCGGGGCCACCATTTCAGGGACGGCGCCATTCCCCTCTGCAGGCGCCGCCGCTCGCGCCAGATCCCGAGGGGCATGACGATCAGGCCGAGGACGAACAACCCGGGAATGGCGACCACGAAGACGATCCCGAGATAGTGATTGGTTTGGACACCGAGCAGGTCCAGAACCACGAACGCCATGAACAGGAGTGCCGAGACCGTGGTCAGGATGGCGCCGGCGATTGTGATCGGGTTCCGGAAGATACTGACGGGCGGCTCGATGTGGGGGTCGTTCAAAGGTGTCCTGCTCTTTGGAAACTGGAAGGGGATTGCGGACGGAAGTCGAATCGGGAGCTTAGCGGATCAACCGGGTCCGTCGGCTTACGGATGGGGCGGCGGCGGACGCCTCAAACAGATTCATCCCGGTCGGCCGGAGGCGGATCCAACGGATGGGAATCGCCTTCCGGCGCGTCGGATTCGGGAGCCGTGGGCGCCTCCCTGATCAGCCGGCGGTAGTAGCTCGGGCGGGTGTGCCGGAGGTGCTCCGCGGACGCCTTCCCGGTGAGCCAGGCCATGTCCATCGGATACACCTCGGGGTCGAAGACCACCATGTAGGCGTGCCAGATCAGGATGGCGAAGGTGGCGAGAATCGCTTCGTAGAAATGAAGTGCCGTGGCCGCGTCGCTGACCCAGCTCGGGAAGTACGCCAGCGAGAAGTTGTTGAACCAGAGAAGGAAGCCGGAACCCGCCATCACCACGGTGCCCCACATGAAAGCCCAGTACTCCGCCTTCTCGGCGTAGCTGAACATCGAAAACGTCGGCCTCGAGGGGATGCGGCCGAGGTTGTAGCGCACCATGCCCCAAAGGTCGGTCGCATCCTTGAGGCGGGGCCACATCTGCCGGAGCAGCACCCGGTCCCTGGGGACGAGGATCAGATGGATCGCGTGGTAGCCGAAGGAAAGCAGCAGCAACACCGCGGAAATGCGATGCAGGCCGCCCCGGAAGGAAACGCCGTCCTCGAACCAGAGAAGCGGGGTGGCCCACCAGGCTTCGGGGTATTTGAGGGCGAAGCCACTGATGATCAACAGCGGGAAGCTCACGATCACGAGCGCGTGAGCGATCCGGAAATGCAGGTTCATGCGCGGGACTTCTTCGCGGCTGATACCCCGCCTGGTCCCCCGCCAGAGCTTGCCCAGGAAGTCGAGCAGGTTGTGGAGGAGCATGAGGCCAAGGGTCAGCGGAATCAGGATCAGATAGGCGATGCGGATGGAGCGGACGACCCAGTGTTCGTTCTTCCCCGCCTTCTTCACGTGAATGGAGCCGATGGCAAAGCGCCCCCCCGCTCCCGGGTGGCAGACGCCACAGGTCTTGGCCAGGTTGGCCGCGTTGATGGTGGACCTTGGGTCGGTGGAGGGCAGGATGTTGTGAACACCGTGGCAGGAGGCGCAGTTGGCCACGGTCTGCTTGCCTGAACGCTGGGCGAGGCCGTGGTAGCTGTCCTGGTAGGCGGGAACGTTGTCCACGGGAAGGTTGTAGCGCTCGGCCAGGCGCTCGTCCGCGTGGCAGCGGCCGCAGGTCACGGTCGAGACACGCGCGGGGTTCACGAGCGAGTTGGGCTCGCCGGGAGCGAGCAGGGTGTGCTCGCCGTGGCAGTCGGTGCAAACCGGAGACCCGATCACGCCATTCGCGACGGCCTGGCCATGGACGCTGTCCGCGTAGGTCTTGGCCACCTCCTTGTGGCACGACCCGCACGTCTCGGGAACCTTCCAGTGGTTGGTCTTCCCCGCCGCGTTCCGCGACGGCAGGACGGCGTGGCTGCCATGACAGTCGGAGCACGAGGCCGCGTCCTGGCTTCCCCGGGCCACCGCCCGGCCGTGGACGCTCAGCCGATAGGCGTCGACGGGACGCGCGAACGGGATCTTGTGTCGGGCGAGGAATTCGGGATTGCTGTGGCAGGAGCCGCAGGTGGTAGCGAGATTCGCCTTGGCCACCATCGAGGCGGGGTCGGTGCGCGGGAGAATCTGATGGGCCGGTCCGTGACAGGAGACGCAGTCTGGCCCGTCGGGGCCTGCGGTGACCCGGGCGTGGACGCTCTTGCGCAGTTCCTTCGGAATGTCCTCATGGCACGAGGAGCAGTCGACCTTCTTTAGCTTCGCGGCATGGGGGAAATCGGAGGCGGTGGAAAGGTCCACGTGGCAGTCGATACAACTCATCGGGCCATGGACCGACTTCAGGAACGCCTCGGGCAGCACCGCGATCGAGGAACCGTTCTCCCTTGAAGCCGAAGCGTCCCCGTGGCAGGCGATACAATCGTCGTTCGACGGGGCCTTCACTTTCTGAGCCGCGGCACCTTCGGTGCTCCAAAGAGCTAGAAAGGCGAGGATGACGGCGACCGCCGTCCTGCGCGCGACAAGGCTCAAGACACCGGTGTATCTGCGTTCCCTGCTCATGCGCGCGAACGGCGCTACTTCTTGGTTTCGACGAAGTCCTTGAGCCAGGCCATGTCGGCTTCCTTGGCCTTCTTGGCTTCCTTTTGCGCGACCAGGAAGGCTCCACGCTCGTTGTTCGTCACCTTGCCCTTGGCCGGCATCTTCTCGTTATGGCAATACATGCAGTTGGCCGCGGGGAAACCCAGTTCCTTCGCCTTTTTCTGCATGGGCATGGTCGCGTGGCTTGGCTGAGCACTCGCGAGGAGGGCGAGGGCGGTCAGAATCCCGACCAGTGGCTTGTTCATGGGTGTGCGCTCCTTGTTGTTCTGGTTGCGGGGGCGGCGTCGCCTCCGTTCGTCATTGCTGCTTCTTGACTACTTCTTGGCTTCGACGAAGTCCTTCAGCCAGGCGACGTCGACTTCCTTGGCCTTCTTGCCTTCCTTCTGCGTGACGAGGAATGTGCCGCGCTCGTTGTTCGTCACTTTGCCCTTGGCGGGCATTTTCTCGTTGTGGCAGAAGAGACAATTGGCGGCAGGGAAGCCCGCCTCCTTCGCCTTCTTCTGAATGGGCATGGTGGCATGAGAGGAGGTCGCGCCGGCGAGAAGAACGCAGGCGGTGAGGATACCGACAAGTGGTTTGTTCATGGTTCTTTCTTGATTCTCTGCTACTTCTTGGTCTCGACGAAGTCCTTGAGCCAGGCCACGTCGACTTCCTTGGCCTTCTTGGCCTCCTTCTGCTTGATGAGATAGGCGCCCCGTTCGTTGTGGGTCACCGCCTTCCCCTTGACCGGGAGCTTCTCGTTGTGGCAGTAGAGGCAGTTGGTCGCGGGGAAGCCCGCTTCCTTGGCCTTCTTCTGGACGGGCATGGTCGCATGACTGGGAACAGCGCTCGCGAGGAGAACGCAGGCGGCGAGGATTCCGGCGAGGGGCTTGGTCATCAGGTTGTTGATCCTTGGGGTTTCTTTGAGGAGCTTACGGTTGAGCAGGGTGCTCGTGTCGAGTTTAGAACCGGTAGGTGAGCTTGCCGTACACCACGTTGGCGTTGTAGTTCGAGTCATTCGACTTCAGGGCCATGATGATGGACTGCGGCATGAGCTGATAGCCGACCTGGTACGCGTCCTTGAACTCGTACTTCTCGTACCAGTAGCCCGCCGACAGCGTCCAGGCTTTGGCCACCACGTAGTCGAGCTGAGCCGAGACCGTGGTCAGCAGGGTGTCGTCCCAGTCGTTGATGTCCGCGGCCCCGCCTTGTCCCGAAGGAATCAGGGTCGTGCGGCCCGGGGTGTAGAACGAACCCGCTTCGCGGGCCGTGATGTCCATCAGGCCGTCGACGTTCTGGCGCATGGCGTAGAACGAGAGCGTCCACACTTCCGGCTTGAGCTGGAACGTCGCGTTCCCGCCGAACGTATCAGTCTTGTCGGTGCCCGCGTAGTTCAGCAGGTTATTGAGGGCGAGGCCGGTGGTGGTGGACCACTGGTTCGTGGTGCGATCCTTCTCATACGTGTAGTAGGCGCCCAGTTGGACCTTCTCGCTCGGCGCGTACGCGATCTCCGCGGTGTAGGAGTCGTACTTCGCCTCGAGCAGACCGCTCGGCGCGCCAGGGAACGGGCTCCCGCCCGGGGTCGGCACGCCGGACGTCACCGGGATCCGGTCCGGCCGGTTCGGGTACTGAACATCGCGCAGGGAGTACGCGAAGGTCAGATCAACGTTGCTGGCCAGGGTGACATCGGCCTGGAGGCTCAGGCGCTTGGTGGTGCGCTCGGCTTCGTCGGACTGGAACCCGTAGAGCGTTTCACCCTCGGCCGTCCGCTCCGAATCGTCGTAGGTTCCGCGGAAGCTCAGCCAGTCCCTGGCGTGGAACAAGGCGGAAATCGCGTAGCCGTTGTCGTCGCCCTTGAGCGCCTCGCGGCTGGTCCGCTCGAGGCTGGCGAACCGGGCCTGGCCTTCCAGGGTGAGGTTGCCGATGTCGTAGCTCACCGTCCCGGTGAACCGGCTCGTCTTGTGGTCGTAGATATTGGCGGTGGCGTGACCGTAGGGATCGGCCGCGCTGGGTGTCACCACCGTCCAGTCACGGTCCGGGGTGGTCCCCACGTCCCCGGTGATGACGAAGCGGTTCGTCTTGTTGGAGAGATCGTAGCTGCGGTACGATGCGCGAATGGCGAGGTTCTCCGTCGGCCTCGACGAGAACATCAGGTTGAGGGTCGTGGTGTCGATTTTGCCGTCGAAGGACGGCCGCTGAAGTGCTTGCAGGGTGTCGGCCGGGACGCCTGCGGGCGTCCGGATCGCCGAGTTGATGGTGTAGGGATAGAA
>JANODX010000202.1:0-23541 GCA_031412915.1 Vicinamibacteria bacterium | reverse complement strand
TACAGCATTCGGAGCGGCTACATCGTGAACCTCGAGCGCAAGATGGGGTTCGAGTTGTCGGTCGTGACCTCGGGGCAGCATCCCAACGGCATGGCCATGCGCGAGACCATCGAGGGCGTCGACTATCGGCGGACGCCGAGTGCGGGAAGAGGACGGATTCCCTTCGTGCGAGAGTGGAAGCTGATGCGCAGCCTCGAGCGCGGAGTCGAGGCGGAGGCGAAAGCCTTTCGACCGGATCTGATCCATGCTCATTCTCCCGTGCTCGTCGGTCTGCCTGCTCTTCGCGTCGGTCGGCGGCTCGGAATTCCGCTGGTCTACGAGATTCGCGATCTGTGGGAAAACGCCTCGGTCGATCGGGGGCGGTTCGCGGCCGGATCTCCGCTCTACAAGGTGGCGCGCGGCCTGGAAGGCCACGTGCTGCGGCACGCGGATGCCGTGGTCACGATCTGCGAGTTGCTGCGCACCGAGCTCGCACCGAGGGCGGGCGGGCGGGACCGGGTTCACGTCGTCGCCAATGGCGTCGACACGGAGGCCTTCAAACCCCAGGCTCCCGACGAGGCGATCAGGCATCGGCTCGGCTTGGGTGGAAAGGAGCTTGTCCTTTACGCGGGAACCTTTCAACGATACGAGGGACTGGACCTCCTGGTTCGCGCCATCGGAGAGATCGTCCAGCGGCGCCCGCAGGCCCACCTGGTCATCGTGGGCGGCTCCACTGGATTAGCAGGGGGATCCGGGCCCATGAGTCCCGAAGAACAGGAGCTGCGCGCGGCCGCGAGCGAGGCCGGCGTCTTGAACCATGTGACCTTCACCGGCCGCATCCCGCATGGGGAGGTCAAGGACCTGTACGCCCTGGCGGATATCATCAGCTACCCTCGCCGGTTGACTCTGACCACGGCTTTGACCACGCCACTGAAGCCCCTCGAAGGCATGGCCATGGCGAAGGCGGTGGTGGCGAGCGATGTTCCGCCGATGAAGGAGCTCGTCGAGGACGGCTCAACCGGATTGCTGTTTCGCGCGGGAGATCATCTCGACCTGGCTCACAAGTGCCTGGCCCTTCTGTCGGATCCCGCGCGTCGGACGCAACTCGGCGAGGCCGCCCGGACGAGGGTCGTACGAGACCGCCAATGGCCGGTACTCGTGGCCGGATATCAGAGGGTGTATGACTCCGTCCGGCGCGGCCCGGGGCTTAACACGGAGAAGAGTCCGGTCTGACGTCAGACCCCTGGCGTCAGACCGACGATTCCCTGGCCGAAAAACGGATCTTGCTCGCCACCCAAGGCATGAGCGCTCCCTCCCCGCTCGTGTTACACGGACTGACGGGGGAACACACTACATCATGGTGCGGACGGCCACCCAGATCCCGATGATGGACGCGATCTCGAGTCCGACGATCCGCGGGACCCAGCGCATCACGGGCGTAGGGTCGATGACTTGATCCCGACGTCTCGCCATGTCCGAGAGAGCGGCTCCAAGGCCCAGGATGAGGAAGAGGACGGGGCTGTAGGTGCGCGAAAGGAAGAGCGCTCCGGTCAGGAACCCGACCAGGGCCAGATGGATCGTGCTGCCCCAGTGTGCGGCCTCCGCCGACTCCTGGCTCTCCCCGCTACGCCTGGACAGGGTGGACATCTCGGTGAACGTGAGTACGACGAGCCAAAGCCACAAGAAGTAACCGACGAGACCGGTTTCCGCGAAACAGTGGACGAAGGAGTTGTGCGCGACCAGATGGTACAAGTCCGAGAAGTTTCCGTACCCCACGCCCCAAACGGGCGCGCCCCTGAGCATTTGTAACCCCTCGAACCAGGCTTCGATCCGGCCCTCGGAGGATTCATCCATCGACAGCGCGCGACCGCCGGTGAAGCCGAGGGCGACGAGCCCCACCGTGAAGATCGCCGCTAACGCCAGAGAGAGCACTCGGCCGAGGCGATGGCGGAAGGCGTAGAAGACAAGAGCGAGGAGCGCGACGAGGGCTCCGCGTGAGCGCGTAAGCCCGACTCCGTACATGATCGCCGCCGCGGGCGCCCACACGAAGAGCGCGTTCCGGACACGGCGCCCCGGGAGACGGAGGGCGAAGAGCAGGGGAGTCAGGGTCACAAGCGCCTGCGCGAAGTCGTTCGGGTCGGCGAGGAATCCCACGTTTCGAATCCTGGCCACCGTGCGGGACCGCGCTTCGGAGGCGGGGTCGCTGGTCGCCGTAACGTCCTTCACCTCGTCCCCTTCCGCGCTCTCCAGAACCAGGAACAGCCCGCTCGGATCTCCGAAGTGGTAGGCGAAAGCACCCTGGCCGACGAAAAAGAGAGCGAGCAGCGCCAACGTCGCCGCCGTGGTCCGCAGTCTGGCGATCGTGTCGACGTTCAGAAAGGTGAGGAAGAACATGAGGAGGGAGGGCAGGATTTCGCCCATGACGAGTGACACCCCGCCCATCCAGCGCGTCGCCGCGACGAAGGAGAACACGACCCACAGCACGAACAACAACGCGAGATAGGGCTGCGGCGCCTTGGTCGTAGGACCTCTGCCCAGAAACAGGCTGAACAGCGTGGCCCCCACGGCGAGGGCGCTCACCCCGCCGATGATCGGCAGCGACTGCAAAGACTCGTAGAACTCCCAGGGACGGACGAAGGTGAGGACGAGGAAGGGGAGGTAGAAGGCGAAGCCCATCAGGATCCCATCAGGGGATCCGCGGCGACCCGCAGCGCCTCGACCGCCCGGAACATTTCCCAGGCGGAGACGTAGTGCAGTCGCAGACCCTTCTCCGCGCACTCCGTCGACAGGTCTTCGAAGAGCCGATCGAGCCCGCCTTCAAGCAGCGGGGCGGAGTTGGGTTCCTGGGCCCCGTGGCCGAAGAGTTTGACGAAGACGTGACCCTCGATGCGGGGCGCAAGCCGCAACCAGAGCTTCACCCTTGTCCGCGTCGGCATGGCGTACTCGGCGAGTTCTCCCGATTCGATGCGGGGCCGAAGGGGCCCGCGCGAGCGGAAGTCGAAGCCGAGGGGACCGGTGATCAGGGTCAGGTCGCCAACCGGGCCGAGTCCTTTCCGCACTCGGACACCACGGGCGTAGGAGCAGGGTCGGGCGGGATCGTCGGTCACCCGGTAGATCGCGTTGACCGGGCCCGCCTGGCAAACCTCCCCCGCCGCGGGCATCGTGAAGTCGGCGTAGCACCCGAGGTCGCGAAGGAGCTTGATCTCGTTGTTGAGCCCGCACCAGAGGCCGTTGGGCCTCGAATTGTCGAGGGCCCAGTTGCCGTGGATGAACCCGAACACGATCCGCCCCTCGTGCCGGCGCAGGAGCCCGTGGTTTCCGCTCAAGGCATCGAGGAAGCCCTGCATCTTCTCCACGAAGAGGGTCTCGCCCTCGCGATCGTGGTGGATGTGGATCTCGACGTCGCCAATGCCCTCGCGTGTCATCTCGGCGAGCGGCTCGACCAGCTCCTCTCGGTACTCCTCCTGGGGATAGAAGAACGAGTACACCGGTCGCCGGCCCCGCGCGTCGTGGTGGCGCGCCGCGATCTCCGGCCAGCGGCGCCGCCAGGAAGCCACCCGGGCGCGGGCGGTCGCCTGGTCCGGGTTCTCCCAGAGCGGCTCGAAGTGGTCCGTAATCGCTACCCAGACATCGGTTGGGGGCGGCTCGCCCATCCGGCGGAAGCGACTTGTGAGCGAGCCCAGGATCCAGCGGTGGGTGTAGCGCGAGCGTTCAGCGATGGCCGAAACAAGGTGGTTCACGAAGCACCCGTCATCTGCCAAAGCCGCTCGGATCCCACGGACGCCATTCTAACGGCCGAGTGCACCTTCATTCGGGGCCTCTTCGGGAGACGACGCCGCGAACGACCTCGATGAATTCGAGCGCGGTGGGGCGCGCGACCAGAAGCGCTGCGGCGGCATACCCAATGCACCCCACCCCGACCTCGAGGGCCAGGGCCAGCATGACGGGCATGGGCATCCATGCCTCAATGGTCACGCGAAACAGCAGCACCATGGCTGCCATGAGGCCGCTCGCGATGAGCGGCCTCACCGTGGCCCCGATAAGGGGTCCCGGCGCCAACTGCTCGATCCGCCAACCAACGAGGAGGTGGAGCAGCGCGCCGAGTTGGAAGGCGAGCACTACCGCGGCACAAGCCCACAGGGGACCCAATCGGCCGAGGGTGAGGATTGAGCCGAAGACGAGTGCGAGCCTCGCTATCCCCAGGTACATGAGAGGCGGGGTGCGCCCGCGCGCGGCGAAATAGGACCCGAGGACCGCGTTCAGAGGAATAGGAATCGACCGGAAACAGAGTATCGCCAGCATGGGAGCGACGCCTGCCCAGCGCGGGTCGAGCAAGGCGCTAACCACGACGGGAGCTACCACCGCGAGACCCGCGATTAGAGGGAAGAGAACCAGGGCCATCATGGCCGAGATACGCGGGAGGGCCAACCGTTGCCGGCCGACCTCGAGCCTGGACAGGGAGGGGAGCAGCACGTCGCCGATGTACTCTGCCACTTGTCCGGTGATGTCGGCTAACCTGCAGGCGAGGACGTACTGACCCATGACTTGGGTTCCAAACAGGCGAGAGACGAGAAGGTTGTCCCAGGACGCGGCAAATGTCTCTGCGAGCGTTCTCGTCGACAGGGGAAAGCCGAAGCGCAGCATCTCCTTTGCGGTCGAGAGGCGCAGAGCGGTAGGCCGCAGCCATTCCGATCGATTCGAGCGTCTGACGATGGCCGCGGTGAACATCACCGCACGGGCCAGATTGCCGGCGACGATGGCTCCCCCTCGCAGGAAGGGGGCCAGGCTCACGGACACGACCGTGTAGACGACCTCCCCAAAGGCGCGCGTCGCGGCGAGCGCGCGGAAGCGCAGGGCGCGTTGGAGGGTGGCTTCGGGGATGCGGGACATCTGCGTAACCAGCATGGCAAGGGCGAGCCAGGGGATGTATCGGGTCATACCGGGAGAGCCCAGGGCGTCTGCGATCGGGTGCCGGAACAGGGTGACCGCGAGGCACGCCGCGGCAATCGCACCCACGTGGTACGCGAGTGCCTGGAAGGTCACGTTGGCGTCGCTCTGGCGCGTGATGACGAACGAGCCGAGGTTGTAGTTGGCGAGCCGCGCCGCGGTGTCTACGACCACGACCGCCATCGACACATCGCCAAACTCGGCTGGTGCTAGGAAGCGAGTGAGGAGCAGGGTTCCGCCCAGACCGAGCACCCGAACCGATAGGCCCGCCGCTATGTTCCAAGCGACCCCCACGGCCGCTTGCCGAGCAACGGACATCTGGACGAGCCTCCTCCCCGCTTAAAACAAGACGCACCCCCACGGGGACAAAGAGGCTAGCATATCCGCCTCCGGACCAGGCCGCGCGGGCCCGGTTCGGCGTCTCACCCCCGTCGCGACCTCAGCGGGGACTCTTCACCGTCTTCCCGGTGAGCACGACCTCGAACTGCGCCCCCTTGATCCGCCGCAGCGGGTCGATATCGCGGTCTCGCCAGCCCGGATGCGGTGTGCCGGAGATGAACCAGTTGCCACCGTTGTCGGCCAGGAACATCCCGTATTTCTGGAGCGCGCGCAGGATGACCTGCGTTCTTTCGGGAAAGGGCGAGATGTCGAACGACCCCTTCAATCGAACCCGTATGCCGAGCGGCGGTCTGAGGTCGGTGTCCGAGTCCGACGCGGAGTGCCGGGCCGGCGCCACGTAGCCCCGCTGCGTCTTTTCCACGGTGAACCGCAGGGCGTGAGTGATCTCGCCCAACTCGTACACCTCCTCGTAGCGCACCAGACCGGGAAAGATCGGCAGTCCGGCGGCGTCGGCGGAAGTCCAGCCTTCCGGCCGAAGCTTGTTCGTCGCCAGGTCGAAGATGGCGCCGCTGTCCGCCTTCCAGCCTGCGGCCCGCGGGAAGGCTCGGAAGAGCTCGTAGAGCTTCATGCCATCGACGTCCACGGCGATGGCATGACGATCACCGTCGTTGCCCGGCCCGCCTTCGATGGGTGCGTCGAGCGGGATGGGATAGGGACCGGGATCGCTCTCGTCCGCGTAGAGAAACTCGGCGGGGAAGGCCTTCTGGCCCCGTCCAACGACCACGTACGGTATGCCGATCGGGGCGCCCTCCCAAAGGCCACTGCCGAAGTCCGGGTGCAGCGACGTGCCTCCGCCCATGTTGCCGATCCACTGATCCGACTGAGGGTGGAGGGGTAGCGAGGAAATATCCTGGTTCCACGGATCATCGGGGGGGAACATCTGAATGTTCACCGCCGTGCCCTTGAGATACACGATCGTTTGACCCGGTCCGAGGGACTTCCCGGACGCTGCGGCGGGCGGCCGCTTCTTCACGACCAGCGTCTTCGTCTGCTCGCTGAACGCGACGAACTCGCCGTTAAGCTCGACCGCGGGCCAGAACTGCCATTCGCCGGGCGAATCGACGATCGCCGCGTTCTTGTAGGACAGCGTCTGCCCGGGGGGGACCCTGACCCCGTGGAACTGGTAACCGAAGTCGCGATTGCTCCGTTTGAGTACGGAGGCCAGGTAGCGCGCGGCAACAAACACACCGCTCTGCGTGCCGATCACCACGGGCGCGCTCCCCACGTTCTTTATGGTGAAGGACAGCGTCACCTCGTCCATGGTACGGGCGTCGGCTGGTTGAAGCTGGAAGTCGGTCACGACAAGCGAACTGTTTGCCGCGGTCAGCCGCCCGCAGGCCAGGAAAACAGCGGCGAGACCCCAGAGGGGAGCGCATATCCGAACGATGCCTCGATCAGGCATGTGCAACCGCCCGCCCAGCGATACTCACTGGAACTCCGGCGCGCTACGCATCACCTCGGGCCAATTCGACCGATCCGCGCCGTGCTGAGCCAGGAAGCAGTACACCCAGCGCTCGAGCCCCCAGGCGAAGCACACGCTGTGCATCGGACTATCGTCAGGCAACTTCACGTTGAACGCCTTGCCGAAGAAGTCACCGTGGTAGTTGAAAGAGCCGACCGCGAGTCGGTCGTCGTTCGGCAACAGCATCGAAATCTCGTACTTGGTGTCCGAACTGATCTGGAAGTAGGTCTTGGCCGCGGCGTCGGGTGCTATGAAGAATGGATCGCTCGCGGTTCGAATCTCCGCGGCGATCTTGTGGTCCTCCAGGAAGCTCTCGAACAGCTCCATACCCTTGGCGCGTTCGGCGAGGATCGCCTCGCGATCGCCGAGGAACACCACCTCGCGCATCGTGAAGTCCCAGAGTCTTCGCAGGTCACGCGTGTTCGATGACTCGTAACGAAAGCACTTGCCGATCATCTTGTAGACCAGCGGCCGGGGGCCGAGAACCCGATCCCGGTTTGCGTAGTATGCGTGGTAGCAAACGGCGGGCGACAGACACGCTTCGGGGGTCGCCATGTCGGCCATGGCCTGATCGTCGAGCGTCTCGCGCGAATGATGACGGGCGCGGAAGGCCTCGATCCGGGCCGGCTCCTCCGGCAGATGGCACGCGAACGTGACGTTGTGCGGGAACGATCGGAAGTAGTCGCACCGCGCGAGAACCGTGGTCGGGATCAGGGTCGGCGACCGCATCGGGATCGGATTCCAGGGCCGTCCGAATTCGGCGAAGCAGCGATCGAAGTATTCCCACAGCTGGAGCGGCACACCGGTCAAAACACTGAGCCCGGCGCCCTCGTAGTCGATCCCGGGGGGGGGCGCCGACGAGCCGCGGAACGTCGGATGATCGACGGCCGAGCTCTTGAATGCGACCTTGCGCTTCAGGGTGCGGAGGGTCTTCTGAATCTTCGTCGCGAGTTCGCGCGCCGAGGTGGCGAGTTGCTCGCCGATCTCGGCGTCGGCGTCGAATTCCAGCATGTCGGCGGCGACGAACCCGATCTTCGTGATCGTCTTCGACAGGAACGCGACCTGCTTCTCGATCTCTTCCTGCGCCATCTCGGTGGCCGGGCCCGCGAGCTTGACCTGGATCCGTTTGCGCTCGGTCATGCTGACCTCTGGTTGTGGACGAGGAGCTTGAGCGCCTGCACGGTGCGAGCCGCGACGAACGCTTCGTCGGGCAAGGTCACCTCGAACTGCGTTTCGAGTTCGACCAGCAACTGCAGAGCCTGGATCGACGACATGCCCGCGTTGTAGATGTCCTGATCTGCAGCGAGGGCCGGGATATTGGCGAGCTGACAGATCGCCGCGCTTATCTTCTGCTCATCGTCGCTCATTTCAAACCCTCGATCTTCGTTGGCGGCGGGGCCGCGTCGTCCGGGCGGGGCAACCCGCCGATCTTTCGCGCGGGATTCCCCGCCACGATGCTGTACGGCGGCACGTCGCTCATGACGATCGCTCCCGTGGAGACAATACTGCCCTCGCCGATCGTGACACCGGGGAAGATCACCGCATTGCGGCCGACCCACACGTTGTCTTCGATCGTGACCGGCTTGATGTCCTCGGCCGCCGGCGGTTGCCCTGCCTTGCGCCTCTCGGGATCGTTGGGATGGCCGGGCGAGTCGAAGATCATGATTCCACTGGACAGCAGGCAATGGTCGCCGATCGTCACGGCCTTCGCGATGGTAATCATCGAGTCGTGGCCGAGGCGGGTGTCATTTCCGATCTTCAGGGTTGGGGACGCGGTGTGGCGAGCGCCGAAATTGAAGCTGATCTTGCCGTCGAGCAGGACGTTGTCCCCAAGGATGATGTCGCCGCGCCCCTGCACCCAGTGTAAGAACGTGCCGGTGTGGAAGTTCTTGCCGTACTCCTTGCAGTACCCTTTGAAAAGTGGCTCGCAGACGAACACACGAACTCCGAAGTAATAGATCGCTCGCGCGGCCAGCAGGCCCTGCAGGATCGGCACCACGACGAAACTGGGGGCGGGGACGCCGAAATTGCGAAGGAAGTGAACCGCAGTTCGCGCCGCCCGTGCGGCGGGATGAGCGGACGTTGCAAGATAGTGCCTCAACACGCTTCCATCAAAGTTATCACGCATGGAAAGACGGCTTGTAGCGACCTTCGGCGGGCCGAGAGAGGCTTCTGACTCGCGCCGCGCCGATGCGCACATGCGAAGCCGGCTCCGCGAGGAAGTGGCCGCCTTTCTCGCCCGGTGGTTCTGGTACGATGGAGGCGATTGGCAAGGGTGAACGGCATCGATCCACGTTCGGGCGGCGAGAGAACCGGACGCACAGGAGGGCGGCGGTGAGCGTCGCCGCACCCGGAGGGAGCGCTTTTCGGGCGCTGATTCGGCTCCTGGCCCGAGGGGTGGTCGGGCTCGTCGTGACCGGCTTGCTCACGTTGGTCGTCGGATACTGGATGGGCCCCGAGCATTTCTGGCCCTTTGCCCTGGCCCAGTACGTGCCCTACCCGGCGTTTCTGCTGCCGTCCCTGGTCGCCCTCGCCCTGTCTCTGGTTCTGGGGTGGGCGTGGCGCCTCGCGGCCGTACTCGCCCTGGTCCTGACCATGACGAACGTTACGGGTTTCGAATTAAAACGGGGGGAATCCGGCACCGGCCGGCTGCGCGTGATGACCTACAACATCAAGGACTACGTCACGACCCGACGTGCGAGTGGTCTCGCGGAGATCGCCGAGGAGATCGGCCGTCACGACCCGGATGTCCTCGTCCTGCAGGATGCGCGGCGATTGGCGCGCAAGGACGATCCGGACGAATACGATCCAGAAGCAGTTCGATCGATCCTGGGCGAACGACAGACATACTCCTTCGGGCAGTATGTCGTGGCCAGCCGTTTCCCCCTGCGCGACTGTGGCCGGCGCGAGATACCTTTCCGGCAGGAGGCCCACACCTATGTGACCTGCGTCCTGACCGTGAACGGTACCGAGTTCGATCTGATCACTGTGCACTTCATCACGCCTCGGTCCGGGCTGGCCGCCACGCGGGCGGATCCTCTCGGCGGGATCGGGGAATGGAAGGAGAACGTCTCGGACCGGATGACCCAGGCCGAGGAGCTGGCGAGCGACCTTCGGTCCCTCCGGCGCCCCGTCATCTTGGCCGGCGACCTCAACGCTCCCGACACATCGCTCGCGGTACGCAGGCTCCTCGACACCGGACTGCGCGACGCGTTCTCCGTCGCCGGCTTCGGTTATGGCCACACCTGGGGGCACTCGCTGCGATTCCGATCCTCGTTCCTTCGCATCGACCACATCCTGGTGGGGCCTGAATTCGGGGTCGCCGACTGCTTCGTGGGAGGGGCGATGGCGTCGGAACACCGTCCCGTGATCGCCGACCTTTACCTGACCCGCCGAGAGGGATGACACGACCGGACGGCGCCGCCTGTGACCGCTGGTCAGGGCTCCGACTATCCCGGAACATAATCGAACCATGAGAAGCCGATAGATGCCGAGCAGTTCTTCAGCAAGCCGCTGGATCGCGATTCCAAGACCAACGAATTCTCCCCGCGTGCGTTTGCTTTGCTTCCCGCACGGTGGGGGCGGCGCCACCGGTTTCAACGAATGGCCAGGATATCTGCCCGAGGATATCGAGGCCTGCGCGGTTCAACTTCCGGGGAGGGGTCGCAGGTTGTTTGAAGCCCCTCCGACCAGCATCGATCAAGTCGTCACCGCTCTGTTGGAGGCGTTTCAACCCTTCCAAGACACGCCGGTTGCGCTTTTCGGTCACAGCCTTGGCGCCTGGGTTGCCTTTGAATTCGCCCGGCGGCTTCAGGAAAAAGAAGCTCCCGTGGTGCACTTGTTCGTCTCGGGCCAAACTGCTCCCCAACTTCCCGACCCCGAAGCGCCCATTCGCGATTGGCCCGATCGCGAGTTCATCACCGAGGTTCATAAGCGCTACGGAGGGTTCCCGGAAGAAATCCTGCACGACGAGGAGATGATGGCCTTGTTGTTGCCTGCACTCCGGGCGGACTTCACCATGAAGGAGACCTATCGGTACTCCCTGGGGCCGTTGCTCGAGTGTCCCATCTCGTCCTTTGGCGGCCATGAAGACGGCAGCGTGGCCGCCGACGATTTGGCGGCCTGGCGGGATCGAACATGCAGCACTTTCAGTTTCAAGATGTTTTCCGGCGGCCACTTCTTCATCGACAGCGCCCGGGAATCCGTTCTCGGGGCAATCGCGGCGGATCTCGAACGCCCACTTCGAGGAGATCCCTTGGCGGAGCGTCGATAGGGTAGGCACATGACACAGCGTCTGGTTGTGCGCTCGTGTTCCGGTAAGGGATTCGGTCGCTCGAAGCCGCAAACTGAAACGGCGGATCCCAGAAGAGGCCAGGAGCGAGCCCAGCCCCTCGGGAAGGATCGCCCGGGGCGGATCCGGAGGGAGTCATTCTTTCTCCCTGGCTCCGTTGGAGTCGGAGGCCATGCGGACGGTATCATTAACCGATAGGGGCAGAACAAAGTCAGGGTCGGGACGGCCTGGGGCGTAGTGAAGGACGATGTAGCGACTGAGGACGATGTGGTGAATATCAAGGGTGGGCCGTGGCGGGCCAGGTCGAGAGGAAAACCATGAAATCCAGGTCGTCTGGCGCCGCGTCTTTCCCTGAGTTGTTTTATGCGCAGGTTGAGCGAGCGCCTGAGCGCATCGCCCTCAGGGTTGGGACGACCGCGCTCTCCTATGCCGAGCTCGACAATCGAGCCAGCCGCATGGCGCGTGCCCTGCGTTCCCGGGGGGTGGGGCGCGGCCAACGAGTTGGCCTGTGCGTCGAGCGTGGCGCGGACATGCTGGCCGCCCTGCTGGGGATTCTCAGGGCGGGCGCCGCCTACGTGCCCCTTGATCCCGCGTTCCCGCAGGAACGCCTGCGCTTCATGGCGCAGGATGCCGAACTGTCGCTGCTGGTGTCCACCAGCGCCCTGGCGAGTGCCTTCGGTCTGCCCCCCGAGCGCCAACTATTGCTGAACACTGGCGCGGCTGCTCTCGCCGCGCAATCGGATCAGCGGCTGACGCCGGAACCGGCCCTGGATGCCCGCGCCGAGGATCCGGCCTACGTTATTTACACGTCGGGATCTACCGGCAAGCCGAAAGGTGTTGTGGTCCCACACCGCGCGGTGGGCAATTTCCTCGTGAGCATGGCCAGGGAGCCTGGCCTGACGGCGGACGATGTGCTGGTGGCGGTGACTACGCTGTCCTTCGATATTGCGGTGCTCGAGCTGCAGCTGCCGCTCACGGTGGGGGCGGCGGTGGTGATCGCGAGCCGCGATCAGGCCATGAATGGGCATGCGCTCAAAGGGCTTCTGGAACAGCACCGGGCCACGGTGATGCAGGCCACCCCAGTCACCTGGCGCCTGCTCCTGGAGGCCGGCTGGCAGGGAAGAACGGGCTTTAAGGCCCTGGTCGGCGGCGAAGCCCTGCCCAAGGACCTGGCCGACCAGCTGATCGCTCGCGGCGTCGAACTGTGGAACATGTACGGTCCCACCGAGACCACGGTGTGGTCGACCTGCGCCCGAATTACCGACACCTCCAACGGGATCACCATTGGCAAGCCGATTGCCAACACTACCGTCTACGTCCTTGATGAGCGGAATCACCTTTGTCCAGATGGCGTGCCCGGAGAGTTATGCATCGGGGGCGATGGGGTCGCGCTGGGTTACTGGAACCGGCCGGAGCTGACCGCCGAGCGGTTCATCCCGGACCCCTATAGCTCCGCTGCGGGAGCCAGGCTGTACCGCACTGGCGACCTGGTTCGCCAGGGCGGTGACGGCCTGCTCGAGCATCTGGGACGGCTGGACTTCCAGGTCAAGATCCGCGGCTTCCGGATCGAGCTCGGCGAGATCGAGACCAATATCGCCACCTACCCCTCCGTTCGCGAAGCCGTGGTGATCGCCCGCGAGGACGTGCCCGGAGACCAGCGCCTGGTGGCCTACGTGGTGCCGCGTGACGGCGAAATCAGCGCTGCGGACCTGAAGCAACACCTCTCGCACCACCTGCCGCCGTACATGGTGCCGAGTGCCTTTGTGATGCTCGATGCGCTGCCCCTGACTCCAAACGCCAAGATCGATCGAAGGGCCCTTCCCGCTCCCGGGCACTCGGACCTCCTTCAGAAAGAGTACGTCGCACCGCAGACGGCGACCGAGGAACTCCTCGCCGGTATCTGGGGTGAGGTTCTGGGACTGAAGCGCGTGGGCGTCCACGACAACTTCTTCGAACTGGGTGGCCACTCCCTGCTCGTGGTGAGCGTCATGGAGCGCATGCGCCGGGTGGGGCTCCACGCCGACGTCCGCGACCTGTATCTCACGCCCACGATCGCGGCCATGGCCGCCGTGGCCGGTGGCGAGGGTGGCAACGTCGAAGTGCCGCCCAATCGGATTCCTCCGGGCTGCGCGGCCCTAAGCCCCGACATGCTGCCACTCGTGCGGTTCGGTCCCGAGGAGATCGCGCAAGTGGTGGCCGCGGTGCCCGGGGGTGCTGCCAACATTCAGGACATCTATCCGCTGGCGCCGCTGCAGGAGGGGCTCCTGTTTCATCACCGGATGACCGCCGGAGGCGACGGATACTTGACGAGAACGCTGTATGGATTCGACAGCCGTGACCGGTTGAACCAGTATCTGCAGGCCCTGCAGGCGGTGGTCGATCGCAACGACATCCTGCGAACCGCCGTGTTGTGGGAGGGGTTGCCGGAGCCCGTGCAGGTGGTCTATCGCCGGGCGCCGCTCATCGTGGAAGAGGTCACCCCGGGCGCCGCCGCCGATGGCAGTGTGGCGGAGCAGTTGCGGGTGCGCTTCGATCCCCGGAGCTACCGGCTGGACGTGCGCCAGGCTCCGCTGATGCGGTTGTTCATCGCCCAGGATGCCGCGAACGGCCGTTGGCTGATGCAGCAGATGGTCCATCACCTGATCGATGACCAGATCACGATGAATTTCGTGCGCGAGGAAATCCGCGCGCATCTGCTGGGTCAAGCCGGCCAGTTGCCGGCCCCGCTGCCATTCCGCAACTTCGTGGCCCAATCCAGATTGGGGGTGCCCCGCGAGGAGCACGAGGCTTTCTTCCGCAAGCTGCTGGGGGATGTGGACGAAACCACAGCGCCCTTCGGCCTCACTGATGTGAAGGGCCATGGCTCAGGGATAGCCGAGGCGCGTTCTTTGGTTGATCCCGCCCTGGCCCGCCGGCTGCGGGAGGCGGGACAGGTGATTGGGGTGAGTGCTGGCAGTGTGTTCCACCTGGCCTGGGCCCAGGTGCTGGCCCGGGTGTCCGGCCGCGAAGACGTGGTGTTCGGCACGGTGCTGCTTGGCCGCATGCAGGGCGGAGAAGGTGCGGAAAGAGTCTTGGGCACGTGTATCAACACCCTGCCGATGCGCATCCGCGTGGGGGGTACGAGTGTCAAGGAGGGTGTTCGACACACCCACTCGCTGCTCGCGCAGCTGCTGCGGCACGAGCATGCCCAGCTTGCCCTGGCCCAGCGCTGCAGCGCCGTGGCGCCGAACACGCCGCTGTTCAGCGCGCTTCTGAACTATCGCCATGGCGAGCCGGAAGGACAATCCCCGGAGGGCGCCGATCAGGTTATCGATGGGGTCGACGTGCTGGATTTCGAGGAACGCACCAACTATCCACTCACCCTTTCGGTGGATGACACGGGCGAGGGCTTCAGGCTGGTCGCGCAGGCGCAGTCGCCGGTGGATCCGCAGCGCATCTGTGGCTACATGCACCTGGCCCTCGAACAGATCGTGGTTGCCCTCGAAGCAGCACCCGACTCGCCGTTGCGCAGCCTGGACGTGCTTCCCGATGCCGAACGCCAGGAGCTTCTGGCGGAGTGGAACGACACCGCGCGCGATTACGGACCTGAGGTGAGACTGCACCGGTTGATCGAAGAGCAGGCGGCGCTTACACCGAACTCGGTGGCGCTCGAATTTGAAGGGCAAACCCTCAGCTACGTTGAGTTGAACCACCGGGCCAATCAGCTCGCCCGCCTCCTGCGTCAGAAAGGAGTGGGGCCCGAGGTCCTGGTGGGTGTCTTTGCCGAACGCTCCTTCGAGATGGTGCTGGCGCTGCTCGCCATCCTGAAATCCGGCGGCGCCTATGTGCCCCTGGATCCTTCCTATCCAGCGGAGCGCCTCGCCCACATGCTCGAGGATGCCCGGACTCATCTGGTGTTGGCTCAGCCGCACCTGGCGAGCCAACTTCCACCTCAAGCCAAAGAAGTGCATCTGCTCGATGCCTCATGGGCGGCCTATGCCCACGAGGCCGTCGAGGATCTGGAAGACCTGGGCACGCCCCGAAACCTCGCCTACGTGATCTTTACCTCCGGCTCCACCGGGCGCCCGAAGGGAGCGATGAACGAGCACCGGGGCATCCGCAATCGACTGCTGTGGATGCAGGAGGAATACGGCCTCACCGGCGATGACCGCATCCTGCAGAAGACCCAGTTCAGTTTTGACGTGTCGGTTTGGGAGTTCTTCTGGCCGCTTATGACGGGCGCGCGGCTGGTGATTGCCCGCCCCGAGGGCCATCGCGACAGCGCCTATCTGGTCAAGGTGATCCGCGAGAGCGGGATCACGACCCTGCACTTCGTGCCTTCGATGCTCCGGGTGTTTCTCGAGGAAGAGGGGCTTGAGGCCTGCGGTTCGCTCAAGCGTGTGCTCTGCAGCGGGGAAGCGCTGCCGCACGAACTGCAGGAGCGTTTCTTCGCAAGGCTGCCCAACGTGGAGTTGCACAACCTCTACGGGCCGACCGAAGCGGCGGTGGATGTCACCTACTGGGCGTGCCGGCGCGGAGATGAGCGCCTCACCGTGCCCATCGGGCGGCCGGTGGCCAACACCCAGATGTACGTGCTCGATGCCCGGATGCGGCCGGCGCCTTTGGGCGTGGCCGGGGAGCTCTTCATCGGCGGCGTCCAGGTGGGCCGCGGCTATGTCGGCCGGGACGATCTGACCGTGGAGCGTTTCGTGCCGGACCCGTTCTCTCGCACGCCGGGAGCGCGGCTCTACAAGACGGGAGACCTGGCGCGCCATCTCCCCGATGGCGCGATCGAGTACCTGGGGCGGCTCGACTATCAGGTGAAGATACGCGGCCAGCGCATTGAGCTGGGTGAGATCGAGGCGACGCTGGACAAGCACCCGGGCGTCGGACAGAGCGTGGTGCTGGCGCGCGAGGACACGCCGGGGGATCAGCGACTGGTGGCTTATGTAGTGGCGCGGCAAGCGGCGCCTTCGGCCGAGGAGTTGAAGGAGCACCTGTCGCGGGAGTTGCCCGCCTACATGGTTCCAAGCGCGTTCGTGTTTCTCGAGGCCCTGCCCCTGACTTCGAGCGGCAAGGCCGATCGCAAGCTGTTGCCAGCGCCCGAGCGCTCAGGCGCCCGGGCAACCTATGTCGAGCCTCGCACCGCGACCGAGGAGATCCTGGCCGCCATCTGGGCCGAATTGCTCAAGCTCGACCGCGTCGGACGTGATGACGACTTCTTCGAACTGGGCGGGCATTCGCTTCTGGCCGTCAGCGTGATCGAGCGCATGCGTCGCGTGGGCCTCAACGCCGACGTGCGGACCCTCTTCATCACGCCCACGGTCGCGGCGCTGGCCGCGGCTACAGGTGGCGACAGCGGCCTCGTGGACGTGCCGCCCAATCGGATTCCTCCAAATTGCCAGGCCATCAGTCCCGACATGTTGCCCCTGGTTCAGCTGACCTCCGAGGAGATCGCACGTGTGGTGGCTGCGGTGCCGGGCGGGGCGGCGAACATCCAGGACATCTATCCCCTGGCGCCCCTGCAGGAAGGGTTTCTCTTTCATCACGTGATGGCGTCCGAAGGCGATGGCTATCTCCTGACCTATCAGTTTGGGTTCGATAGCCGCGAGCGGCTCGATCAGTATCTGCAGGCCCTGCAGGCGGTGACCGACCGCAACGACATCATGCGAACCGCGGTGCTGTGGGAAGGGCTGCCTGAGGCATTGCAGGTGGTCTATCGCCGGGCGCCCCTCATCGTCGAAGAGGTGAACCTGGATGCGACGGGTGGCGATGTCGCCCAGCAGATGTGGGCTCGCTTCAACATGCGGACCTACCGGCTCGATGTGCGGCAGGCGCCGCTGATGCGCATCTTCGTTGCCCACGATGCGGCCAAGGACCGTTGGGTGATGCAGCAAATGGTCCATCACCTCATGGAAGACATGCCCACCATGAGACTCGTCCAGGACGAAGTCCACATGTATCTGCGGGGTCAAGCCGACCAGCTGCTCCCGCCTCTGCCCTTCCGCAACTTCGTGGCCCAGTCCAGGCTGGGAGTGTCTGCCGAGGAGCATGAACGGTTCTTCCGCAAGCTCCTGGGCGATGTGGACGAGACGACAGCGCCGTTTGGCCTCACTGATGTCAAGGGTGACGGTTCCGGGGTCGTGGAGGCACGTTCTCTGGTCGACGCGGACCTGGCCCGGCGGTTGCGCAAGACGGCCAGAGCGCTAGGGGTGAGCGCCGCCAGTGTGTTCCATCTGGCCTGGGCGCTGGTGTTGGCGCGCGTGTCCGGCCGGGAAAACGTGGTGTTTGGCTCGGTGTTGCTGGGACGCATGCAAGGCGGTGAAGGCGCTGATCGGATCCTGGGTCCGTGCATCAACACCCTGCCGATTCGGATCCATGTGGGGGAAAAGAGCGCCCAGGAGAGCGTCCGGCAAACCCACACCGTGCTGGCCCAGCTCATGCGCCACGAGCATGCTTCGCTCGCCGTCGCCCAGCGCTGCAGTGCCATGGTCGGAAACGCGCCATTGTTCAGCGCGCTGCTGAACTACCGCCATAGCCAGGACGCCAGCCAGACGCTGGCGGTGGCCCACAACTCGGCCGATGGCCATAACGTCCCGGTGTGGCTCTTCCAGGACATCGCGGGCAGGGAGTTTCTGAATTTCGAGGAGCGCACCAACTACCCGTTCGAGATGTCGGTCGACGACTTTGGTGAAGGCTTCAGGCTCGATGTGCAGGTGCAATCACCGCTGGATCCGCAACGCGTGTGCGCATACATGCAGAACGCGCTTGAGCAGCTCGTGGGTACGCTTGAGACCACGCCGACCGCTCCGCTGAGCAACGTCGGCATCCTGCCCGAAGCCGAGCGGCGACAGTTGCAGGTCGAGTGGAACGCCACGCAGACTGAGTATCCGGCCAGGGCGAGGATGCAGGAGTTGTTCGAGGCGCAGGTGGATCGCGCGCCCGAGCGGACGGCGATCAGGTTTGGGGCGATCTCGCTCTCCTATGCCGAGCTCGACGCGCGCGCCAACCGCATCGCCCAGGCGATGCGGTTGCGTGGGGTTTGCCGCGGCCAACGCGTTGGCGTGTGCGTGGAACGTGGCGCGGACATGCTGGCCGCGGTGCTGGGCATTCTGAAGTCCGGGGCGGCGTACGTGCCGCTCGATCCCGTGTTTCCGGTCGAACGACTTCGCTTCATGGTGGAGGACGCGCAACTCGCACTGCTGGTGTCCACCTCTTCTCTAGCGGACTCATTCGGTCTGCCCCGCGAACGCCAACTGCTGCTGGACGGGGACGCGGCTGTCCTCGCCGCACAGTCGGATGGGCGGCTGGCCCCGGATGCTGCGTTGGACGCTCGTCCCGAGGATCCAGCCTACGTGATCTATACGTCGGGCTCGACCGGCAAGCCCAAGGGTGTCGCCGTGCCCCACGGTGCGGTGGTGAACTTTCTGGCCAGCATGGCGCGCGAGCCCGGATTGTCCGCGGATGACGTTCTCGTCGCGGTTACCACCCTGTCGTTCGACATCGCGGTGCTCGAGCTCCAGCTGCCGCTCACGGCTGGAGCCACGGTCGTGATCGCGAGCCGCGACGAAGCCCTTGATGGCTTCACCCTCAGTGCCCTCCTCGAGCAGCACCGGGCGACCGTCATGCAGGCCACCCCGGTCACCTGGCGGCTGCTCCTGGCCGCGAACTGGACCGCGAAGCCCCAGTTCAAGGCTTTGGTGGGTGGCGAAGGCCTCCCCAAGGATCTGGCCGACCAGCTGATCGCGCGCGGTATCGAGTTGTGGAACATGTACGGCCCCACCGAGACCACGGTGTGGTCGACCTGCGCCCGCATAATGGACACCTCCAACGGGATCACCATTGGCAAGCCCATTGCGAACACCACGGTGTACATCGTCGATGCACAGAAGAACCTGTGCCCCATTGGCGTGCCCGGTGAGTTGTGCATCGGGGGGGCTGGGGTCAGCTTGGGCTACTGGAATCGGCCCGAGCTGACGGCGGACCGATTCACCCCGGATCCCTTCAGTCCCACCCCGGGCGCCAGGCTGTATCGCACCGGAGATCGCGCCCGCTGGCGCGATGACGGCACCCTCGAGCACCTGGGGCGGTTGGACTTCCAGGTGAAGGTTCGTGGCTATCGCATCGAGCTGGGGGAGATCGAGACCGCGATCGCGAGCCATAAGGCGATCCGCGAGGCCGTGGTCGTCGTGCGCGAGGATGTCCCTGGGGATCCGCGCCTGGTGGCCTACTTCGTCGCCCAGAACCCGCCGGCCGACTTGGTTGATCAGTTGCGCGCTCAGTTGCGCGCGGGCCTGCCTGAGTACATGGTGCCCTCCGCGTTCGTTGCTCTGGAGGCCCTGCCGCTAACGCCCAACGCCAAGGTCGATCGCAAGGCCCTGCCCGCGCCCGACGGCTCGACCGCGCAGGCGGCCGCCTACGTGGCGCCGCGCACCGTGACGGAGGGAATCCTTGCCGATATCTGGGCAGAGGTTCTCGGGCTCGACCGCGTGAGCATCGAGGACAATTTCTTCGAGCTCGGCGGTCATTCGCTGCTCGCCATGCAGGTGGTCTCGCGTCTGCGCCAGGCGCTTTCGGTCGAGTTGCCTCTGAGCGAGCTCTTTGCCGCCCCGACGGTTGCAGGCCTGGCCGCGCGCACCGAGGCGTTCCCTGTGCAGTCTCAAACGCCGGACAAGGATGAGGTGGTCCTTGCGGCCATCTCGGGTCGGCCGGTGGGCCTGACCGGGGATAGAGAAGAGACCGCGCTGTGAAGACACCCGCTCTGCTCGGGGAGCTCAGAGCTCGCGATATACATGTGTGGGCGGATGGCGATCAGCTGAAAGTCAATGCCGCTGCTGGCGCATTGACACCGGAACTGCGAGAGCAACTGCGACACAGCAAGCGTGAGATCCTGGAGTTCCTGCGCGGTCCGGCGGAGCTTTCATTTGCCCAGCGGCGGCTGTGGTTCCTGGACCAGGTGGAGATGGCCAGTACCGCCTATGTCATCACGCTGGCCATACGGCTCGAGGGCCCACTGCAGGCCGCGGCGCTCGAACAGGCGCTGGCCTCCCTGGTGGCGCGGCATGAATCGCTGCGTACGACCTTTGCCGATGTCGAGGGCCGGCCGGTACAGATCGTGAGTGCGGCCCCTTCATTCTCATTGCCGGTGGTGGAGGCAGGTCCTGATCCGCAAGCGCTAGAGACGCGGATGAACGAAGAGATACACCGCGGATTTGACCTGGCTCGCGGGCCCCTGTTTCGCTCGGTTCTATACCGGCTGAGGCCGGAGGAGCACGTGCTGTTGCTGTTGCAGCATCACATCATCTCCGATGCCTGGTCGTTGGACGTGATGCTTCGCGAGTTGGGGGTTTTGTATCGAGACCGTGTGAACGGTCGGGAGAGCGCGCTGCCCGACCTGCCGGTGCAATACCGGGACTTCGCGCGCTGGCAGCGTGAGTGGCTGCGGGGGGAGGCGCTGAGCCTTCATCTGGAGTACTGGCGCACGCATCTGACCGGAGCTCCGCAGGTGCTGGATCTGCCCACCGATCTGCCGCGGCCTCCCCTGGAGTCGCACCGGGGAGCCAACTACTCGTTCGCCATCCCGCGCGAGGCGAGTGAAGGGCTTGCGGCGCTGTCTCGCCGCGAAGGGACGACGCTGTTCATGGCGCTGATGGCAGCCTTCGACGTGCTGCTGTGGCGCTACACCGGGCAGGAGGACCTGCTCGTGGGCATACCCGTGGCCAATAGAGGCCGCAAGGAGTTGGAAGGGCTGATTGGTGTTTTCGTAAACACGCTGGTGTTGCGAAACGACCTGTCCGGCGATCCGACGGTGCAGGAGTTGCTGGGGCGGGTGCGAGAGCGGTGCCTTAACGCCTACGCGCACCAGGATCTGCCGCTCGAGACGCTGGTGGAGGATCTGCGCCCGGCTCGTGACCTGAGCCGCAACCCTCTTTTCCAGGTGATGCTGGTCCTTCAAAACGCCTCGCCACAGCCCTTCACCGCGCCTGGACTCACGGTCAAGCCGGTCGAGCTGGACCGAGGAGCGACGCATGTGGACATGACGCTATATGTCCAGGAAACCCCGCAGGGATTGCGGGGAACCTTCGAATATGCGACGGACCTGTTCGACAAGACGACAATCGAACGGATGGCCCGGCACTTGCGAGCGCTGCTCGAAGGCATGGTGGCGACCCCTGGGCGCCGCATTTCGGCGCTGCCGCTGCTGCCCGAAGGCGAGCGGCGGCAATTGCTGGTGGAGTGGAACGCAACACAGGCTGAGTATCCGGCCAGGGCGAGGATGCAGGAGTTGTTCGAGGCGCAGGTTGGGCGTGCGCCCGAGCGGACGGCGATCAGGTTTGGGGCGATCTCGCTCTCGTATGCCGAGCTCGATGCTCGCGCCAATCGGATGGCGCGGGCGCTGCGTTCACGGGGGGTGGGGCGCGGTCAAAGGGTAGGCCTGTGCGTGGAACGCGGCGCAGACATGGTGGCCGCGGTGCTGGGCATTCTGAAGTCCGGGGCGGCGTACGTGCCGCTCGATCCCATGTTTCCGGTGGAACGCCTGGGCTTCATGGCGGAGGACGCGCAACTCGCGCTGCTGGTGTCGACATCGGCGCTGGCGGATTCCTTCGGTCTGCCCCGCGAACGGCAGCTTCTGCTGGACGCCGACGCCGCGGTCATGGCTTCGCAGTCGGATGAGCGGATGGCCAAGGATGCGGCACGGGACGCTGGTGCTGAGGATCCGGCCTACGTGATCTATACGTCCGGCTCGACGGGCAAGCCCAAGGGTGTGGTCGTGCCCCATCGTGCGGTGGTGAACTTCCTTGTCAGCATGGCGCGCGAGCCTGGCTTGACCGCGGATGACGTGCTGGTCGCGGTCACCACTTTGTCGTTCGACATCGCGGTGCTCGAGTTGCAGTTGCCGCTCACGCTTGGAGCCACGGTGGTGATCGCGAGCCGGGACGAGGCCCTTGATGGCTACACCCTGAGTGCCCTCCTCGAGCAGCACCGGGCCACGGTCATGCAAGCCACCCCGGTCACCTGGAGGCTGCTCCTGGCCGCGAACTGGACCGCGAAGTCCTCGTTCAAGGCTCTGGTCGGCGGGGAAGGCCTGCCCAAGGATCTGGCCGATCAGTTGATCGGGGGCGGTGTGGAGTTATGGAACATGTACGGTCCGACCGAGACCACGGTGTGGTCGACTTGCGCCCGCATCACGGACACCTCGAACGGGATCACCATCGGCAAGCCCATCGCCAACACCACGGTGTACATCCTGGATGGGCAGAAGAACCTGTGCCCCATTGGTGTGCCCGGTGAGTTGTGCATCGGGGGGGATGGGGTCAGCCTGGGCTACTGGAACCGGCCTGAGTTGACGGCGGACCGATTCATTCCGGATCCGTTCAGCAAGGCTTCTGGGGCGAAGCTGTACCGCACCGGGGACCGCGCGCGCTGGCGTAATGACGGCACGCTCGAGCATCTGGGGCGTCTGGATTTCCAGGTGAAGATCCGAGGTTACCGAATCGAGTTGGGAGAGATCGAGACCGTGATCGCCCGCCATCCCTCGATTCGGGAGACGGTGGTGGTGGTGCGCGAGGATGCCCCTGGGGATCCGCGCCTGGTGGCCTACCTCGTGGCCCAGGACCCGCCGATCGACCTGGTCGATCAGTTGCGCGCTCAGTTGCGCGCGGGCCTGCCCGAGTACATGGTGCCATCCGCGTTCGTTGCTCTGGAGGCCCTGCCGCTCACTGCCAACGGGAAGATCGATCGCAAGGCCCTGCCCGCGCCCACGCATGAAGCGGCGAGGCCGGGCGGAAAGTACGCCGCGCCGCGGACTCCGGCGGAAGAGGTCGTGGCTGGAATCTGGGCCGACGCCCTCAAACTCGACCGGGTGGGCGTCGAGGACAATTTCTTTGACCTGGGCGGGCACTCGTTCCTCGCGATCCAGGTGATTTTCGTCCTGCGCCAGGCCCTGGGCGTCGCCTTGCCGATGGCGAGCTTCTTTGAATCGCCCACGGTCGCGGGGGTTGCTGCGGCGGTGGCGAGGCTGCAGTCCAAGAATGAGTCCCGCGGGGGCGCCAGCGAAGGGCCGCTGACGGGCGGTGGAAGCAGCGAGTCTTTAACGGTATTGCCCCGAATCGTCCCCGCGCCGCAGGACCGGCACCTGCCCTTTCCGCTTACCGACGTGCAACAGGCCTATTGGGTCGGCCGAAGTGCCACGTTCGACCTGGGGAACGTCGCGACTCATGTCTACGTCGAATACGACTGCGCAGACCTGGATCTGGCTCGGTTCAGCCACGCCTGGCGAAGATTGATCCAGCGCCACGACATGTTGCGCGCCATCGTCCTCCAGGACGGCCAGCAACAGATTCTGGAGGATGTGCCTCCCTATGAGATTGAGGTGTTGGACCTGCGGGGACAGGGCTCTGAGGCCATGGCTTCTCAGTTGGAGGGTGTCCGTCGACGGCTTGCCCACCAGGTGCTGAGTTCTGATCGGTGGCCCCTGTTCGAG